>JAEUHQ010000004.1 GCA_016794565.1 Planctomycetota bacterium | reverse complement strand
CCGACCGCGTCGTCGGGCGCGCGCGCATCCTGTCGATCCTCGAACACCGCTTCGGCCCGATCCAGGCCATCCCGCGCGCCGACAGTGCGCCGGCCGAACGCTTCGCGCTGCGCTGCGGCACGACGTTCGGCATCATCGCGTCGGTGACGCAACCGTTCTGCGCGACCTGCGATCGCGCCCGCCTCACCGCGGACGGCACGTGGTTCACCTGCCTCTACGCGACCCACGGCACGGACCTGCGGGCCCTCCTGCGCAGCGGCGCGGACGACGCGACGATCGCGGCGCGGATCGCCGAGGTGTGGCGCGCACGGCGCGACCGCGGCGCCGAGGAACGTGCAGCACTGCCCGAGCGGCGGGCGTTGTTCGGACCGTCGCGGCTGCGCGACGACCCGCACCTCGAGATGCACACCCGCGGCGGCTGAACGGCAGGTCAGCGCGGGGTCGAGCGCCGCAGCCCGTCCGCGAGCACGTGGCAGGTGCCGATCACGGCGACCACCGCGACCGCCGGGAACAACCAGAGGTGCCAGACGCCGAGCGGCGCGAGTTCGCTGCCCTGACGCAGCATGGTCCCCCACGACGCCACCGTCGCGCCGGGGCCGAGGCCGAGGAACGACAACGTCGACTCCGTCGTGATCGCGTTCGCCATGCAGAATGCGGCCGTCACGCCGACCTGGCTGCGGACCTGCGGCAGCAGGTGGCGCGACAGGATGCGCCACTCGGACACGCCGAGTCCGCGTGCGACGAGCACGAAGTCGCGTTCACACAGCGAGAGCAGTTCGCCGCGGACGACGCGCGCGAAGCTGATCCAGAACACCGACGCCATCACCACCACGATGCCGACGGTGGAACTGCCGAAGAACGCGGTCGCGAACAGGAGGAAGAGCAGGCTGGGGAAACAGAGGAAGACCTCGACGAGCCGCTGCACGGTGAAGTCGGCGACGCCGCGGCGCAGACCGGCGACCGCACCGAGCAGCACACCGACGAACGCGGCGATCGCGACCGACGCCCCGCCGATGCGCACGGCGGTGCCGGCGCCGTGCACGAGGCGCGCGACGACGTCGCGGCCCGTGTCGTCGTTGCCCAGCGGGTGCGCGATCGACGGGCCGCCGCGGAACAGCGCGGGATTGGTCTCGGCGGGGCCGTACGGCCACGGCGGCATGATCGCGAAGTCCTCGGAGCCGGCGGGCAACCGCGACCACCACTGTTTCCACGACAGGTCGTTCGGGCCGGCCGTGGCCCGGCCGAGCCAGTCCGCGAACGCGGGGAACGCCCAGCGGTCCCCGACACGGGCGACGAGCGGCAGGTCGTTCGCGAGCAGCGGCGCGAAGACACCGACCAGCGCGACCGCGAGGCCGAAGGCCGGCACGAGCCGCGACGTTCGCGCACGCTGGGTGTCCTGAGTCGGAGCGGTGCTCACTTCACGAGCCTCACGCGCGGATCGACCGCGCGGTGCAACAGGTCCGAGAGAAGCAGCGAGACGAGCGTCGCCCCCGAAGTGAGCACGACGATCGCCATCACCATCGCCTGGTCCTGGCGCAGCACGGCGGTGAACGCCAAGTGCCCCACGCCGTCGAGCGAGAACATGTTCTCGACCACGATCGAACCTGCGACGAGCATCGGCAGCAGGCTGCCTGCCAGCGTCGCCGCGGGCGCGAGCGCGTTGCGCAGCAGGCGGCGGCGCAAACGGTGCGGCTCGGTGCCGAGCGCCCGGAGACTCAGCGCGAACGGCTGATGAACGGCCCGCGCGATCGAGTCGCGGACGAAGCGGACGACGAGCACTGCCGGCAGGATCGCCATCACGGTGACCGGCAGCACCATGTGCCACGCGAAGTCCGCGACCTGCGCGAGGAGCGACCACTCGCCGGCGCCGTCGCTGCGGAGTCCGCTCGCCGGGAAGATGCGTCGACGACCTGCGAGCGCGAGCACCAGCAACATCGCCAGCAGGAACTCGGGCACACCGGCGAGCACGAACGTCGCGCGTGCGAAGAAACGGTCGCCGCGAGTGCCGACGCGCATGCCGCACCACGCGCCGAGCGGCAGGCCGAGGCCGAAGGCGACGAGCAGTGCGAGCCCGCCGAGCCAGGCGGTGACCGGCACGGTGTCGGCGAAGCGACGCCAGAACGCCGCGTGGTCCTCGTTCGGACCTGCGAACCGCAACCGCGCCGCACTGCCGAGCCACGCGGCGTAGCGCCGCCAGAGCGGCACGGGTTGGCGGGTCGCGGCATCGACCATTCCGTAGTGCACGCGCAACTGCCAAACGGCTTCGTCGCGCGACGACGGATCCGCGAACGGGTTGTCCTGCGCGCCGCGCATCGCCTCGATCTCGGCACGATCGACGGGCGCGCTGTCGAGCACCACGAACGTGACGAGCGTGACGCCGAGCAGCGTCAGCGACATCACGAGGATCCGGAGCACGAGCCAGCGGAGCATCGGTCAGCCCGACAGGACGACGTCGAGGATCGCCTCCCGCGTCTCGTGCCACGCGGCCCACGGCTGGCGGCCGCGCGGATATTCGAGCGTGAGAATGGGCACGCCGAGTTCGCGGCCGACCCACGACCCGAGCGAACCGGGTGTCGCCGCGAACGAGTCGGACGGCTTCACGCGATACCCCGATCGCGCCGAGAAGCGGCGGGCGAGGTGCTCGGCCGGGCCGTCGAAGTTGATGAAGTGGTCGTCGTGCCAGCTGTGGGCGACGATCACGAGGTGCGGCCTTTCGTCGAGGATGAGGTCGTGCAGCGCCCTCGCTTCGGGTTGATCCAGCGGGCGCAAGCCGAACAGACGGCTCGACTGGAAGTTGCGCGCCGGGTAGTTGCGGTTGAGGTCGACGCCGCGCGCGTTGCCGCGCGTGTTCTGCGCGGTGCCGTCGGGATTGCAGTCCTCGAGGATCGTCAGCGTCACCGCTTCGAGCGCTCCGGGCACGGCGGCCAGAGCCCGCGGCAGTTCGGCCGTCGCGACGCGACCCTCGCGTTCGTTGCCGTGGATCCCGCCGACCCAGAGCACCCGCCGCGGCCCGCGGCCCAATCTGGTCATCCGCAAAGGCCGCCCCTGCGTCGTCGTTCCGACGCTCTGCCACCGCAGGCGCACGCCGTCCGCGGCGCCTTCCGTGGAGTCGAGCTCGGAGCGACCGCCCGCGGGGCGCGAGGTGGTCATCGGATGGAATCCGACGCATCCACCGAGCACCAGCAGCAGCAGCAGCAGGGTCAGGCGCATCGCGGAACGAACCATAGCCAACTCGACCCTGCCATCCATGCCACCGGCGAAGTCCCGCGTGGCCGACGGAACCCGGACCCCGGTCGCCGGAGCCCTGGCAATGAAACCCACGCCGGATTCCTCCGGCTCCGGACCGAGAAACGTCGCCTTGGCCAGACCAGCGACCTCGGCGCCCCCACTTCTGCCGGCTGCATCGTCGCTGATCCCCAGCACCCCGATGAACATCACATCCGCCAGAACAGCCATTCTCGCCTTCGCCGCGCTGACCAGCGCCATGGCATCCGCCTCCGCCCAGAGCCTCTTCTCGCAGTACGGCGAGGTGGTGCATGCCATCGGCGAACTCATGCCGCCGGCCGCGTTCGGTGTCACCCCGGCCCCGGGCGCCACGGTCTCGGCGACGTCCAACTTCGACAGCCCGTCGATCGACCAGAACGGAACGATCCTCTACCGCGTCCGCATGACCGGCGGCGGCGCCACGAGCGGCATCGACGACCGCGCTTTCTGCCTCGGCCGCACGAACGGCGACCTGCGGATGGTGGTCCGCGCGGGTGACCCGGCGCCGGGCCTGCCCGGCTTCCTGCTCCGTACCGCGACCTCCGGCGTGCTCTCGAACCCGCCGCGCATCAGCCCGTACAACGAGTTCCTGTTCTTCCAGAGCTCACTGTACGACAGCGTCGCCGGCGCGAATCCGCCCGCGACCGCAGACACCGGGCTCTTCTGGGGCCCGGTCGGCTCGATGACGTGCCTCGCGCGCGAAGGGGACCCGGTGGGCTCCCTGACGGGGACCGGCGAGACGTGGGGTCCGTTCCTGGGTGGAAGCGAACTTCAGTACAAGCACATCAACTCGTCCGGCGTCGTGCTCTTCGGCGGCCAGCTGCTCGGCGGCACATCGACGACCGCGGACGACGGGATCCTCGTGTCGGGCTCCATCGGCGCCCTGAGCCTCGTGCTCCGCGAAGGAGAAGCGTTCCCCGGCGGCTCGGTCGCCGTGCCCGCGACCGGCGCGACGCAGATGTCGTTCACGATGCAGCTGAACGAGGCCGGCCAGGTCCTGCACGCCATCAGCTTCTCGACGACGCTCGGCAGCCCGCCGGCGACGACGGCCAACGACCGCGCTCTCGCGATCTGGACCCCGGGCGGTGGCCAAAGCGTGATCGTCGCCCGCGAAGGCGATCAGGTGCCCGGCATGGCGGTCGGCGTGGTCTACGCCACCGGCTGGACCGTGAACCAGGGCGCAGCGTGCTTCACGCGGTCGGGCAAGACCGCGATCACGTCGCCGATCAGCGGCACCGGCATCACGACGGGCGTCAACGACAACGTGGTCACGGTCGGCGGACTCGCCGGCTGGACCGTCGTGATGCAGAAGGGTGATGCATGCCCCGGCCTCTCGGGCGGCGAACTCTTCGGCACCGTCAACAACTCCAGCCTGACCGTCAACGACGCCGGCGAAGTCGCGTTCTTCGGGTCTCTGACCGGACCGAGCGTGGTCGCCGCCAACGACACTGCGCTTTGGGTCGGCTCGGCCGGAAACCTGAAGATGCTCGCCCGCGAAGGCGACGCGTGCCCGGGCCTGCCGGGCTACACGTTCCAGGCGATCACCGCCAACCCGCTGCTGCGCGACGGCGGCGCCGTGCTCGTGAACCTCGGAGTCACCGACGGCGTCAACCTGAAGACGGTGCTCTACGGCTACACGCCGCAGATCGGCATGGTCGTGGTGATCGACCAGACCGAGACGGTGACGACGGTCCAGGGCACCGGCACCATCAGCACGCTGTCGTCCAACGCCGGTTTCGCCGGCAGCGACGGCGGCCAGACGATGTTCAACAACCAGGGCGACTTCACCTACCGCCCGAACCTGATCGGCGGCTCGACCGCGTGCATCATCCGCGGCCACCTCGGCAGCCTCGTCGCGAAGCCCTCGGCGGTCCCGGTCACCGGCGGCGTCCCGCAGAACTTCGCCATCGACGGCGGCCCGAGCAACGGCAACGGGCTCTACTTGGTCCTCGCGAGCGGCCTCGGCACGCGCCCCGGCTTCGGCTCGCCGCTCGGCGCGCAGACGATCCCGCTCAACCCGGATCCGCTGTGGACGATCCTGTCGATCAACGCGGCGAACACGGGCCTGTGGGTCAACACGCTCGGCTTCACCGACGCGAACGGCAAGGGCATCGGCGCGTCGTCCTTCGTGATGCCGGTCGGCTACCCGGAGTTCCTCGGCATGACGATCCACCACTCGGTGCTCTTCTTCGACGGCAACCTGGTGTCGCACTACGCCAGCGAACCGTCCGCCCTCAAGTTCTACTGATCGCGACCGTGCGACGGCGCTGCCCGTGCCCGCTGCTCCGCGGTCACGGGCAGCGTCGTTTCCAGACCGCACGTCCGGCGGTCGAGCGCCACGCGAAGACCGCGGCCGTCGTCGATCAACGCGACCGGAAGAACTCGGCCACGAGATCGGCGCGCTTCCGGTTGCCCGCGACGGTGAAGTGCACACCGTCGGTGAACAGCTCCTTCCCGACGAGCTGCGGCGCGAGGTCGAGGACCGGCGTGCCGCTCTCGCGACCGATCCGGCGAACGATCTCGTTCGTCTCGTCGATCGCCGCCTGCACGGCCGGGTGGCCGATGCAGGCCTGGGCCGGCCACCCGCGATGGAACGCGAACGTGGACAACAGCACGCGCACGCCGTGCGCCGACGCGACCGCGAGCAGGCTGCGGAGGTTGCGCTCGAAGTAGACGGGCGGATTCGCCGCGAGCATCGCTTCGACCGGTGTGTCGCGGAAGATGCCCGCGGGATACGTGCCGGCGTTGCGCTGCGCCCGGAACGCGAACGAACGGCACGTCGGAGCGACGTCACCAATGATGCGCATGATGCTGCCGTGCGGTTCGAGCGCCCCGGCACGGACGCAGAGGACGCGAAACAGCGCGCTGCGCTCGAGCAGCGAGGCCTCGCGCACGTGCTCTTCCCGGCACAGCCAGCCCGACCAGTCGCCGCGGTACGCGTCGTGCGGCCACACCATGCGCGGCAGCACGTCGTTGATGCCGTGGTAGACGACGATCCAGTCGGGCGACAGATCGAGCACGCGCGTCTCGAAGTTCACGAGCGTCTCCAGGGTCGTCCAGCCCGGACAACCGGCATTGATCACCTCGACCGCGCGGCCATCCGCGCGCAACTGTTGTTGCAGCAGCGCCGGCATCGACTGCGTGTGGTCCTCGACGCCTTCGCCGTACGTCGTCGAACCGCCGCAGCACACGATGCGCGCGGTGCCGGCCGGCTTCTCGCGCGCGATCTCGTCGCCGCGGAAACCGAGCTCGTTGTGGCGGTTGGCACCCTTCCGATAGCCCTTCGCCAGCGCGAAGCCGAGGTGCCGGTGCGTGCAGAACCTCTCGAACACGCCGTAGCGATCGCGCAGTTCGCCGATCGACGCGTAGCGCTGGAACGAGGCTTCGTCGGCCACGAAGTGCAGCCAGACGCGCGTGCCCGACTCGGCCGCGCCCGCCGCCGCCGCGAGCGCGACGATCGCGAGCAGGAACCGTCGACGCCATGACTTCGCCCCGGCCACGCGTCAAATCCCGAAGCGGCAGGGGTCGTCCGGATCGAGCACGAACGTCTGGAAGCCCGTGATCCACGCCGAGCCCTCGACCTCGGGCACCACGGCGTGGAACGGGCCGACCTTCGTGGTGGCGACGACGCGGGCGCGGAATCGCGTGCCGAGCACGCTCTCCGACGTGAACCACTCGCCGTCGGCGAGCGCACCCTTGCCGTGCAGCACCGCGAGCTTCGCCGACGTGCCGGTCCCGCAGGGCGACCGGTCGTATGCGGCTCCCGGGCACAGCGTGAGCGCGCGCGAGCCGGGCCCGTCGCCGTCGAAGTCCGCGAACAACTTCACGTGGTCGATCACTTCGTCCGCGCCGCGGTCCGGGTGCACGCCGAACACCCGCTCGCGCACGAGTGCCTCGCGGACCGCGACCGCCGCCTGCATCAGCACCGGCAGGTGGCCCTTCTCGACCTGCAGCCCGAGCTGGTCGGCCTCGACGAACGCGAACCAGTTGCCGCCCCACGCCACGTCGGCCGCGACCTTGCCGAAGCCGTGCACCGGTACGATCGCGCGCTGCCGGAACAGGAACGACGGCACGTTGGTGACGGTCACGCTGCGCACCCTGCCATCGCGCACAGCGACACGGCACGGCACGACGCCGGCCGGCGTGTCGAGCACGACGTCCGTGAACGGCTCGACCGCCGCGATCATTCCCGTGGCGACCGCGACCGTGGCGACACCGATCGCGCCGTGGCCGCACATCGCGAGGTAGCCGGCATCGTTGGCGAAGACGACGCCGACCTGCGCGCGCGGGTCGCACGGCGGGAGCAGGCAGGCCAGCACGATGGCGTCGTGGCCGCGCGGCTCGAGCACGAGCGCCTTGCGCAGGTGGTCGTGGTGCGCCTGCAGGTGCGCGCGCTTCTCGGTCATGGACGCGCCGGGCACGAACGGCAGACCCGACGTGACGATGCGAGTCGGTTCACCGGCGGTGTGCGAGTCGATCGCGGTCACGGCCTGCGAGAACTGGAGCATCGCCGCATCATGCCACACGCGGGGAGTGCAGCCGCCGCGTCGCGGTTGCGCAGAGCCCGTACGGACGGCAGCCTTCCCGACCATGTCGGAGCCGGAGCCGCCACCGATCCACTCCCGCCTGGAGACGGCGGGTGTGCTGCTCTACGTGGTGATGGCCGCGAGCGTCGCCGTTCGCCTCGCGCTCGAGTCCGACCTCGCGCGGCAGAACGTCTGGTTCAAGGTCTTCGCACCCGCAGCGCGCGCGTTCGCGGACGGAGCGCCGATGTACGCGGAGGCCTCGGGCTTCCGTTATCCGCCGCTGGCCGCCGCCGCGATGGTCCCGTTCACGTGGTTGGGCCCGTTGGCCGGCAGCGTCGTCTGGCGGTGGTCGATGCTGCTCTTCCTCGCGCTCGCCGTGCGCGCGTGTTTCCGTGCGGGATTTCCTTTCGCGCCGACGAGCCGCGAGCGCGGCGTGTTCTGGCTGCTGACGACGCTCGGCGTCGTCGGGAGCGCGAACATCGGCCAACCCAACACACTCGTGCTCGGTTGTCTGCTGTTCGCCGCCCTGGCGGCGTGGCGCGGACGCAACACGACCGCGGCGTCGTGCGTGGTCGCCGCCACGGCCATCAAGGTCTACCCGCTGTCGCTCGGACTCGTGCTCGCGGTCCTTCGACCGCGCATGTGGCTGCCGCTGGGACTCGGCGTCGCTGCGATCGTCGGGTTGCCGTTCCTGCTGCAAGAACATGGCTACGTCGCGGCGCAGTACGAAGCGCTGTTCGATCTGCTGCGCGCCGAGGATCGGACCGGGCTGCCCGAGAACGCGTACCGCGACCTTCGATCCTTGGCCGCCGCGTGCGGCGTGCCGATCGGACGCACGACGTTCACCCTGCTGCAGGTGGCGACCGGCGGCGCGATCGCGCTGCTGTGTCACCGACTCCGACGCCGTGGTCTCGCGGCGGAACGGGTGTTCGAGTACGCGCTCGGCCTCACGATCTGCTGGTGCCTCCTGCTCGGCCCCGCGACGGAGCGCGTGACGTATGCACTGCTCGGTCCCAGCATCGGCTGGGGCATGCTGGCCGCGTGGCGCCGGGTGAGCCGGGGCGATCGCGTCGCCTGGACCGCCCTCGTGATCTCGTACCTCGCCGATCACTTCATCCCGTCGCTCAACCGCGCCTGGCAGCACGAGCATCCCTGGACGCGCCAGAACCTCGTCGCCACCGCACTGTGCGCAACGCTCCTGCTCGTGCACCGGGCACTGCGCGACGGCTGGAACGTCGGCCCCGAGGGTGCGACGATGGCCGGGCGCGGCGCCCCCTGATCCCGAGCCCATGCCGGCCGATCCTTCCGCCTCTCTCACGCTCACGATCCCCGTCTACAACGGGGCCGCATTCCTGGACGGCACGTTGTCGACGGCGCGGGCATGGCTCGCGACGCGGAACACGGTCGCGGAGCTGCTCGTCGTCGACGACTGCAGCACGGACGCAACGGCAGAAGTGATCCGCGCTTTCGCGGCGCGCACCGAGAACACCGACGCGGTGACCTTCCGGCACGTGCGCAACGAGCGGAATCGCGGCAAGGGCTTCTCGCTGCGCCGCGCCTTCCTGCTCGCGAACGGTGACCACGTCGTCTTCACCGACGCCGACCTCACGTACGGGATGCACGACGTCGCGACGATCGTCGGCGCGCTCGCCGGCGGCGCGGACGTCGCGTACGGCAGCCGCATGCATCCGGACAGCCGCTACGTGATCGCGCCCACGTTCCTGCCGAAGCTCTACACGCGCCACGCGATGGGCCGCGTGTTCAACCATCTCGCGCGAATGGCGGTCGTGCCGGGCATCCGCGACACCCAGGCCGGCCTCAAGGGATTTCGGCGCGAAGCGGCCAGGGCGATCGCGTCGCGGTGTCGCCTCGACCGTTTCTCGTTCGACGTCGAGATGTTCTTCGTCGCGCGCCGCCTCGGCCTGCGAATCGACGAATGCCCGGTCGAGTTCCTCTACCGCAAGGAGCCGTCGACGGTGCGCTTCGCGACGGACTCGCTCCGCATGCTGCGCGACATGGCGCGCATCCGTTGCCGCGGTGTGCGTGGCGTCTACGACCGCCCGGATCCCGCGCTCGTCCGGGAGTTGACCGGCGCCGCATCGGACCCGTCGATCGAACCAGCGCCCGTCGCCACTCGCCCCGCGGCCGAGCAACGCCGACTCGGCTGACGCGATGCGTACCGTCGTCTTCGTCGCCGACGACCTCGGAGTCAGCGAAGGAGTCAACCGCGGCATCGGCCGGGCCGCGGCGGCTGGCATCGTGCGCGAAGCGTCGTTGTGCGTGACGGGCGCCGCGGTCGACGACGGCCTTCGCTGCGCGCGCGACCACGGCATCGGAACGGGCCTGCACTTCTCGCTCACGCTCGGTCGCGCTCTGGCGGGACCGATCCGCGGTCTGACCGACCGCACGGGTGCCTTCCTCGGGCTCTCGCGCACGTTGCTCGCCGCGACCCTGCGCCGGATCGACCGGGCCGCGATCGCCCGCGAGTTCGGCGCCCAGCTCGCGGCACTGCGGGATCGCGGCGTCGCACCGACGCACGTGAACGGCCACCACCACGTGCACGTGATGCCGGTCGTGCGCGACGTGGTCCTCCCCGCCATCGCCGCCGCCGGCATCGGTTGGACCCGCCTGCCGCGCGAAGTCGGAGCCGGCGCAGCCGCTCTGCGGCCGACGCTCGTGCTCCTCTCCGCGTTCGGCCGCAGAGCGGCGGGCGTCGCGAAGAGCGCCGGCCTCCGTGCCCTGCCGTTCGTCGGCACGACGACCGAAGCGTGCGACGACTTCGCCCGCCGCGCCGCCCGCGTCGCGGCTCGACTGCCCGCGACGCCGGTCGAGTGGATGGTGCATCCGCACGAACCGGACGCCGCGATGGCAGAACTCGATCCGTCGGGCCATCGTCGGCCGCACGCCGGCGAACTGGCGTTCCTCACCGACCGCGCCGCGGTGACGGCGCTCGGCATTCGAAGCGCTCGCTATGCGGACCTCGGTCCGGACGCCGCCGTGGATCCGCGCGGAGCCGTGAACTAGGCTCGCCGCGATGAAGGGACCCACGCACGCGACGTCGACGCAACCATGGTTCGCGGCGGCGCTGCTCTCGTGCCTCGCCGCCTGCACGGTCGACGCCAGCGTGCACGCCGGTTGCTTCGGTCTCGCGCGACGCTCACCCGATGCACAGGAGCCCGCGAAGCCCGAACCCCGACCGGCACGGGGATGGTTCGCGCGAACGTTCGACACGGTCGTCGCCGACCACGCGGAGTTCTACGACACGGGTTCGATGCTGGCGTTGGGCGGCGGCCTCGGGCTCGCGGCCCTGAGCGCGAACTCGCAGCTCGATCGCGACATCTACGAAGACGTGCTGCCGGAGTGGCGCACCGAGGAGTGGACCGAGTTCCGCGACGATGTGCTGCCGTTCGGCGACGGCGCCTACGTGCTCCCGACGCTCGCGGCGACCGCGATCATCGCGCCAGCCCTCGGTGGCGAAGCGATCGGCGAATGGGGCGAACGATCCTTGCGCGCGATCCTCGTCGGCGCGCCACCCGTGCTCGCGCTGCAACGCCTGATCGGCGCCGGCCGGCCCGACGACCCAGCCAACACGACGTCGTCGGAATGGGAGCCGTTGCGCCACTCGAATGGTGTGAGTGGCCACGCATTCATCGGGTCGATCCCGTTCCTGACCGTCGCTTCGATGCAGGACAACATCGTCGTCGACGGCGCGTGCTACCTGGGCTCGACGCTCGTCGCCGGCGCACGACTCCAGGGCTCGCGGCACTACTTCTCCCAGGTCGTGATCGGGTGGTTCCTCGGCTACCTCGCCGTCGAAGCAGTGTCGGACGCGGCGTCGATCCGACCGGATCCGGCGGTGGCATTCGTTCCCGTGCTCGGGGAAGACGAAGTCGGCTTCCTGGTCGTGCACCGCTTCTGAGTCGCACCAAGCCGACCGCCGGCCCGCACTTGGGCACGCTGCTGAAGATTGTCGGCCGCGCGGGAGCGGCGCCTGCCCGTGAGCGTCGTGGCGCGCCGACGGCGGACCGCCGTCATTCCCCTGGAGGTTCCCCATGTCTGTCGTGTCACGTTCCGTGTTGCTCGCTGCATCGCTGTCTCTGCTCGGTGGTGTCTCGCTCTGCCAAGAAGGAAAGACGCCGCCGGCGCCGGCCGCCAAGCCCGAGAAGCAGGGCGAGAAGAAGGAGACCTACTCCGTCGTCGAGACGGGCGGCCATCTGACCGTGGTCGCCGACGGCGCGCTCGAGACCATGCGCAAGGACAAACACGCGGCGTTCGAAGCCGCGATGAAGAGCTACGAGAAGGAGAAGGCGGCGGCGGAAGCGAGCAAGAGCAAGTTCGATCGCCAGCCGCCCAAGGAGGAGACGATCGCCGTGAAGAAGGCGGGCTTCGGGTCGATGGCCGACGCGGAGAAGGCCTTGTCCGAGCTGAAGAAGGAAGCCGAGAAGGCGAAGGACAAGGAGAAGGACAAGCCGAAGCACGAGGGCGGTGAGGGCGCGGGCCACGGCGGCGGCCATCCCGAGAAGCCGAAGCGCTGAGCGGACCGGGCCGACGGACTTACACGGCAACGTGTAAGTTCTGCCGTGCCTGGGAGGGGCGGTCGCCTGGGATCCGGCGCCAACCGCCGCCAAACCGCCGCTGCCCGTCGGCGAAGGACCCGGTACGACCCTTGCCCAAGAGGCGGCCATGCCACGCACGCTCCCGCGCTCGTCCGTGAGCTTCGCTTTGCTCGCAGCCGCAACCGCCTGGCTGTGCATCGCGATGCCCGTCTTCTCCCAGGAGGCGTACTACTGGACGTACGCCCAACATCCCGACCTCTCGTACTTCGACCACCCGCCGATGGTCGCGTGGCTGATCTGGCTCGGCACGCACTTGCTCGGCAACGGCGCAGCGGGCATCCGCCTCGGGACCTGGGCGTGCGGCATGGCAACCGCGTGGTTCGGCTGGCAGCTGCTGCGCGACTTCGGCATCGACGAGAAGGGGCGGAACGCGTGGGTGCTGCTCGGGCTCGTGAGTCCCATCCTCACGATGACGCACTTCCTCGCCAATCCCGACGCGCCGCTCGTCTGCTTCTGGACGCTGACGATGCTCGCGCTGTGGCGCGCACGCAGCGGGAGCTTCGGCTGGTGGATGGTCGCTGGCGCCGCGGCCGGCGCGGCGCTCCTCAGCAAGTACTCGGCGGCGTTCCTCGCCGTCGGCGGAGTCGCACTGTTCGTCGCTGACCCCGTGATGCGCCGGCAGCTGAAGCGGCCGGCTCCCTGGCTCGCAGTGGTCGTCGCCGCCGCGGTGTTCCTGCCGGTGATCTGTTGGAACCTCGCCAACCACTTCGAGTCGTTCCGCTTCCAGACCGCAGATCGTTTCGCGAAGGGCGACGCGGGCACTCGGTGGTTGCTCGAGATGGCAGTGGGGCAGATCGGCGTCTTCCAGCCGATCCTCGCGGTGTTGCTGCCGGCGGCCGTCTGGTGGCACGCACGACGCCGCCCGCTGCGCGACCCCCGTTCGCTTTGGCTGCTCGCGTTCGGCGCACCGCTGCCGGTCTACATGGTGTTCAACGCCATCTGGATCGAAGTGAAGATCAACTGGCTCGCTCCCGCCGTCGTGCCTCTGATCGTGGCGATGATCGTCTGGTGGCGCGAGAGCGGCGCGGCGGTGCTGCGCTCGCGCGCCGTTCGCTACTTGGCGCCCGGTCTCCTGCTGGTGCCGCTCCTCGTCCCGTTCGCGCCTCTGATCCGCATGATCCCGTCGGGCCGCGGTTCGTCGTGGACCGGCTGGGACGAGATCGCGAAGACAGCGGAGCGGTGGGAGGACCGCATCGACGAAGAGGACGGGATCGAAGGCAACATCTTCTTCTTCGGCGCGGACTACCGCGACGCCGCGCAGCTCGGGCGCGCACTGAGGATGGAGTGGGACGCCGAAGGCGAACACCAGGTGATCCCGGGCCAGCCGGACAGCGGCGAACCGACGATGGCTCAGAACGTGCTCTCGATGCCCGGGCTGCAGTTCGATCACTGGGAGCCGCCGCGGGCGCGCATCGGTCAGGACGCGATCTTCGTCCTCACGCGACCCGAACAACGTTCGGCGATGGTCGAGAAGGCGTCCGCGCACTTCCGGAGCCTCGAGAAGGTCGAGCGCGTCGTCGTCCGCGAGTTCGGCGTGCAGGTGCTCGCCGCCGACGTCTACGTGTGCCGCGACTATCGCGGCCCGGAGAACCGGCCGTAAGATACGCGCCGCCACGATGTGTCCCTGCGCCCGATCGCTGCTCGCGACCCTCGCTTCGCTGCTCCCGGTCGGCTGCACGAGTGCGCACTCTTCGGTGGCGTTCCCGACCGCGCGCGACGGCACCGCCGGCGCTTCGCATCGGTCCGGTGACACCGCGATCGAAGGGCGCGCGTACTACGGAGTCCCGATCCTGCAGAAGTCCCTGCTCTGGGATGGCAACGGCGAAACGGACGACGCCGGCCTCGGAGTGCACGTGCTGCAGCACCTGGCCGACGACTTCGCGATCGGCATGGGCCTGAACGTCGGGAACTGGTTCATCGGCGGCGCCGACGCGCAGAGCGGGGAGATCGAAGGGCTGATGCGGCTGCATCCGTTCGAGAATCTGCCGTTCTTCTTCGATCTCAGCGCCGGCTACCAGCTCGCGACCGAACCGGTACCGCCGGGCGGCACCGACTGGAACTTCACGTTCGCGTTCGGTCCCGGCGTCGAGTTCCCGGTCGACCGCGGATGCAGCCTCGAACTCGGCGCGCTCTACCATCACGTGTCGAACGCACTCGGCCGGATGAACGACCGCAACCCGAGCCAGAACGAAGGGCGGTTCTGGATCGGCTTCGTCTGGACGCTCTGACGCGCCGCTGCGTCAGCGCCCGCCGCGATCCACGGAGGGCTCGACGCGGATCGTGCTCGAGAAGATCCACGGGTCGCCGTCCCGAGCGACCTCGACGCGGTAGACGCCGGGCGCCGGGTCGCGCAGTTCCAGCGCCTCGCCGACGTTCTCGGCCGCCAGCGCCCCGTCGCGCAGCAGGCGAATCGCGGCGACGGCGGGTGTCCTCGCGCGGAGAACGAGACCGGGCCGGCCATCGACTGTGTCACCGGGAAGATGCACCTCGTCGCCGGCGACGGCGCGGAAGTCGAATCCGGAACCGTCGCCGAACACGTCGAACACGACGTACGTGCGTCCGCGACGGAACGCGTCGACCAGCGCCTCCTCGTCGAGTCGCGGCGCGAGAACGTGCGTGCTGAGCGTCGCGAAGACCTCGCGGTAGGTGCCGATCGTCCCGCCGAGCGGGCCGAAGACGCGGACGTTCGCGTGGGCGTCGTCGCCGCCGACCGGCGTGAACGGATGCGTCGTGCGAAGCTCGCGGTCCCACTCGGCGAACACCCGGTCGTCACGCACGCAGATGCGTTCCATCAGGGATCGCAGCGGGAGGAACAGCGCGGTTGCCAGCGTGCCCGCGTAGCTCGCGGTCATCGCGCCGGCGTGCAGGTTGACGATCTCCGCTCCGGCGAGGCCGAGGCCCGCCCACGGGATCTTCCACAGCTCGGCGTGGCACACGAAGGCGAGCGCTCCCTGCTCGCCGGCCTCCTTCACGAGCAGCCCGGCGTGCTGCCAGCGCACGAGCGGCTTCTGCAGCGGAAACGCCAGGATCGTGCCCTGCGGACTCCGCACCTCGGCGCCGACGACGAACAGCACGTCGTCGACGATCCCGCGAGCGCCGTCGCGGATCGATGCTTCGGTCTGGTGGTCCGTCATCACCACGAACCGCACGCCGGTCTCGTGGCACGCGGCGACGATCTCCTCGAGCGTGCCGGTCGAGTCGTGCGACAGGCGGCCGTGGCAGTGCACGATGCCTTTCCAGTCGGACAGATCCGTGCCCGCGACCCGGATTTCGCGTTCGCGCGGCGAAGACGGGTCGATCGTCGTCAGCGACGCGCAGGCGGCGCACATCGCGAACAGCACGAACGACGCGATCTTCATCTCGTCACGCCGGGCGAACCGAACGACACGAAGGGCGATCCATCAGGCGGGATCACGTGCGTCACCACGCTCGTCGGTCGGCCTTCCGCGTCCATTCGCATCGGCATGCGCTGCACCATCGGCTGTCCGCGCATCGTGCCGTGAGACGCGCCGAGCGGCCCGGCATCGCTCCGGAATCAGCGTTTGTCGCCCTGCAGCACGAAGGCGGGCGGGAAGGTCCGAAGGACCGGGCCGCTCTGGCGGAAGTTGCCGAAGCATTCGCGGATGCAGGCTCGCAGGCGGCGGGCCTGCGGCGTGATCCACGACTGCAGGTAGCTGAACGTGCGGAACGAACCGCCCGGCGCGAGGACGTCGTGCGCCGTCGCGACGATGTCGTGCATCGAGGGCAAGAAGATGAGCGGCAGGCCCGAGATGATCGCCTTTGGCGGAGGCAGCCCGCGTTCTGCGAGCAGGGCGCGAACATCCTCGACCTGCGCGTTCGCGAACGAGAAGGCGGGGAACCGGTCGGCGAGGATCCGGCAGAAGCCGTCGTCCCGTTCGATGCCGAGGTAGCGGAGCGCACCGGTGTCGCGAGACCGGGCGTGGATCGCTTCGGTGAGCGAGCCGGTGCCCGCGCCGTACTCGACCACCACGTCGCCGGGCCGCAGGTCGAGGCCGGCGAGCATGCGCTCGCCGAGCGTTCGCGAGCTCGGGCAGATCGCGCCGACGTTGCGCGGGTCGCGAAGGAAGCGTGCGAAGAAGTAGAGACCGCGTGCGGGGCGCGTGGTCACCTTCGTTGCGGTGGGCACCATGATCGACGGCACGCACGCTAGCCACACCCGCAGCGACTTGCCGATCCGCGCGAGATCTTCTCGCGGTCCTCGCCGGAGCTGAACGAGAGGGCGACACCATGCTCATCGTGCAGTCGTACGAGCAGCGTCGCGAAACGGCGGACGGGGCAACCCTCGCAGCGGTGACGACCCGCGACGGCGCGCGCTCCGGAGGGACCAGGGAATGACGGAGTCCGGATCGATCCACAGGATCGACTTCCATCTGCACTCGTTCGCGTCCAACTCGACCGACTACTACGCGGCGAACAACTTCGCCATCCCCGAGTCCTACTCGGACCCGTTCCGCCTCTGGCGCGAACTGAAGGCGCAGGGGATGTCGCTGGTGACGCTGACCGATCACAACTCGATCGACGGCGTGAAGCTGCTGCTCGACAAGGGCACGCCCGACGTGTTCATCAGCTCGGAGATGACGACGACGTTCCCCGAGGACGGGTGCAACGTGCACATAACCGTCGCGAACATGACGGAAGCCCAGTTCGCGGAGGTCAACCGCCTGCGGGGCAACGTCTACGAGATGGTCGACTACGTCGATCGCCAGATCGCGGACGAGTCGAAGAACCCGGCGCGCAATCGACTCGCGTACTTCATGACGCACCCGCTCATGAGCACGCAGAACCGCCCGTACGGGCGCGAAGGGTCGCTGCGCGTCGAGCACATCGAGAAGCTGCTCGTGCTGTTGTCTGCGTTCGAGGTCCGGAACGGCACGCGAACACGATCGCTGAACGGCCTCACGATCCGGCTCATCGAGTCGCTCGATCGGGAGACGATCGAACGGCTCTCGGACAAGCACGGCATCGCTCCGAAGGGCGAAGTACCCTGGCGCAAGGCGATGCTCGGCGGATCCGACGATCACTCGGGCATCAACCCCGGGCAGACCTGGACCGAGTTCCTGGCGCCCGCCGGCAAGCACCCGACGCCGAACGACCTGGTGGATTCGATCCGCCGGCGCGAGACCACGGCCGGCGGCGCGCACGGCGGCCCGGTGACGCTCGCCCACGCGATGCTGAAGCTGATCTACGACGGCAGCTCGCGGCGCCCCGACGGCGGCGCCCGATCCGTCGGCGTCGGTGGCCCGGTCGGCGCGTTGTTGCAGATGGCGTTCGACCCCGACCGGGTCGCCTGGCACAAGAAGCTCGCTCTCGGGAGCCGCGCGATCCTCGGCCGGCTCGGCCAACGCTTCGTCGCCGCGCGCAGACGGCCTCGGTACGCGCAGACGTTCGAACGGATGCTGGTCCGCGAAGCACAGGCGATGATGTGCGAGCCCGAGTTCAAGCGCGGGCTAGCGGCCGCGGCGAGGACCGACGACCGCATCTTCTGGATCATCAGCCGCCTCGTGAACCGGATCTTCGTTCACTACGTCGGACGGATCGCGGGCGCCCGGTCGCTGGACCTCGTGTGCGTCGTCAAGGAAGTGGTCGCACTCGTGGCGTCGAACGTCTTCGTGTCGCTGCCCTACGTGCTCTCGTACTTCCATCAGAGCTCCGACCGGCAGATCGTGCGCGACGTGCGCAAGGCGTTCGCGATCGAAGAACCGCCGAAGACGGTGCTCGTGACGGACACGTTCTTCGAAGTGAACGGCGTCGCCCGGACGGTCCGTCGCATGATGGCGGAGGCCCGCCGCCGCGGCATCGACTTCACCGTCGTCACCTGCCTCGGTCGCGACGAACGCGCCACCCATCTCGCGGACCCCGAAGTGGCCCAGCTGGTCGAGAGCGGCCAGCTCGTGATCCTCGAGTCGATCGTCAACCTCGACTTCCCGCAGTACGACGGTCTCCAGATCCGCTTCCCGCCGTTCCTCGAGCTCCTGAAGTTCCTGCAGGAATCGGGCTTCACCAAGATGCAGATCAGCACGCCCGGCTCGATCGGCATCGCCGGCCTGCTCGCGGCCAAGATCCTCCAGATCGAGACGGCCTCGACCTACCACACGAGCTTCCCGGAGTACGTCGAGAACTACACGCGCGACATCAGCCTCGAGGCGATCGCGTGGAAGTACATGATCCTCTTCTACCATTCGGTGGACGAGGTCGTCGTGCCGTCGCGGTTCATCGCCAGCCTGCTGCACACACGAGGCCTGCGCAAACGCAAGCTGCTCGTGCTCGACCGCTGGGTCGACACCGAGAGATTCCGGCCGGAGAAGCGGGTGGAGGGCTTCTGGCGGCGGTTCGGCGTCACGAACGAAGCAGCGCTCGTGAAGTTCGTCTACGTCGGACGCCTCGGCATCGAGAAGAACCTCGCGACGCTGGCCGCCGCGTTCCGCCAGCTCAGCGAACGGCACGCCGGCGTGCACCTGTTCCTGGTCGGCGACGGCCCGTTCCGCGCCGAACTGAAACACCTGCTCGCGGGCCTGCCGGTGACGTTCACGGGGTTCCTGCAAGGGGAAGAACTGTCGTCCGCGCTCGCTTCGTGCGACGCCAAGCTGTTCCCGAGCACGACGGACACGTGGGGCAACGCGCCGCTCGAGGCCCAGGCCAGCGGACTGCCGGTCGTCGTCAGCGACATGGGCGGTCCGCAGGAGCTGATGATCGACGGAGTGACCGGCTTCCGCGTCTCGGGGCGGGACGTGCGCGGCCTGCTCGCCGCGATGACGTCGCTGCTGGACGCCGATCTGCGCACACGAATGGGTACTGCGGCGCGCGCGTTCGTCGAACGCAACCGGATGAGCGAACCGTTCTCCGCGATCCTCGACAGCGAGACGTTCCGGCAGCGCGCCAAGGGCCACAAGAAGCGGGCGAAGGACGATGCGGCAGCGGAGGACGCGGAGCCCGAGATCCTCGTGTCGCACACGACGGAAGAACACGCGGCCCAGGAGGCGGCCCTGGCCGGCGACGTCGATGAGTGACGTCGCGGCGGCGATCGAGAACGCGGCGTCGACCGACGCGCCGCGGACGCCGAACGCCATCGTACGCGGGCTCCTCGCGCTGCTGCACACGGTGAACCTGCCGGCACGACTGCACGACCGGCTGCTGCTGTCGCGCGCCAAGCACCCCTCGCTGCGCGGCCATCCGCGCATGGCACGGAGGCTCGCCGGGTGGATCCGGTACTACGCGTACGACGACGAGGCCTGGTTCCGCGCCGACGGCGCGACGGACGACGTCGAACGGCAGCGCCGCGACGGCTTCGCGCGCCTGGCCGAACGCATCCGGCTGAAGAAGGGTCGCACGATCGCCGCGAGCCGCGACCTGTCGTCGACGATCTCGGACGTCGCGTTCACCGCCGCGTACCGCGTGCCGTTCCAGTTCCGTGAGAAGGTGCTCGAGCAGCTCGAACCGGGCTGCCTGCTCGACGCGTCCGATGGAGTGCGTGTGCGCGATCTCGACGGCAACTGGTCGTACGACGTCGGCGGCTCGTACGGGGTCAACCTGTTCGGCAACGACTTCTACAAGCGGTGCATCGCGCGCGGCGGCGAACTCGTGCAGGAGCTGGGACCGGTGCTCGGCTCGTACCACCCGGTCATCACCGACGTCGTGCGCCGCCTGCTCGCGCTCGCGCAGAAGGACGAAGTGTCCTTCCACATGTCCGGAACCGAAGCCGTGATGCAGGCCGTGCGGCTCGCGCGCTACCACACCGGGCGCTCGCACGTCGCGCGGTTCTGCGGCGCGTACCACGGCTGGTGGGACGGCGTGCAGGCCGGCGCCGGCAATCCGCGACCCGCGCGCGAGGTCTACACGCTCGCCGACATGAGCGAGACGACGCTGCGGGTCCTGCGCACGCGCCGCGACATCGCGTGCGTGCTCGTGAACCCGGTGCAGGCGATGCACCCGAACGGCAACGCCCCGACCGATTCGATGCTCGTCGACGGCACGCGCAGCGTGCGCTACGACCGGGCCGCCTACACCGCGTGGCTGCGGACGCTGCGCGACGTGTGCACGGAGCGTGGCATCGTCCTGATCTTCGACGAAGTGTTCCTCGGCTTCCGGCTCGCCCCGGGCGGCGCCCAGGAGTACTTCGGCGTACAGGCCGACCTCGTGACGTGGGGCAAGACGCTGGGCGGCGGCCTGCCGATCGGCGTGCTGTGCGGCCGGGCCGATCTGATGCGCCGCTTCCGCGACGACGCGCCGGCCGACATCTGCTTCGCGCGCGGCACGTTCAATTCCCATCCCTACGTGCTCGGCGCCATGCACGAGTTCCTCGTGCACCTGGACCGACCGGAGGTCCGCGCTTCCTACGTCGGCCTCGACGCGCTCTGGGACGGCCGCAAGAACCACCTGAACGAGCGGCTCGAACGCGCCGCCGTGCCGGTGCGCGTCACCAACTTCACGTCGGTGTGGTCGGTGCTGTTCACCGTGCCCGGCCGCTACCACTGGATGCTCCAGTTCTACCTGCGCGACGCGGGGGTCGCGATGAGCTGGATCGGCACGGGTCGCTTCGTGTTCAGCCACGCCTGGACCGACGCGGACTTCGAGGGCTTCGCCGACGCGTTCGTCGCGGCCGCGGAAGCGATGCGCGCCGACGGCTGGTGGTGGACCGCGCCAGGGACGACCGTGAAATCGATCAGGCGCCGTGTGCTGCGCGAGACCCTGCGGGCGGCACTACGTCGTGCATCGGGTCGATCCACTCGCCCCTCATGAGCGCCGCCGGCGCGCGCCAGTAGAGCAGCACGTCGTGGAAGGGATCGGTCAGGATCTTGGTGACCCAGACGACACCGGTCCGCCAACGCCGTGTCGTCGAAAGGTAGATCGCGCGGCCGAGCAGACCGAGGACGGCGACCGCGAGCCACAGGATGCCCGTGTGGTGCACGCAATCCGCGAACGTCCGCGCCGGGTACGACGTACCGAAGAGATCCGGGCTCCACAGGAGGAGCAGCGGCGACGCGAGCCACGCGACGTGGAGCACGACCTTGCGCCGCAGGTTGTAGCCGACCTTGATCGCCTCCTTGTGCTCGTGCGTGGCGCGGTTCACGCGGTCGTATCCCTTCGGCTCGAAGAGAAAGTGCCCGCTCTGCCGCGTCACCATCGCGACGAGCCATGCGAGCACGGCTGCCGTGGCCGGGTCGAAGAAGACCACGACGTAGCAGCAGAGGAACGTCAGCGCGGAGATCAGGTGCAGCGACTGGTTGACGCGGCTCTGGTGGTAGTAGCGATGGTCGTCCCAGCGCTGCTCGCGCAGTTCGTCGCGGAAGGTCGGGGAATCGATCGTCGACATGTCGGTCATGGTCGTTTCGTGCCGGTGGAGTGGTCGATGCGTCGGCGGCGGAGCAGAGGCTGGCCCATGCGCAGCGTCGTCCCGGTCGTGATCCCGTCGGCGAGTTCGAAGGCTCCGTTCGCGAACAGCACGATCGTCGAGCCGTGCTGGAACCACCCCATCTCGTCGCCGCGTCGGTACGTCGCGTCGCACACGATGTGGTTGCTGCCGCGGTTGCGCAGGTCGAGTTCGCCGGGCAGGCAGTGCAGGCGGATGCTCGCGACCAGGATGGCCGCGACCGGCACGAGCGTGATCGCTTCGGCCGGATCGCGCAGCTCGAGATCGATCACGGCCCGCTCGTTCTTGCAGAACAGGCGCTCGACGCGACGCAGCGCGATCGGGTTCACGTTCCACGTGTCGCCGGCGACGTAGTTCACCGCGCGAACCCGGCAGTCCTCCGGTGCGTGGAACCGGTGGTACATGCTCGAGCGCAGGCGCAGGGTCACGAACCGGCCGTTGCGGTGCTTCTCGACGAGACGCTGGTCGCGAAGGAGATCGAGCAGCGTGTACGGGAAACCCTTGGCCTGGATCGCTTCGCCGGCGCGCACCGGACCGACCGCGCCGACTTCGGCGTCGCACGGGCTCGTGACCACCGCCGGGTCGGAAGCGACGACGCGCGCGCCGGGCCGGAGCTCGCGCACGAAGCACTCCTGCAAGCTGGCGAACCGCTGGTGCTTCGCCTCGGCGAGATCGAGGTCGCGCGCGAACAACCGCCACGCCGCGATCGACATGCGTGTCAGGCGCGGACTCTCGATCCGGCTGAACCAGCCCATGAGGCGCGTCGCGAGGCGGCGCGGGATGCGGTTGGTGAGCAGGAAGTTCAGGTCCTCCTGGAGCAGCAGGCGCTGCAGCAGCGATGGGCGCCCGGTGGCGATGGCGATCCCGCGCCCGTTCCGGGTCGTGGACGCGACTGCAGGCTCCGGCGACTCGTCGACCAACGCGACGGAACCTACGAACCGCTTCCGCAGCCCCCGCGTGGACCGTGTGAAGATTGTCGGGTGAGTGCGGGGCGCGACGTCACTTGGAGGACGCCGGATCGGGCAGCCGGATCTCGACGACCGGAGCGGAGTCCGCGCGATCGACGACGAACGTCCCGTGCACCGTGTCGTTCGATGCGGGGAGCGTCGCCTCGTAGCGATGGGAGCCCGCGCGCAAACCGCATCGCCACGTGTGGCGATCCAGCAGATCGAGCGTCCAGCGCCGGGCGGCGACCTCGCGGTCGTCGGCATCGAACACGCGCAGCACCACTGCCCCTCGCCAACGTTCGCCGGGCGCCGCGGACGCGGGGCGCAGGAGATCGAAGCGCACGCTCGGCGTCGGCTCGACACGGACCTCGCTCGCCGTGGCCCGTCCAGCGGCGACGACGACGGGCGCGTCGGCGAACACGAAGTCCTCGCCCCACGCCGACAGCGTGTAGGTGCCGGCAGGCAGATCGCGGGCGCGCAACACACCGTCGGGGCCCCGCGTCAGTACGCCGCTGTTGCCGGCGCGATCGTGCACGAGTGCCTCGACCGGCTCGACATCCGTGCCGGCGGGCGTCGTGAACCGCACCGCCAGTTCGCCGTGCGCGGGCAACCTCGTGGTGCCGAGGTCGAGTTGCTGGCGCGGTGCCATGTCGTGCGTGCCGAGGTGGATCGCGGCCTCCTCCTGCACCCGAGCTCCGATCCGGTAGCTGCCCGCGGGCAGCGGCCCGAGCCGGAACGCGCCGGCCTCGTCGAGCGCGAGATCGACGTGCCAGCCCTGCCGTTCCCCCACCGGGATCAACCATGCGCTCGCCGCGTGTCGCGGTCGCCGACCCTCCGCGTCGAGCAGCACGCCTGCAAGCCAGGCGCCGTCTTCTTCGCGCGTGGCGGCGCGAAGCACGAGTTCGCCATCGCCAGGTCGAACACCCTTGGCACCGACCCACGGCACAGAACCCGACAAGGCAGCCGGCCGTGCTTCGACCGCGAACTGGTCGGCATCGAGACCATCGAGAAGGAAGGCCCCACGCTCGTCGCTGGTCGCCTGGGCGATGCTGCCGCCACCGATCGGCCACGCCTGCACCAGCCAGCCCACGATCGGCTGATCGTGCTGATCGAGCACGCGTCCCTCGATCCTACGTGCAGGGCGCAAGCAGAAGTCCGCGCGCTGTTCGCCGTTCTCTGCCATCTGCAGTTCGCGCGCCGCGGGTGCATTCTGCCGCCGCACGTGCGGCGACACTTCGACCGTCAGTTCGCCGGTGGGTACGTGTTCGCACCGATACCCACCGTGGGCGTCGGTTCGACCGGTCCCCACACAGCGATGGAACAACGGTCGCAACGCCTCCACCCAGATCGGTCCCGCTCCGGCCCATCGCGGCCGCACGGCCACGGTCGCATCGACTCCCGAGCCGTCGCCATCGACGACTCTGCCGACCAGCACGCCGCCCCGCGCGAGCGTCAAATCGCAGAACTGACTGCTGCCGTCGACCACGAGAGGGGTCGGAGTCGGCGCGTGCCCAGGCGCCTGCGCGACCAGCAGGTGCCTGCCGAGCGGCAGTTCGTCGGTCGCCCAGCACCCGCGCTCGTCGGTGCGGAGAACGATCGGCGCTGC
>JAEUHQ010000215.1 GCA_016794565.1 Planctomycetota bacterium | reverse complement strand
CGATCTATGCGGTCCGAAGACGGTGGTTCGCAGGCGTAGTGCCACAGAATGGATCGTCGAGTTCCACGTCAAGCCGTTCGACAGTGACGCCGCTGCCGAGTATGCCGCAGACACGAGGGACGTTGCCGAACTCCAACTCGGCGGGGAATTGCGGGGAGCCTGCCGAGTGGGGCGGATGCCACTCCTCAACGACGACGGGACATCTCTCCTGATCACGTGGCGTCGATGATGCAGCCATGAGGTGCTCCCCGAACCTCCGCGGCGATGAGTCCCTCGGCCGGAAGGCGGATCGCGTGACGAGATCCACCGCGACCGACTCGTTGCCCGCGCACACCAGACTTTCGGTTGTACTCCCGGTTGTCCTCCCGAACGGTTTCGACGGTGCATTCTGGCCGCTTTCGCGCGTTCGGTGGGTCGTCGAGTTTGGCCGGCAATCACCCGATTGGAGGCCGGCGTTGACGGTTTCCGTCTGGTGCCTTGATCAGACTACGGATCTGGAGGTTGGAGGTTCGATTCCTCCCGGGCGTACCACACGCGCCGCGCTTCGCGCGGCAGCGTGTGGTGAGCCCGGGAGGCATCGGGCATTGCTCAGCTGCCGGAGGCAGCTTCGCAAGCAGCGATTCCCGCCCGAGCATGCCCAGCGTGCCGCCACCCACCGCACGCACGCGCGGCAGCGTCGGGGAGCGTGAGGCATCGGGCATTGCTCAGCTGCCGGAGGCAGCTTCGCAAGCAGCGATTCCCGCCCAGCATGCCCAGCGTGCCGCCACCCACCGCACGCACGCGCGAGAGCGTGTGGTGAGCCCGGGAGGCACGGGGCATTGCTGGCACACGCATCCCTCGGGGATGCGGCGGGCACTACCTCCGCGACCGATCGACGCCCTGGAAGAACACTGGGAGAACGGTCGTGCGCCGATCAAGAGTGTTCGGGGCGCTTCGCCGTGACGGCGAGATTCGAGTACTCGTCGATGCGCGGCCCGATGCGAGCGCGGACCGTCGCGTCGTCCCAGCAGTCCGAGAACCAGAACCCCGTGATCTCGAATCCCGCCGCCGACAGGAACTGGAGCACCTCGCGCATGCTCGGCTCGCGGTGGTGGAAGTGGGTGTCGGCGTTGCCGCCCACGGGGAACACCGCCTGCGGGTGGATACGTCGCTCGATCTTGGCCAGGTTGTGGTACGAGAAGAAGTTGGGCGTCGTGAGGTAGATCTGACCGCCAGGCTTCAGGAGCAGAAGCACGTTTCGGAACAGGGCGATGGGATCGACCGTGAGGTGCTCGAGCACCTCCGTGAACAGCACCAAGTCGAAGACTCCCATCGCCGCGGCCCGTTCCGGGGTGAGGGAGGAAGGATCCGTGAGGTCGTTCGTGAAGTGCGCACGAGCACCCGCCGCGCGGCTCGCAGCGGTGAAGTACTCGACCAGACTCGGCGCCACGGGACGATCCGAAGTCACGAAGTCCAGATCCGGCAGCACGCGGCGGTACATCGCGGTCAGTACAGACAGGCCGAAATCGAGCATTCGCCACCCTGCGGGCCGATCACCACGCATCGTCGCGATGACGTTCACGGTCTCCCAGAACCGCTCCTTGTGCTCCGCCCCGTAGGCGCGGTTGCCGGCCTCCCCCGCTTCCAGTTCGACATCGAAGCGCTCGCGCCACGCCGCCTCGAACCTGTCGCGCGACAGCGGGCGATGCATGCGGACTCGACGCACGAAATCGTCCGTGGCGGGGGTGCGGAACCTCGCGAGGTCGGAGTCGCGCTCCCAGTCGTAGACCGGGGCGAGCCTCGCTCCGGAGAACTCGGGGCTGATGATCATCGAGGCCAGCACTGCACCGGGGGACATGCCCGTGGCGAGTTGGTCGGCGACCCGTCTCACCTCGGCGCCGGCCCCCTCGCGTCGGAGCACACCCTGGTAGAGCAGCCGCGCCGTCGTCTCGTGTTCGTCCAAGCGTTGCCTGTGTGCCGGGTTTCGTTCGTTGGCGAATCCGTGTCCCGATTTCTGGCACCGGACCGCGCCGCACATCATGCCCGCGCGTGGAAACGGTGCGCGCCGGACCGACGGGGACCGTTCGCCCACTACTGGTCGAGGACATGCCCCGGCAGCCCGGCCGCCGGTGGCGTGCGCCCCGTCACGGGTGCACCGGAGCCGGACCGCCGGGCACCCCGCCGGAGTGATCGGCGAGCGCCTTGAAGACGAGGCGAGCGTAAGCCGCCGTCCCTTCGGTATTGGGGTGGATGTTCTCGAGCGTCGGGATGCCGTTCAGGTCGACGGACGTCGCGTTCGCGAGCGCCGCGATCACTTCGGCGATCGCCTGGCGCGCAGCCATCACGCGAGGCGCAGCTGGCGAAATGGTCGCCGCGGGCAGAGCAAACACGAATCGGCACTCCTCCGACGAGAGGCCCTGCTCGGCGAACAGCACGCGCAGGCGCTCCGGGATCTGGCGCAGACAGGACCTCAACTCTGCGAAATCGACCCTCCCGTTCAACACGTCGTTGGTGCCGAGGCAGACACTCACCAGTCGAAGGCGCGGCTTCTTCCGCGCCGATCGCATCTGGTCGAGCATGTTGCGGAGCCACGGGACGACCATGGCGTGCCAGAAGAATCGATCGGTGTTGGGGTGCCAGAGTTCCGACGTGCTGCCGGGAGCCGCGGTCTTCAGCAACCACACGGACGGGAAGGAACCCCGCAGCAGGTCACCGAGCCGGATCTCGATTCCGTGGAGACCCCCACCGGGGTCCAGCGTGGTCTGGTTGTTCACGCCTGCCTGAAGGGTCTGGATGCCGCCGACCTTGTCGTTCCAGATGTTCACACCGGCCAGCGCGTTCCGCAGGGGCTCCGGCAGCTGCGAGTTGAACCCCGTTCCTTCGCAGATCGAGTCCCCCATGAGGATCGCCAGATCGGCCTCCGCGGCGCCGTTCCACGACGGAGGTGTCTCGAAGACCGTCGGTCCGAACGCATCTCCGATCGCGACCATCGCGGCCGCGTCGAAGGTCCGGTTGTCCTTCGCCGCTGCGAACGCGGAGCTGCGCAGGATGCGTATGTCTTGAAACAGGTCCTGGCTCAGGCGGGTCAGGGCGCCCCTGCCGAGGGTCAGCTTCCACTGGACGTCCTGCGCGATCCGCGTCTTGTACGCAGGCTCCACGACGACCGCAGGAATCGCCGAGAAGGAGGGATTCAGCGATCCAAGCGCGCAATGCGGGATCGTCGGAACGACGCGGCGCAGTGCCGAGATGAGGGTCTCGAAGTTCGCTCCGTAGGCCAGGTACGCTTCCGCGAGCTTGAAGTCGTCGGTGAACAACGACACGAAGAACGCCTCGATCCGGAGCGAGTCGCCGGCCGCGGCCGCCGCGGCCGCCGCGTTCGTGATCGCCGTCACGAGCTCCGCGAAGCAGCTTCCGGCGATGTGAGGACTCCACGAGGGCTTCGACCCGGTGTGGGCCAGCGTCGAGTCCTTCGCGTGCTTGACGACGAAGAGCCGGCCGCCGGGAACCTGGGCGCGGATCGACTCGCGAAGGCGCACCTCCGGTCCCCACCGGTCCGACGGCGCGACGGACGACGGATCCGTGTTCACGCCAGGTCGCAGGTTCTGCCACGCGGGTGCATTCGGGTTCCAGATGAGGCAGTCGTCCTGCTCCGAGGCGAGGTTCGGCTCGATCGCCGTCAGTTCGGCGAGAGACCGGGTACCTGCTGCGGACTCGTCACCGAACACCAGGACCGTGCGACGCTGGGCCACGACTAGGTAGCGGTGGTGCGGCGGATCGCTCCTTCACCGAAGGCGAGCCGCTTCGGGGATGGCGATCGCAGGTTCGCCGTCGACAGGAACTTCGTCATGGGATCACGCCGGCGCGATTCACGCCGTTTCCGCGGGGCGCACATCATCCGCATCCAGGCGAAGCGACGCCACCACGGCGTCGACCGCCCGCTGCGTGTCCGACAAGGTCAGGACCCCGAACTCATCCGCGGCGGCGGCAGTAGCAGGAGCTCGTGATCTCGATCGTGGCGCTCGCCCACGCCTTCCCGAGCCGCGCTTCGACGGCGGCGGCTTCGGCGTTCCGACTGCGGGCACGAAGGCACTCGGCGAGACCGTGCAGCGACCAGCCGTTCTCCGGGTTGTGCTGCAGATCCTCGCGATACACGGCCTCGGCCTGTTCGTGGCGGCCGGCTTCGAGGAGCAGCGCGCCGAGCGCATGGCGCGGCGGCATCATCCAACCCCACGGCTCGTCGTAGCGCAGGTCGTCGTTGCACTGCACCGCCTTGCGCAACGCGGCGAACGCCGCCTCGTGATCGCCCGCGCGGAACTCGACCTCCCCGTCGAGGAACGCGTCGCCGACCGCGAGCACGGCGCGCGTCGGGTTGTTGCCGTACGTCCAGTCCTCCGGAACCGCCGCGACCGCTGCGCGGTACAGGTCGCGCTCACGCTTCGCGGCGGCGACGTCGTTCTTCGCGGCGAACGCGACGCCCCGACCGCAGTGCCACAGCGCACGGGCGCTCTTCTGCCACGCAGGAGGCTCCGGCTCGGCCAGCATCTCGTCCCAACGGCCGAAGCGGACGAGGACCTCGTACGGCACTCCCAGGAACCCCTCGAGCATCGGCGCCATCTCCTGCACGACGGCCGCCGGCAGTTCGCGCACGAGTTCACGCGACGCAGCCACCGCCTCGTCGGCGCGTCCAGCGAACATCGCCGAGTACGCGAGGAAGTGGTAGTTGTGCGCGCGATAGATCTCGTAGAAGCCGTTGCGCCCGGTGCGCGCGACGATGCGCAGGTCGTTCGCGATGCCGCGGCGGTTCGCTTCCGCGGCCTCCTCGTAACGCCCGACCCGCACGTAGACGTGCGCCGGCATGTGCACGAGGTGACCGGCAGCGGGCGCCAGTGCACGCAGCCGATCCGCCTCGTCGACCGCGCGTTCGGGCCGCGGCGACGCCTCGACGGCGTGGATGTAGAGATGGCAGAGCTGCGGATGACCCGGGTGCGCAGCCAGCCCCTTCTCGAGCACGGCCAGCACCTCGGCTGTCTCCGGCTGCGGCGACCCGTCTTTCCGCCAAAGGTCCCACGGGCGCAGGTCCATCAGCGCCTCCGCGAACAGCGCCGCCATGTGCGGATCGTCGCCGTACTCGCGGTAGACGCCGCGCATCGCGTTCGCGTACGCGGCATCGAGCTCCTTGCGGTCGTCGGGCGCCGGCCACGCATAACGCGCACCGATCGCCGCGACGAGCGCCCGTTCGCGGGGCGAAGCAGCCGCCGCCAGCGCCGCCGCCCGCTCGGCGGATTCGTGCGCCAGCTGCGCGGCCTCCGCCGTCATCGACATGTTGTTGATGTGCGGACCGGCCGCGTACGCGAGGCCCCACTGCGCCATCGCGCACTGCGGGTCGGCGGCTGCCGACTCGCGAAAGCACCGCTGCGCTTCGTCGTGGTGGAAGCCGTAGCACCACGCGAGGCCCTGGTCGAACGCCTCTTGCGCCGCCGCCGACTTCGTCGTGAGCGCGAAGTGCACGCCCCCGAGGGCGTCTGCACGCGGTGCAGGATCTGGACCGCCTGCGCACGCCGTGAGGAACAGGACCGAGCTTGCGAGGGTCTTCATGGTCCGCAAAAGGACGCGATCGGCCGCCGACGACCGACACGATTCTCCGGAATCAGGGCGAGAACGGCTCGCGATCGCGCGTCCTGGGGCGCCGCGAAGGCGAGGAGCCGGGAGCCCCCGTGCGCGCGCGGCCTCCCCCCATTCGCTCCCTGCCGCGCGCGATGCTTCAAGGTCGGCCGAGCGGAAACCAGCCCGCCGGTCCCGGAAAAAATCTGCGGCGAGCAAGGGACGACCTGCCTCGGCGGCCGCGGCGCCTCAGGTACCCCACCAGACCCCCCGGTGGATCCCGAAACCGGCGCACGCGCCGAGCCCTGCACCCACTGACCCGATCATGAAGCACCAGTTCCTCTCCCTTCCCGGTGTCGCCGCACTGCTCGCGTTCGCGAGCACCGCGACCGCGCAGATGGTCGTCACGACGAACACCACGACCGACACGATCGTCGGCTTCAGCCCCGTCGACGGCAGCCTCATCTCGACCAACGTCTTCCCGGTGCAGGACACCGTGCAGACCTCCGCGATCGCGGTCGGCACCGAGATCTGGGTCAGTGAGCAGACCGGTGACCGGGTCGTCCGCTACGACCACAGCGGCAACATCGTCGGCGTGATCGGCCCGACTCTGCCGGGCGGCGGTCTCGACAACATCCGCAACATGACGCTGATCAGCGGCGTCGTCTACGTCACGAACGACGGTGCCAACAACGGCGCGACCGCGGACTCCCTGGTGATGCTCGACACGGCGGGCAACTACCTGGGCACGCTCCCTCTCTCGAACACGGTCTCCCCGTGGTGCGTGCTCCCGTGGCAGGGCGACATGCTCGTGTCGACGGGACTCGGGACGGCGACGACCGACGACGTGCACCGCTACACGCTGGGCGGCGTCTCGGTCGGAACGTTCAACAACTCGACCCTCGACTTCCTGCAGCAGATCTCGCAGGCATCCGACGGCAACGTCTGGGCGGCGGTCTTCACCTCTGACGTCGTCGCGAAGCTCGACGCAACCACGGGCGCCGTCATCTCGTCGTTCCCCGCGACCGACGCCCGGGGCGTGTTCGAGCTGCAGAACGGCAACATCCTCTGGACCGGCTCGGGCGTCTGGATCCACGACGTCACGACGAACACGAACACACAGGTGCTCGCCGGCGGCAGCAGCTACCAGCTCAGCCTGATCCCGACCGACGTCTCGTACAACCGCAAGGTCGGCGCCGGCTGCCACTCGTTCGTCGCGGACCGGTCGAACCTGTTCCAGCTCTACCCCGACGTTCCGTCGACGAAGCTCGCGCTGGACGGCAACGCGCTGCACTTCGCGCTCACAGCCAACGGCTACGTCGCCAACTGGCTGCCCGGCGCCGCGGCGTCGCTCTACACGGCCCCGACGCCCGGAGCGACCATCATCGCCAACGCGGACTCCACGAACGCGACCTTCTCGCCGTCGGCGCCGATCCCGGTTCCGGGCGGCACCGAGAGCGTGTGGACGGTGTCGCCGAACGGCATCCTGACCGCCGGCACGCCGGGCAACCAGACGACGTCGTCGACCGCGACGCTCAGCGCCACGGCGACCGCGACGCGGCTCGCGTTCTACACGTGGTGCAACCACAACCCGGCGGAGACCGGCAGCGGCAAGATCAAGTGGGAAGAAGTGGGCGGCAAGGTCCTCCTCACCTGGGATGCCGTCGAGTTCAGCGGCGGCACGCCCACGCTGTCCCCCAGCACCTTCCAGTTCCAGCTCGACATGACGACCGGCGACGTGACGCTGGTGTGGCTGTCGTTCTCCAACAACACGTCGACCGCCGACGTGCTCATCGGCTGCACGCTCGCAGGGGCCGGCCTCACGCCCGTCTCGCAGACGCTCCAGCTGGTGTCCGGTGTCGTGCTCAGCCCGGACGTCCCGCTCACGCCGATGACGCTCGCCGCGAATCCGGCGCCGATCATCAATCCGAGTTCGACCGTGAACTACACGATCGGCAACATCCCCGAGACGGCTCCGGGATCCGGGCTCTACCTGTCGACGCTGGTCCTCAGCGTCGCGCCGGTGCCCGGCGGCATCGACCTCACGGGCATCCTCACCAGCGCGCCGGGCTGCAACCTGTACGTCGGAACCCTGGACGTCATCATCGGGACCGCGATCACCGTGACCCCGACGAACGTCGTGCCGGTCACGTTCTCGACCCCGCTGTTCGCGCCGGGCAACACGATCGGTGCGCAAGGCGTCGGCTTCTTCGACGCGGCGTTCCCGCTCGTGAACGGCGAGACCAGCGGCCTCCTGTTCAGCAACGGAGTCGTCAGCGCGACCTTCGCGCAGTAGCGGGAAGCCGGTGGCGTGGCCCCGTCGACCGCCGAGGCCGACGGGGTGCACGCCGCGCAGGCCGCCCCCTCATCCCGGATCGCGCGGCAAGAGCCGGATGCGGCTCTTCGTCGCGAGGTGTACTTCGCGCAGGAAGTAGGCGAGCCCCACCACGAGGACCAGCGTCGCCGCCGAGAACAGCGCAGCGATCACCCACCGAAGCGGTGCGCCGAGCAGGACCTCGACGAACATCGCGACGATGACGACGCACAGGAGCAATGCGGCCGTCGTGCACGCCGTGATGGCGACACTCGTGAAGCGCCGCCGGGTCTCGAGGCTCTGCACTTCCCGCTCCACGTCGTCGCGGCGCCTCGCACTGCCCGTCTCCTCGGTGAGCACCCGCCCGCGATCGATGATGCGCGACAGACGCCCGGTCATCACGTTCAGCAGACCGGCGACGCCCGTGAGCAGGAACACCGGCGCCAGTGCGAGCTGGATCGCCTTCGCAACGTCGGTGACGCCATCGGGGTTCTGGGGGGACATCATGGGGCGCGCTGCGCGGCGGCGAACGCTACTCGCGGCGCCCGCCCGCGCACCAGGCCGCGCACGAACCCGCTCGCCGCGCGCACCGCACAACGGGCCGCGAGCAGCGTCGGGGAACCGCGGGCGAACACTCCAGCGATCGCATGCAGCGTCGAGGCGCGAACGTGGTCCGTGCTGGCGAGGGCGAAGACCGGTTCCCATGCTTCGGGGCGGAACTTGGTCTTGAAGGCCTCGAGACCGCGGAAGTCGTAGAAGCGCCGTCCGTACGTGCGCAGCCCGGCGAACAGCATGCGAACCCACGCCGGCTCGGCTCCTCCCGCCAGCGCTCCGTGCATCGCCAGCGGGGCGAGCCCCAGGGTCATGTGCTCCGCCCCGCCCGCAGCCATCGCGCGCGCCGCTGCGTCGAGCAGCAGCTCGCTCGTTCCGTTGCAGGCGGATCTGCCCCGCACGATCTGCTCCACGAGCCAGCCCGAACGCGCGGGGATCGGCGTCGCGACGAGGAATGCCACGGGCACACCATCGCGCTGGGCGACGAACAGGCGGCGGTCGTGCAACGCACCGAGCGTCTCCGACTCGACCAGGAAGTGCAGCGCCGGCAGACCGCGGGTGGCGAGCCAGTCGGCGAGGCACTGCCGCAGCCGCGGATCGACGGCGCGGTCGTGCGGCCACTCGGCGACTTCGATGCCCTTGTTGCGGGCGCGATGCACCTGAGCCCGCAGGGACGCGTGGCCGGCGATCGTCGCGACGAAGCGCTCCGGCCGCCACACCGGCTGCGCGCCGAGCCGCACTTTCGCGTAGGGCCGCGGCGCACGGACGACCGCCTCGAGGCGCGACTCCGCCGCGAAGTAGCAGACCTGCTCCCGGCGCAGAGCCGCCTCGTATTCGAACTCGGCCGCGACGGCGGCGAGTTCTCCGCCGGCGCACACGGGGGCTCCGGCGACGACGCAGGTGCGCCCGTGCCGCACGTAGCCGACGACGCCGCGTTCGCCGGCGGCGAACCACAGACGGATCCCGGGATTCAGGATCTGGTACGCGGTCGCGTTCCACCCGTGCTCGAGCACGAGGCGACGGGCCCGTTCGACGTCGGTCGACACGACGCCATCATCGGTCCCCGACACGCTCGCATCCATGCCCGCCCGTTCCGGTAGGCTGTCGGCCATGCCACGGACCAGGAAGACTCCCGGCAAGCCCGCCTCCCGGGCTTCGACGCGCACGAACACGACGACGACGGCCGACGGCACGGATTCCGCGGCACGCAGGATCGACGGGCGCATCGCCGAACTCGACGACTGGCGCGGCGAGACGCTCGCGAAGGTGCGGGCCCTCGTCCACACCGCGGATCCCGCCGTGCAGGAGACGTGGAAGTGGCGGGGCACGCCCGTGTGGGAACACAACGGCATCCTCTGCACCGGCGAGTCCTACAAGGACGTCGTGAAGCTGACCTTCCCGAAGGGAGCCTCGCTGCCCGACCCGAAGCGCCTCTTCAACGCGAGTCTCGACGGCGGCACGCGGCGCGCCATCGACATCCGCCGCGGCGATCGCATCGACGGGGCGGCCCTGCGCGCGCTCGTGCGCGCCGCGGTTGCGGCGAACGCGAGCGGCGGCCGCGCGCGCAAGAGGTGAACGCAACCCGCACTCGCTGCCCCGCATGCTGCGCCACCTCGCCTACTGGCTCCACCGCCTCGCCAACCCGCCGCTTCTCGCGATCCGTATCCGCGATCGCACGGCAACGTCGACTCGCGGCAACGCACCTCCCGGCCTGCTCGACGGCTGCACGGACGTCGCGAAGGACTTCGCGATCGACGCCGGCCACCTGCACGTCGCACCGGGCGTCCCGGGGGCGAAGATCCGCTTCTCACCGCACATTCCCGTCGAGAGCCATCAGCGCTTCCGCAACGTGATCGGAGCCCACTCCGTCCGCTCGTAGCCTCGGCGCGGCTCGAACGCGCCCGGTAGCATCCGCACGGTGACCACGTCCCCGTCGAATCGCGAGTGCGGTGCCTGCCAGGCGTGCTGCACGGCCGAGGGTGTCCACGAGCTCCGCAAGGCGCCTGGCGAGCCCTGCCAGTTCCTGTGCGAAAAGGGCTGCGCCGCGTACGAGACCAGGCCCGAGAGCTGCCGCCGGTTCCGCTGTCTCTGGCTGCAGGGTGTGTTCGAGGACGGCGCACGCCCCGACGGACTGGACGTCGTGTTCAGCATGACTCCGGCCCCGGTGTCGGTGCACCCTTGGCGCCGCTACGTGCTCGCGATGGAAGTGGTGACCGGTGCGGCGGCGCGGCCGGCCTGCGCCGAACTGATCCGCTGGCTCGCCGAGAAGGGCGAGATCGTGTGGGTGTACGGGCCCGAGACCGCCGCGACCGGCGCCGGTGCGCGCATCCACTATCCCGACGGCACGTCGAACGCGATCGACCCCGGCCTGACGTTCGATCTGCAGATGGCGCAGATCGAACTGGTGCAGCGCGGCGCGACGCAGCGCGAAGCGTTCGCGCGTTTCCCCGCGATCCCGTTCCCGCCGCCGCGGCCGGCGAAGGACTGGATGCGCGACCGTACCGCTCGGCGCGTCATCGAGCGCGGCAAGCCGATCGCCGCGGTGCAGCGTGTGTTCGAGATCGCCTGCCGGGAGAACCCATGACGACCTCGTCGACAGCGGCCTTCGACCTCGATCTCGGCCCGGCCACCCTGCGCCGCACCCCGCCGATGCTCGACGCGTGGCTGCGCACGATGCCGTCGACCCTGCTCGAGTGCGACGAAGGCGACGGAACGTGGAGTCCGCTCGTCGTGCTGGGTCACCTGATCGAGGGCGAGCGGCACGACTGGATCCCGCGCGTCCGCCACCTGCTCGAGCACGGCGAAGCGGTTCCGTTCGCGCCGTTCGACCGTTTCTCGCAGCTGCGAGCGCCCGCGCGGAGCGTGGCGCATCTGCTCGACGAGTTCGCGGCGTGCCGCGCGGCGAGCCTCGATGCGCTGTCGGCGCTGCGCCTCTCCGCCGCCGACCTCGACCGGCGCGGTCGCCATCCCGAGTTCGGCGCGGTGACCCTCGGCCAGCACCTCGCGACCTGGGTCGCCCACGACTTCGACCACGTCGTGCAGATCGCGCGCACGATGGCGAACACTCTCCGCGGCCCCGTCGGTCCGTGGCGCGCCTACCTCCGTGTGATCCGCGACGCGGCCGCCGTGGCCGATCAGCGCGGCGTGAACAACACGGCACAGACGTCGACACCGAGCGCCCAGCGATAGAAGAGCGCGCCGAGCACGCCGTGGGCGACGCCGAGCGGCCAGAGGTTGCGGTGCCGGAAGAACAGCACGGCGCACCACGGGCCGAGCACCGCGGTCGCGGCGACGAGCGACCAATTGGGAACGTGCACCGCGGCGAACCCGGCGCCGGCGACCGCGAGCACGATCGCGCGCGACAGACCGATCCGGTCCAGGCCGTGCGCGAACAGCCCGAGCACGAGGAACTGCTGCGCGATCCCCCACGCGGGATACAGCACGACGGTGAGCAGCAGCGATGCATCGACGACGAGGAAGCCGCGAACGGCGCCGATCGCAGCGCACGTTCCCGCTCCGACGACGAACAACGGCACCGCATCGTGCAGGCACGCCGCGAAGCCTTCCCGCCGGGTGCCCCAGCCGGCCCGCGCCGCCGGATCACGCCCGACGACCAGCGCGTAGGCGAGCACGCCGAGCGTGATCGGGACGATGTCGAGTCCACGGATGCCGACGACGCGCGTCAGCACGAAGTGCAACACGATGGCCGCGACGACGAGCCCGATCTCGAAGCCGGCCCGGTTCAAGGTCGCCGCTCCGCCCCACATCGCGTTCGCTGGACGGCGACGCCGTCCCGTCCTCTACTCTCCCGATGCACGACCCCGCCCCGCCGAGAGGGATCGAGATCCGCCGTACGGACCGCATCGACGCACGCACGCTCGAAGGCCTCGTCGACGTTCTCGTCGACTGCGTCGAAGGCGGCGCGTCGATCGGCTTCGTCCTCCCGCTGACCCGCGAACGCGCGCGATCGTTCTGGCGACGCGTCGCGGCGGAGGTCGAGACGGGCGAGCGTGCGCTGCTCGTCGCCGAGGACGCCGAGGGTGTGTGCGGCACGGTGCACCTCGTCGTCGCAATGCCCGACAACCAGCCGCATCGCGCCGATCTCGTGAAGATGCAAGTGCACCGCCGCGCGCGACGCAGCGGACTCGGGGCCGCTCTCGTGCGTGCGGCGGAGAACACCGCCCGCGAACTCGGCAAGACGATGCTCGTGCTCGACGCGGTCACCGGCGGCGACGCGGCGCGTCTCTACGAGCGACTCGGCTGGATCCGCGTCGGCGACATTCCCGACTACGCGGTCTTCCCGGACGGCCGCCCTTGCGGCACGACCTACTACTACCGCGACCTGCGCGGCTGAGCGCCCTTCGTGTCGTTCAGCCTGGACGGCGAGGGTCACGGCACGCGAACGAGCAGCCCGTTCGACCAGGAGAGTCCGCCGGCGACCGCTTCGAAGGTCACGTGCTGGCCGTAGAACTCGAGGCCGGCCACAGCGGGGCCGAGCGTCAGCGAGATGACGAGCTGGCTCGGATCGGCGCCGCCGCCGATACCGCCGATCAGGATGTCGTCGCTCACGTTCAGCCAGCAGCCCGACGTGCCGAACAGCGGGTCCAGCAGGATCGGCAGCGCCGCGCCGGACCCGTGCTGCGAGCGCGACAGCCCCAGCAGCAGCACGCCGAACGAATTGGGCGCGTGGTTGGTCGAGGTCGTCACCATGGTCGAGCCGACGAGGAACGGTCCGGTCGCCGTCAACGCCACGGGCCCGGCGACGCCGCTGCAGGTCGGGCCGAAGGGCACGCCGAGCCCGCCACCGCCCGCGACGGCGAGGCCGTTCAGCGGCCCCGAGTAGTTGCCGAGCAGGACTGGCGCACCGCCGGTTCGGGGCACACGGTGCACCTGCCCGGTGCCGCCGCCGACCACGAAGTCCCCGCTCGGCGCCACGTCGAGCGCATTGGGGCCGGGCAGCGTGCCCTGGGGCACGATGTCCGACACGGTGCCGTCGGCGGCGACGCGGACGAAGCGGTTGATCGTGAGTACGGTCGCGACGACTTCGCCGGTCGCGGGATCGAACGCGATCCCTGACACGATACCGCCGAGGCCGGAGGCGACGGGAGTCACCGTGAGGGGCTGCAGCGAGACGCGATGGATCGTGCCAGCGCCGCCCACGAAGTAGTCGCCGCTCACGGGATCGAGCGCGCCGGAACTCGCGTCCGCGCCCCAAGGCTGCGTACCGGTCGTGACGTCGAGCACGGCCCCGCCGAAGACGTCGAGGATGCGGACCTGACTCGGACCCGAGTCGACGAAGATCACGAGTCCGCTGCCGAGCCAGCTCATCTGCGACACGATGCCGACGTTGTTCGTGATCAGCGAGTAGGCGACCGACCCCGAACCGAGCACCGTCGCGCGACCGACGAAGCCGAAGCCGCCGACGAGGAAGTCGTTCGGGTTGGCGCGGTCCCAGAGCACGGTCTGCGACCACCCGAGGCCGCTGCCCTGGAAGCCGCTCGTCGGCTGCGGCGTGAGCGAGCCGGAACTCAGCACCCCGAAGGTGCTCGACGAGAAGCCGGTGATCGCGATGTCGCCGGTGAGAACCTGGGCCGGCGCGACACCGAGCAGCGCGAGGACGACGAACGGAGCGAGGGGCTTCATGGCGAGGATCGAACCGCGGCAGTGCCGGCGGGCAGAAGGGAAGAAGCATGCGGAGCCCGCGACGCCGGGCGAAACCGCGGTCGGGATCTTCGCACGGGGCAAATCCGCGGCAAGGTGCACCTCGCTGCCGTCGGGCAGCCGGCACGATCGCCCGGGGGGCTTCTTTACTTTGCAATGCCAAGTTAACGTCGGTGGCCATGGACGACGACGCGCCGCCCCCTGGTGCCACGGTCCCCGACGCTCCGGCCGCGGCGGCGGCTCCCCACTCGGCGACGGAGCTGATCGGCGTCGCGCGACGCCCGGGCCGCGTGTTCGAGTTCGTGCTGACCGATCGCCGCCGCCTCGCCAGCACGATCGCCACGGGCCCGGCGCCGGCCGCCGTGATCGCACTGCTCCTCGGATGCGCCCTGTTCGCGTCGTTGCCGCTCGGCTGTCTCCGCGGTCCCGCGCACTGGTGGAAGGCAGGAGTCCTGTTCGCCGGCACGAGTGTCCTCTGCGCGCCGACGCTGCACGTGTTCGCCGCGTACGTCGGCTGTCGGCTGGCCCGGCTCCCCGACGTGGCGAGAGCAGGGACGAACCTGTTCGAGGCGCTCGCCGGTCTGCTCGCAAGCCTCGCACCCGTGACACTGTTCGTCGCGTACACGACGGACGCGCCCGACGACCGCGGCCTCGGCGGGTACCCGGCCTTCGTCGCCACGAACGCCGCGTTCGTGGCCGTCGCAGGGGCCGTCGCCCTGCTGCACCAGGCGCGGAGTCTCCTGCGCGACCACGTCGTCGGGTCGCGCCGGGCCATCGCCGTCTCGACCGCGTGGATCACCGTGGCGCTCGTAGTCGGCGGCCAGCTCGCGTTCTGGCTGCGACCCTTGTTCGGCATCGCTTCACGGACCGGCGACCCGCCGTACGCGCTCGGCGACGAACCCACGTCGACCGGCGCCCGCAACTTCTACGAGGCGATGTGGCAGTTCGCGACCGCTCGCGACCTGCAGGACGGCCGCTGATGCTGCGAAGACTCGGAAGCAGCGACGGCACGCGGTACATCTTCCTCGACCAGAGCCCCATGCCGCCCCGCCCCCTCCTCGTCGTCCTGCTCGTCGTCGGCGCCGTCGTTCTGCTGGGCCAGATCTGGCCCGAAGGAGCTCCGCCCTTCGCGCGCGCCGTGAACATCGTCTTCGTCGCGACGACTCTCGCGGTCTTCGCGGCCCTGCTGCGTCGGAAGTGAGCAGAGGATTCCCGTGCATCCGAGGACCGAAGAGCTGCTGCAACATCTCGATTCACGACGCGACGAACTGCGACGCGCGGTCGAAGCCGTGCCCGAGGCCCTGCGCTCGCGCCGCCCCGGCGAAAGCCGCTGGTCCGTGGCCGAGATCATCGAACATCTCGCCATCGTGGAGCGACAGATCGTGGCGCTCCTGCGCAGAGGACTGCGCAACGCCGAGGCGAGCGGCCCACTGCCGCCCGCTCGCGACACGGCGCCGGTGCTGCCGACGATCGACGAGAAGGCGCTGCTCGACCGCGAACGCCGGCTGCAGGCCGGCCCCGCAGTTCGACCGACCGGCGCGTCCCTCGACGCGTCGTGGGCGTCGCTGGAGCATTCGCGCGAAGAACTGCGTGCGACTCTGCTCGCAGCCGACGGGCGCGCGACCGAATCGATCCGGGCTCCGCACCCGTTCTTCGGCGAACTCACGTTCGCGCAATGGCACGCGTTCGTCGGCTACCACGAAGCGCGCCACGCGGCGCAGGTCCGCGCGACGGCCGCCGATCTCACGCGCTGACCGCTCGCGCGCGCCGCAGCGTCCACACGGTTCCCACCACGATCGTGCCGGCGCGACCGACGTTCGCCCACGGGCCGCCGGCCGCATCGTCGGCGGCGCCGGTCACCATCCACGCGGCGTTCATCGCACCGTGCAGCACGATGGTGGTCCACATGTTCCATCCCCACGACCGCACGATCCACGCGTACCACGTGCCGCCCGCGAACGTCGCCGCGAAGACGCCGAGGTGGCCGAGCTCCGCACTGCCGTCCCACGGCACGTGCACCGCGCCGAATGCGATCGCGGCCACGAGGGCAACCGGCCAGAAGCGGAGGCCGCCGCAGCGAACGGGCACGCCGACGAGCACACCTCGGAAGAACAGCTCTTCGACGAACGGCGCCACGACGACGCCGATCCACGTCGGCAGCGCCGTCGAGAAACCCGTCGCGAGCACGATCCCCTGCGCGAGCATCGGCAGCGCGGTGACGACGCCGAAGGTCGCGCCCGTGGCGATGGACCCCGTGAGCCCGAGCACCGCGAGCGTTCGACCGCGCGCGGTCGCGAGCCGCGCCGCGGCGAACGACGCCAGCACGAGGAGCAGCGACGAGTCGAGATTGCGGACCGGGGCGGGCATGCCCGCCGAAGCAGCGAGGCGATGCAGTTCGATCCAGAGCGGGATCGATCCGCGTACGCGCGTGAACACGACCACGAGGAGCGCCACGGCGACGGCGACTCGCCATCGACGCGCACCGGCGAACACTTCGTCATCCGACCGCACGCGCCGTATGTTCGCCGAACGTGCACCGCGTCCGCCACGCCCGATCGACGAACACCGCCCGCTCCCCGGGTGCCGCGTTCGCCGCCGCCTTGTCGATCCACATCCTCGCCGCCTGCTCGAGCGCACCGACACCGCCGTTCGCCGGGCGCCGACCGACGCGACAGGAGGCCGCGGAATGGTTCGCATCGCGCGGCGCCCAGCCCGGTGACCGGTTGCCGAAGCTCGCCGTGACGGACGTCGAGGGCAGGCCGGTCGACGTCGACGTGCTGGCGGCCGGGCGACCACTGGTGCTCGCGACCTGTTCGCTCACGTGCAACATCGCGCGCCAGCAGCAGGCCGCCATCGCGGCGATGCGGCGTCGATTCGGCGACCGGGTCGCATTCGCGCTCGTCTACACGATCGAGGCCCACCCGAGCGGCGATCCGTGTCCGTACACCGGTGAAGAGTGGGTCCCGCCCGCGAACACGGCCGACGGCGTCCTCGTGCGCCAGCCGGGAACGTTCGCCGATCGCTGCGTTCTCGCGCGCCGTTTCGCGACGGACTGGGCCGAGGGCACGCCGGTACTCGTGGACACGATGGACGACGCCGCGTGGCGCGCGCTCGGCGAAGCGCCGCACGTCGGTCTGTGCGTCCGCGGCGACGGGATCGTGATGGCGCGCACGCCGTGGTTCGACGCCGCGAAGATCGAGGCCGCCGCCGACCTGGCTTTGCGAGAACGGTGACCGACACCGCTCGCGGTGCGCCACGCCAGGCCTTGCCGTGCGCACCCCGGGTCGCGCAGACTGTCCGCGCGTGGGCGAACTCTACGACGCGATCGGTCGGGGCTACGCGGGCCGCCGACGGCCAGAACCCAGGATCGCCGCCGCGGTGCGGACAGCGCTCGGCGACGTGCGCGACCTGGTCAACGTCGGCGCGGGCACCGGATCCTACGAGCCCGACGACCTTCCCGTGGTCGCGGTGGAGCCGTCGCGCACGATGATCGGCCAGCGTCGCTCGTCGAACCCGATCGTCCAGGCGCGCGCCGAGGAGCTGCCGTTCCGCGACCGCTCGTTCGACGCCTCGATGGCGGTCCTGACCGTGCACCATTGGGGCGACCCCGCGGTCGGGCTGGCCGAGTGTGCGCGCGCGGCACGAAGATGCTGCGTCGCACTCTCGTGGGATCCCGCCGCGGCGGGGTTCTGGCTCGTCGAGGACTACGTGCCCGAACTGCTCGCATACGACCGGGCGGTCTTTCCGCCGCTCGCCGCATTCGAGCGCGCGTGGGGCCGCATCGACGTCGTACCCGTGCCGGTGCCGGCCGACTGCCGCGACGGCTTCCTCGGCGCCTACTGGCGCCGACCCGAGGCCTACCTCGAACCGACCGTGCGCGCGGCGATCTCGTCGTTCGCGCGCGTCGGCGACGTCGAGGCCCGGATGGAACGCTTGCGCGCCGACCTCGCGTCGGGCGCCTGGGACCGACGCCGCGGCGGATTGCGGAGCGCAACCGAACTGGATCTCGGCTACCGGCTCGTCGTGGCGAAATGGTGATCAGGCGCGCGCCGGCACTGCCGAATGCAGCGGCAGGCGGACGCGGAAGAGTGCGCCCCCGAGCGGCGAGTCGGCGACTTCGATCGTGCCACCGAGAAGGTCGACGCACGTTCGAACCGAGAACAGCCCGAGCCCGATGCCGTCCGGCTTCGTGGAGCCGAATCCGGAGAACAGCGTCGGCCGCCGCGACAGCGGGACGCCCGGACCGTCGTCGTGGACCTCGAGCAGCGCCGTTCCCGCGTCTTCGACGACGTGGACCTCGATGCGGCCGGAGCCGTCCGTGGCCTCGCCCGCGTTCAGCACGAGGTTGCCGACGATCTGGTGCAGCAGGACAGGGTGCGCCTTCGCGGCGATCGGAGCGATGCTGCAGACGATCTGGCATCCGGCGATCGACCCATGGGCCCGGATCGCGCCGATCGTGCCGCGAACGACGCGTTCGATCCCCTCGGCGGACTGGTCCAACGGAAACCCGAGGAGCCGGCGATTCAGGGCGACCAGCTTGTCGACGCCCGAACGCAGCTGCTCGACGGTCGACTCGAGCGCCGGGGCACGACCGCCGGCAACGAGCGCATCGATTCCCGCCAGCAGGGAGACGAGCACGTTGTTCGCATCGTGCGCGACCGACGCGGCCATCACTCCCGCGAGTTCCTGGTTGCGCACGGACACGAGGCGCAGTTCACGCTCGACCCGCTCGGCTTGGTCGCTGACGGCGCGCCGCGCCGCGAAGCGCACACCGAAGTAGACGCCGAGTGTCGTGACCCCGACGAAGGCGAGACCCTTCCAGGTCTCGAGGCGCTGCAGGTCCCCGACGCCATCCGCGTGACCTGCGGCCCACGCACTCGACCACAGGATGTAGACGCCGGCGACAGCGGCATAGGCGCCGGCGATCAGGATCGGCAGCCGCAGCCCGAAGAGGGAACGACGGTTGGCGCCGGGGGCGCTCCCGGCCCGACCGGCCCGGGCGGCGTTCCTGATCCTGTCATTCATCCGAGAGGGCTCGGAGAGACCGCCGCGGGGAGATCCGTGGCAAGGTCCCTCCCGACGCTGTGCCAAGCCCGCGGCGTGCCTCAGCCCTTGTCCGCGGGACACTTTCGCGACAACTGCGCAAGTTGCTCCGGCGTGGACGCTTCGCGGCGCGCAACCCACCACGGGAGGCCAGCGACGACGCCGAGCGCGACCAGGAAGCCGGCGCCCACCCAGGGATCGCTGCCCAGCACCGGATCGAACGGCCGATCGCCCCGTGTCGCGAACCCGACCAGGCGCTCGAAGGCCAGGAGGAACGACATCGCGAACACCCCCACGCGCAGCCGGGCTCGTGCAGACAACCCCGGGGTGCGGCGATGCAACCAGCGCGCGAGCAGGAACGCGATCCCGACCATGACAGGCATCTCGACGAGCTGGGCGCAGCGCGCGCCGGCCCACGGTTCGACGAGGAACACGCGCAGTGTGCCGAGCACGAACCCGGCGCCGAAGACGACGCCGAACCACACCGCGGTCGCGACACTCTCGCGCATCGCGTCCATCGTCGGGGTTCGCCGAGCAACCGCGCAACCGCCGCTGTGCGGGGTGGACCGTGCGGGTCGACGCGCGGGTCCGCAGGGCGAGAAAAACGTACCCCCGCGACCCTCGTTCCTGGTCGCGGGGGTACCCATGACTCGCTCCTTGCGGGAGCTGACGGCACCTACATCCGGAGGCGCGCCGTACAACACCCTCGGGCAAGGAGCATCGCGCCGGGACACGTGCGCCCGGGCGAGCCGCCATGCACGTCCGGGCAAGCGCGGTGCTACCGTCGTCATGGTCCGACGACGACGCACCATGACCCTGTTCGAGATCCGCCGCGCCTGCCTCGCCGACGAAGAGGCATTCGTCCAGCAGCGCATCGCGATCTTCCGCGAAGCGCACGGCCTCGAACCAGGACCGCGCGAAGACGATCTCCGGATCGGGAATCGCGCGACCTTCGTCGAACTCCTGCCCCGCGCGACGATCCTGCTCGCGTTCGCGAGCGATCGGGCGATCGGCTCGGCGGCGATGCACGAGTTCGACCGCTTCCCATCGCTCGAGAACCCGTGCGCGCGCGAAGGCTACGTGTCGCACGTCTACGTCGACGGAGCATGGCGTCGACGCGGCGTCGGCACGGCGCTCGTCGAAGGGCTGGTGGCCGAGGGCCGGATGCGCGGACTGCGGCGCATCCGGCTGCACGCGACCGAGAGCGGACGCCTGCTGTACGAACACGTCGGCTTCCGTCTGCGAACGAACGACATGGACATCCGGCTCTGAACCGTTCGCCGGTTGACCACCCGACCCGCACGGCCATGATGCCGCCGCCTTGTCCTCCTCGCCCTCGCCGCGCGGCCCGTCCGCCGCGCTCTACTGCGGACTCGCCCTGGTCACGTGCAGCATGCTGCTCGTGCAGCAGTTCCTGACCCGGATCTTCTCGATCCAGTTCAACGCGGGGCTCGCGTTCCTCGCCATCTCGACGACGTTCCTCGGCCTCGGGGCGGCCGGCGTCGCGGTCTACGTGCTGCCGCGCCTCTTCGCGCCCGAACGCCTGCCTCGCCTGCTCTCGTGGCTCGCCGTTGCCTACGCGGCTCTGCTGGTCGGCGGCTTCGTCGCCGAGGTGGCCGCGGACCGGGCCGCGCAGGACGTCGCGCTCGCGGCCGGCGGCGAGTCGCTGTCGAGGCAGTGTGCGCGCGTCGTGACCGCGAGCCTGTTCCTGCTGCCGGCGATGCTGGCCGTCGGGCTCGTGATCTCGCTCGTGCTGCGCCGCAACAGCGAACGCGTCGGCCGCCTCTACGGCGCCGACCTCGCCGGCGGCGGCATCGGTTGCCTGCTCGTGCTGCCGCTGATGGAATGGCTCGGCGGCGACGTCGGCATCTTCGCGATCGGCGCACTCGCGGCGACCGGCGCCGCGCTGCTCGCGCACGCCCACGAGTGCCGCGGCGCCCGCGCAACGGCCGGCGCGCTGGCCGCCGGGTTCGTGCTGCTCGCCGCCGTACCGTCCACGCCGATCGTCGAGGTCAAGTCGCACCGCACCGTGATGAGCGGCGCCGGCAGCTTCGTCCGCGAGGACCGCGAGGTCGCGCACACCTGGAACGCGCTGTCGCGCCTCGGCTTCTTCGAGACGATCGACAACGGCTCGATCTACGTGCGCATCGACTCGAGCTGCCAGACCGCGCTGCCGGCCCAGGCGAAGGAGCACCGCTCTGCCATCGTCGCGGTCACGAACTTCGAGCGGATGCCGTTCGTGCTCGACCGCCACGAACGATGCCTCGAGATCGGCGCGGGCGGCGGCAAGGGCATCGTGCTCGCGAAGGCGATGGGCGCGAAGGCGATCACCGGAGTCGAGATCAACCACGGCATCGTCGACGCATCGCTGCGCGGCTTCCCCGGCTTCGGCGTCGCCGATCTCGTCGCGGATCCCGCGGTGAAGCTGCTCGTCGGCGAAGGCCGCAGTTACGCGACCGGGACCGACGAACGCTTCGACAGCATCACGATCACCTTCATCCAGACGAACGTCGCGAACGGCTCCGCCGCGTTCGCCCTGTCCGAGGCCAACCTCTTCACCGTCGAAGCCTTCACCGCCTTTCTCGAACGGCTCACGCCGGACGGTCTGTTCCACGTCTATCGCCACGGCGGCGTCGAGTGCCTTCGCCTCGTGTCGATGCTCCGCGACGCGTACGCGCGCCTCGGAGTCGCGGACATCCGCGACCGCGTGTACATCGCGCGGAACGAAGGCAACGCGTGCATCGTGCTCGCGGCCCGCTCTCCGCTGCGCGCCGAAGAGACGGCGCGCCTGGACGCCGCTGCCGGCGAGCTCGGGCTCCAGGTGCTGTACTCGCCGGCGATCGCCGCGGGCGCACGGCCGCCGAACCCGCTCCCCGAGCGCCTCGCCGAACTGCGCGCTCGCGGCGGCGTCACGATGCGCGAGGTGGCGAACGTCTTCCGCGCGACGGCGCACGACCCCGCGTTCGAGCCGATCGAGGGAACGTACATGCGGGCCGCCGACCCGGCGGCGTTCCGGCGCGCGCTGATGGTCGACGTCAGCGCGCCGACCGACGACCGCCCCTACTACTTCTTCACCGGGCTCCAGGACTGGCGCGACTTCCACCTGTACCTCGATCCCGAGGGCACCGGCATCCTCGGCGGCACCGTCGTGATGCTGTTCTGGATGAGCCTCGCGTTCAGCGCGCTCGTCGCGGCGCTGATCGTCGTGCCGTTGCTGCTGCGCCGCCCCGAGCGACGCGGGGCCTTCGGCGCCGGGCTCTGGGTGATCGCGTACTTCGCCGGCATCGGCATCGGCTACATCGCCGTGCAGATCTCGTTCATCCAGCGCTTCGTGCTGTTCCTCGGCCATCCGGTGCACGCGATCTCGGTCGTGCTGCTCGCGTTCCTCCTCAGCAGCGGCGCCGGCTCGATGTGCAGCGAACGGCTGTTCGCGGTCCGCGGCGTCACCGTGCCGCGCGTGGCGGTGGCGCTGGCGGCGCTGCTGCTCGGCTACGACTTCGTCCTCCCCGCGCTGTTCCACTCGGCCGCGCTCGCCTGGCCGGTGCCCGCGAAGATCGTGCTGTCGATCCTGCTGATCTTCGGCCTCGCGTTCCCGATGGGCCTCTTCTTCCCGCGCGGGATCCGCCTCGTCGAACGGACCGCGCCGGAGTTCGTGCCGTGGGCCTGGGGCGCCAACAGCGCGGCGTCGGTGATCGGTTCGATCGTGTCGCTCGTGCTGGCGATCCACTTCGGCTTCGCGGTGGTCGCCGCGGTCGCCGCGACGATCTACGTCGTCACGACCGTGCCGGCGTTCCTCGCACTGCAACGGCGCGCCGCCGCCTGAGGGTCACAGCGCACCGGCGACGAGCTGCAGCGCGTTCGTCGCGGTGACGACCGCGGGCTGCGCCACGGCGTCGAAGACGACCATCTGCTGCCAGAAGGCGAGACCGGCGATCGGCGGCGAGTCGGGCAGGAACAACGCGGACTCGGCGCTCCCGCCGGTCGCGACCACGGCACCCAGGATGTCCGGCACCACGTGCAGATCGCAACCGGGCAGCGCGTCGGCGAACACGAACGAGAGCGGGAAACCGGGTGCAACCGGCGCGAGACCCGTGACGACGAACACGAGCGCCACCGCCGGCAGCCCCGATGCCCGCGTGCGGAACGGCGCGTCGGCCCACGGCAGGGTCACGGCCGCGAGCGAGTTGCCGGCGCAGCCTCGCGCGCCGGTGCTCGCGGTCGCAGCACACTCGGGTTCGAGTCGCGCGAGCCGCGCGGAGATCGCACCGTTCGCCCGTGCGAAGCTGCCGCCGACGAGCAGCGCGTCGTCCACGAACGGGCCGAACGCGGCCACCGCACCGTCGACGCCCGTGCCGATCGCCGACCACGATGAGCCGTTCCAGCGCGCGACGTTGGTCGCCGGCACGCTGCCGGCGGTCTGGAAGAGGCCACCCACCACGACATCGCCGTCGGGCAGGCAGTGGAACGCACTCACGGCGAGGAACGGGAACGTACCGGACACGCCGCCGCCGAGCGGCGACCACACGGAGCCGTCCCACCGCGCGACGTGGTTGCACGGCACCGCACCCGCCGCGGTGAACTCGCCGCCGACGATCACGTCGCCGTTCGGCGCGACGACGAGGGCGGTGATCGATCCGTTCGTCCCGCCGCCGAGCGGCGACCACGAAACGCCGTCCCAGCGGGCGAGGTGATTCGCCGCGGCGCCGGTTGCGTTCGTGAACAGGCCGCCGGCGACGACGTCGCCGTTCGGCAGGACGCCGAGTTCGAAGACGCCGCCGAAGGGCACGACGCCGGGCAAGCCCGCACCGAGCGCGTGCCACGAAGCCCCGTCCCAGCGCGCGACGTTCGGGGCCGGCACGCCGCCGGCGTTCGCGAAGGTCCCGCCGACGACGAGGTCGCCGTTCGGCAACCGCGCCAACGCGAGCGGAACCCCGTCCAGTCCGCCGGCGAGCGGCGACCAGCCGCTCCCGTCCCAGCGCGCGATGTTCGCGACCGGTACTCCGCCGGCGCTCGTGAACGAACCGCCCGCGACCACGTCGCCGTTCGCGGCGATCGCCACGGCCGTCACCGCCGCACCGAACGCGGCATCGAGGCCCGATCCGAGTGCCGACCACGACGCCCCGTCCCAGCGCGCGACGTTCGCCGCGGGCACGCCCCCCATCGATCGGAACGAGCCACCGACGACCAGCGCACCGTCGGCCGCGCGCGCGATCGCGGCGATCGTCCCGCCGTTGCCGACGCCGAACGCGGACCACACAGCCCCGTCCCATGCGGCGATGCGACTGCCCGGCGCACTCGCGAACTGTCCGCCGACGCCGAGCTGCCCGCCCCACGGCACGAATGCCAGCACAGTGCCGTTCGCGCCGCCGCCGACCGACGACCACGCACCACCGTCCCACCGCGCGAGGCAGGGGGCCACGACCGCGCCCGCACTCGTGAAGTTGCCGCCGACGTACACGTCGCCGTTCGCAGCCGGGTGGATCGCGGTCACCGCGTCATTGGTGCCCGCCCCCAGCGGCGACCACGCACTGCCGTCCCAGCGCGCGATGCGCGAACACGCCGTGCCGCCGGCGATCGTGAAGTCACCGCCCGCGACCACTCGCCCGAGGCCGTCGATCGCGGCGGCGTTCACCGCGCCGTTCGTGCCCGTGCCGAGCGGCGACCACGAGGAGCCGTTCCACGACGCAACGCGGCTGCATGCGACACCGCCCGCCGTCGTGAAGGCGCCCGCCGCCACGAGCGCACCGTTCGGCGCGACAGCCAGCGCGGACACGACGTTGTTCGCGCCGGCGCCGAGCGGCGACCACGCGGCGCCGTCCCAGCGCGCAACGCGACTGCACGGGACGGCACCCGCCGCCGTGAAGGCGCCGCCGACGAAGATGTCGCCGTTCGTCGCGACCGCGACCGCGCGCACGGAACCAGCGAGCCCCGCACCGAGCGGTGACCAGGCCGCGCCGTCCCACCGCGCGATGCGCGACGCGGCGCCGCCGCCGGCAGTCGTGAAGTCCCCCGCGGCGACGAGGTCGCCGGTCGGCAGCACCGCGAGCGAACGCACCGCGCCGTTCGTGCCCGCGCCGAGCGGCCCCCAGGTCGAAGTCACCGGATCCCACACGGCGACGTTCGCCGCCGCCGCTTCGCCTGCGAGGGCGAACTCCCCGGCGACGACTAGGCGCTGCGGCATCGGGCCTGCCCCGTCGGGGTCCCACGCCACCGCTGCGCGCACCGTGCCGTCCGTGCCCGGGATGCCGCCGAGCGACACCCAGCGGGTCCCGCACTGCGCCGCGCCGGTCGGCGCGAGGGCGGAGATCAGCGCAAGGCACGTCGCGTGCTGCGCCAGTCGGCGGATCGAGGGCATTCGGGTCGGACGAAGCTTCGGGCGGGCTTTCTGCCGGGCGGGCGGCGCAGCAGTCTACCCCGACGCCCGCGCCGCGGGACGACGGTCTCGCCGCGGCACCATGGCCAGATCGGCACGCGGCGGTAGGCTCCCGGCCCCGGAGGTCCCACTCATGCCCGTCGCCAAGGTCCTGCTCGCGTCCGTTCCGTTCCTCGTGCCCCTCGCGCTGCCCGCCCAGAAGGCGGAGACCGCGTTCGAATGGGCGAAACGCAACGTCAAGATCTGCTACGAGTCGCTGCCCGTCGGCACCCACTCGGTCGCCGAGCTGCAGCCAGGCGCGCCGTGGCGTCTCGGCGCCACCCACGATGCGAGCACCTGGCAACCCTCGATGCCGATCCTCGTCGGCGACACGTGGCTCGCGCCCGGTCACTACCGCGTGAACCTGCAGCGCGAAGACGAATCGAAGGTCGTTCTCGTCGCCGACGGCAGCGGGGACGCAGTCGGGGGCGGGACTGGTGTGCGTGTGCCCGGCAAGCTCGGCAAGACGCAGAAGCCCGCGAAGAAGCTCGCGATCGAGTTCGCGAAGGCAGGCGCACCGGTCGGCGGCAACCAGCCCGCGCAGGTCGTCCTGCAGTTCGGCGCCGACGAGTGGCGCGGCGATCTCCTGGTGCTCGGCGGCAAGACCGTGTCGCTGCCCGGCGGCAAGCTGTCCGTGTTCAGTGTGCCGGCCGCGAACATGGAGAAGGGCGCGGTACCGATCGCGACGTGGGCGACGGGCAAGGACGCCGAAGGCTCGTGGAACATCGTGCTCGACGGCGAGAAGGTCCGCTTCGTGCCGTGGATGCGCGCGCCGAAGACCATCGAGGACAAGGTCGAAGCCCCCGACAGCGCGAAGATCGTCGAAGGCAAGGTCGCGCGCCTCGACACGAAGATCGAGAAGCCGTTCGAGGCGCTCGAACTGCAGGAGGCGACGATGGCGAAGGGCGAGATGCGCCTCGTCATCGCGTTCGCGTCGTCGTCGCTCGAATGCCGTCTGCCGGATCCGAAAGCGAAGAAGTGATGCGCCGCGCGCGACGGCCGAGCCGCTGCGCGAGCACTGCCGCGACGACGATCACGAACCAGTGCGGCACGCCGACGGCGAGCGCCGATTCGCTGCCGGCGACGATGGGCGGCGGCTCTCCGCCGCCCGGCCGATGCAGCACCCAGTGGAACCCGAGCCGCTCGGCCAAACCGTCGGCGCGAACCGTCGGGGCATCGCACAGGAAACGCGCACCGAGGTCCCACGGCACGACGGGACCGCTCGCCTCCAGCCGGTGCGTCGTCTCGACGCAGGCGACGACCGAACCATCGCCCGGCCAGCGCAGACGGACGAAGTCGCAACGAACACCGCACTCGTCCTTCCGTTCGAGGTCGAGCCCGAAGGACGTGTAGCGGCCGGCCCACGGCCAGAACGCCG
>JAEUHQ010000153.1 GCA_016794565.1 Planctomycetota bacterium | reverse complement strand
GGCCGATTCCGACGACACGGAGGCTCGGCACGAACTGGGCGAAGCGCTTTGGCGCGACGGCCGGCGGAGCGCCGCGCGCGAGACGTGGCTCGCGAACTCGACCGGGGAGCCGCCGACCGATGCGAGGCGGATGACGTTCGTCGCCCGATCGGCGTGGCGGATCGGCGGACGGGCGAATTTCGAGACGGCGAGCCGGCTCCTCGTCGACGCGATGGCGAAGGCGCCGGATCTGACGGAGGCGCGGACGACGTTCGGCATCTTGAAGTTCGAGGCCTACGGCGAGGCGGCCGGCTTTCCGAGCGGCGAGAAGGACCTCGCCAAGGTGCTGGAGCAGAACGGCGACGACGAAGAGGCGCTGCTCGCGATGTACCGGATCCGCAGTGCGAACGCGGCGCTCGATCCGTCGAAGACCGAGCGCTACCTCGACCGCGTCTTCGAACGCAACCCGAACTGCACCGCGGCGATCGTGCTGCGTGCGAGCAACGTGCTCGACGACCGCCGCTACCGCGATGCCGCCGCGATGTTCGACTCGGCACTCGCGATCGACCCGAACGACCGCGCGGCGCTCTGCCATCGCACGGCGGCCGCGTGGTTCCTGCACGACGACGCGAGCTATCGCGCGTTCCGCGAACGGGCTCTCGCCGGCGATCCGGGCTGGCCCGACGTCGACCGGGTGATCGGCGACCACCTCGTCGCGATGTACCGCTTCGCCGACGCACTGCCGTTCTACGCCGCGGCGCGCGCGGCCGCTGCCGAGGACGTGCCGACGCTGCACGGGATGGCGAGGGCGCTGATCTACACCGGCAAGGGCAACGAGGCGAAGGAACTGCTCCTGCGCGCGAAGTCGCTGACGCCGGGATTCAACGATCCGTGGCGGAACAACTCCCTCGCCGTGCAGCAGTTGCTCGACGACGAGTACACGCTCGTCGAGCACGACCGGTTCCGGCTGCAGGTCCACCGCGACGACGTCGAAGTGCTGCGTGCGTACCTGATGCCGATCCAGCTCGAGGCCGCCGAGGTGCTCGGTGCGAAGTACGGCTGGAGCCCCGACGTGCAGACGAAGGTCGAGGTCCTGCACAAGTGGGACGACTTCTCCGTGCGCACGATCGGCTTTCGCGGGTTCACGGCGCTCGGCGCGTGCTTCGGCCGCCTCATCACGCTCGTGTCGCCGGTCGACACCGACCTCCGCAAGCTCGACTTCATGTGGGAGGCGACGGCGTGGCACGAGTACACGCACGTGCTGACGCTCGGCCTCAGCAAGCACCGCGTGCCGCGCTGGCTGACCGAAGGGTTCTCGGTCTACGAGGAGAAGATGCGCGATCCGTCCTGGGAGCGCGGCATGGATCGTGAGCTGTTCGACGCGTTCCACAACAAGGACATCCCGCCCGTTCGTCTGCTGAACCGGCTCTACCGCGGGCCGCGCATCCTGTTCGCGTACTACCAGGGCGGACTGCTCGTCGAGGTCATCACGAAGCACTACGGCTTCGAGAAGGCGCTCGACCTGCTGCGCGCGTTCGGCGAGGACCTCGACACGGAGGATGCGTTCCAGAAGGCGCTGGGCATCCCGTCGTCCGACCTCGACGCGCAACTGCTCGCGTTCGTCGAGCGAGAGAAGCTGCGCGGCATGCGCCTCGTGCCGCACTACGACGACGCGCGCCTCCAGGAACTGCTGGTGCGCGCGGGGCGCGACAAATCGAACGTCGCGGTGCGCATCGAGCTCGCCTGGGCGTGTCTGCAGCGGGAGAACCCGGCGGATGCCGGCCGCTGGCTCGCCGAAGTCCTGCAGCGCGATCCGGACAACGGGCCGGTCTGCCTCCTGCGCGCCGAGATGCTGCGGCGGCGCGGGGAGGCCGAACAGGCGATCGCCGAGTGGAAGCGCGGCTTCGAGCGCGGCGCCGACGACTTCGACGCGCGGATCGCCTGCGGGGACGCGATGCTCGCGGCGGGGGACAAGGACGGCGCCGAGCAGCAGTGGCTGCGGGCCAAGGCGTGCTGGCCGCAGTGCACCGACCAGAACGATTCCCCCGAACTGCGCCTCGCCAGGCTCTACCGCGAGAAGGGCGACATCGTCCGGTCGCAGATGGAGATGAAGACGTTCTGCCGACGCACGGCGCGTGCGTTCGCGCCGCGCTACTCGCTCGCGGAGTTCGAGCGGCAGGCGGGCAACTTCGCGGAGGCGGCACGCTACCTCGTCGAGTGCAACCGCATCGACCCGTTCCACCGCGAACTGCACGTGCGGCTCGGCGAGGCGTACGAGAAGCTCGGCAAGAAGCCGCAGGCCGCGCTCGAGTTCGAAGTGGCTGCGGCCGTACTGCCGGACTTCGATCGTCGGTTCCTGCGGCGCGACGCGAAGAAGCCCGCTGCCGACGACCCTGCGGAGATGGCGGAGCGCGGGGACCTGTTGCTGCGCGCCGCGGAACTGCGCCACGACATCGCGGACGCGGAGCGTGCGCGGGAGATCCTCGATCGGGTGCGGCGCGAACTGCCGCGGACGGACGCGGCGACTCGTGCCGACGAGCTGGCGCGACAGTGGCAGGGCCGCTGAGCGGGTGCTAGCGTTCGCTCCCCCGCCCGGTGCCGCGGCGGACCCGATCCGACTCCATGCTGCCCGTGCTCGAGGAATGCTGGGCCCGCGCCCAGGCGGTGCTGCGCGATCGCGCGGGTGAGGCCGCGTACAACTCGTGGCTCGCCGACCTGCGGCCCGTGCTGCTCGAACGGAGCACGGTCTACCTGGAGGCGCCGAACCGGATGGCGGCCGATCGGGTCCGGTCGATGTTCAAGCCGCTGCTGCAGGAAGTGCTCTCCGCGGACCTCGGCACGGCGCTCGTCGTCGAACTCCAGGCTCACGAGCCCGTGCGGTTCGACGCGCTCGAGGTCTCGCCGCAACAGCCGGTCGTCGACGACGCCAACCGCACGGCGCACCTCGTCCTGAAGAACCTCGCGTTCGGCCGCCCACTGCCGTCGCAGCAGTTCTTCTTCCACGGACCGAGCGCGGTCGGGAAGACGTTCCTCCTGCGTTGGTGGCGCGGCATGGTGAACGGCCGCGTGTCGTGGTTCGACCTGCCCGCACTGCTCGCCGCGTTCCAGGCGGTGCACCTCGACAAGCGGGTCGAGTCGTTTCGCGAGGAGCTGCAGGAGGACGTGCCGCTCGTCATCGACGAAGTGCACCGGATCGCCGGCAAGCCGAAGCTGCAGGCGTTCCTGACCGGCGTGCTGCGGGCCCGTGAAGGGTTGCGCTCGCCGACGCTCCTCGCGTCCCGCTGGCACCCGAAGGAGATCAGGGATCTCGACCCTTCGCTCGCCACGACGCTGCTGGCGGGGTTCGTCAGCGCAGTCGATCGTCCGGGACCGCTCGGTCGACTCCGGTACCTGCGCGCTCTCGAAGGAAGTCCGTCGCGCAACGGCCGGGCGCTCGCGGTCGAGGCGTTGGCTCAGGACTGCCCCGGCACGTTCCCCGAACTGCGCGCGGCATGGCTGCGGTCGCGGCAGGCGAACGGCAACGGGCGCGTGCTGCCGCCGAAGTACCTCGAGCTCATCGATCCGGCCCGGGTCTTCGCGCGACTTCGCGACCAGGTCGCGGAACGCTTTGGCGTGACCGTGCAGGATCTGCTCGGCGACAGTCAGGCGCGCGCGCTGAGCCGCGCACGCAAGGTGCTCGCGCTCGCATGCCTTCGCCACGGGTTGCGCGGCAGTGAAGTGGGGCGATTCCTGAACGGCCGCACCCGCGCTGCGGTGAGCTACATGGCGAAGTCGTTGCAGAACGAGATCGATGCGTCATCGGACCTGCGCAACCAGCTCGAGGGACTGTTGTGACGTACGTCGTGCTCGACGGCCCCGACGGCTGTGGCAAGAGTTCGCAGGCGGCGGCGCTGGCAGCGTGGCTGCGCGAGCGCGGGGCGGGCGTGATGCACGTGCGTGAGCCCGGTTCCACGCCGGTGGGCGAGGCGCTTCGCAATCTGCTGCTCTCCCGTGAGACGGGCCAGCTGCAGACCGTGACCGAGGCGCTGCTCTTCTCCGCTGCGCGTGCCGAACTCGTCGCGAACGTGATCGCGCCCGCGCTCGCTCGCGGCGAAGTGGTGGTCGCCGAACGCTGCTACGTGTCGACTGTCGTCTACCAGGCGCTCGCGCCCTCGCCCGGACTCGACGTCGAGTGGTTGTTCGACCTGACGCGGCGCGTGCACGGTGCGCACCTGCCCGACCGGATCTTCGTGCTCGACGTACCGCCGGGTGTCGCCGTCGTTCGTCGCCAACGGCGCACCGACGATCGCATCGAGGGCCGCGGAGCCGGCTACCACGACCGCGTGCGCGCGGGCTTCCTCCGAGCCGCCGAACTCGAACCGCGGATCGCCGTGGTCGATGCGGCTCGACCGTTCGACGTCGTGCAGTCGGCGCTGCGCGAGCTCGTGGTGGGGATGCTGCCGTGACGAAGCGCGGCAGTCGCGAGTCGCGGAGTGCGGAAGACGCCGCGATGCCGGCGAGTACCGCGCGCCTCGTTCCGCCGATGGGGCAGGGGGCAGCGTTGCAGCACTGGCTGCGCACGGCGCGTCGCCTCGCGATGCCGCACGCCGTGATCGTCGAAGGTGGTGCCGGCATCGGGAAGACGACGGTGATGCGGTGGCTCGCCGCGGCGCTGCAGTGTCCGTCCGACATCGACGAGGACGGCCCGTGCGGCGTGTGCCGCACGTGCAGCCGGATCGCCGCAGGCCGCTTCGCGGACGTGCACCTCGTCGATCGTGCGCACGACGACCGCGACCAGAAGGAGTGGAAGAAGAGCTACTGGGTCATCACGGTGGACCAGGTCCGCGCCGCGCAGGAGGTGCTGCTGCGCCAGCCCGTCGAAGGCCGCGCACGGGTGCTGCTGATCGCCGATGCGGACAGCATGGAGGACGAGGCGCAGAACGCGTTGCTGAAGACGCTCGAGGAGCCGGGTGAAGCGACGTTCCTGCTGCTCGAAGCGCGCCGTCCGGAGAAGTTGCTGGCGACGGTCCGTTCGCGAGCACAGCGCCTGCGGGTCGTTCCGCTCGCCGACGGGACCGTTCGCGCGGAGATTCTTCGCCGGCAGCCGGGTCGCGCCGCAGCGGTCGATCGCGCGGTGGCACTGGCCCATGGCAGCCTTGGCCTCGCCCTGCACGCGACCACCGAACGCGCGGTACAGATCCACGATCTCGTGCTCGGGGTCCTCTCGACGACCAAGGGATTGCGTCCGGTCACGACGGCCCGCGCCGCACTTGCCGACGTCGACAAGGGCGTCGACGAGGTGCGCGCGGCGCAGTGGTTCTTGTGGCTCCTGCGCAGCGAGCTCCGGCGTCGGATCGACGCCCTTGCGGAGGCGTCGGCCGGTCCCTACGTTCCGGCGCTCGCGGAACCATGGACCACGTGGCTCGAATCGACGCTGGCAGCCGAGAGAGATCTCGAACTGCGGATCCCGCCCGAGCAGGTGCTCACGGCGTGTCTCGTCGAGTGCGAAGTCGCGCCCAGGTGACGACCGCGAGTGTGGGGAGAGTGCGGGTGAGCGGTCACTCGTCCGTGCTCAAGGGCGGTTCCCGATCGTCCGATACGCGGGGTGCAACCCCGCATCGGCGGAGGAACCGAGTCCATGTCAGCAGCTGAACAGGACCTGCTCGAAGAGAAGATCCAGGCAGTGCGCCGCCGCGATCGCCGGTTCTCCCGGAACGCGTACTACTTCGTGCTCGATGCCCTCGACTACACGATGTCGAAGCTCGGTCGCGACGCTCTCACCGGCGAGGATCGCCACGTCGGTGGCCGTGAACTCCTGGTCGGGATCAAGGACTACGCCGCCGACCAGTTCGGTCCGATGGCGACGCTCGCCTTCGATCGATGGGGCATTCGCGGCCCGGGTGACTTCGGCGAGATCGTGTTCAACCTCATCGACGCCGAACTGCTGAGCCGCCGGCCGAGCGATTCGCGCCTCGACTTCGTCGACGGCCACGACTTCCGCGAGACCTTCGCGGAGAAGCACCGCCGCAACCTCGACCGCATCGCGACGCGATGACGTTTTCGTGCGCGGTGCGTGCAGTGCACCACGCCGCCGCGTAGAGGACCCATGCGGCCAGGGCCGCAGGAGTGTTCCGATGCGCGTCTCGTCGCTCTCGCAGGCTGCCAGCGCAGCCCTGTTCCTGTCGTTCGCGGTGTCGTTCTCCGGTGCGTTGCTCGTGGCGCAGGGGGCGACCGGCTGGATGCGCCCGCCCGACGCGATCGCTCGCCTCGTCGAAGCGCCGCCACCGCCGGACACTTCGTTGTCGCCGCAGCGGCAATGGCTCGTGTCCGTGACCCGCGAAGCGCTGCCGAGTGTCGAGGTCGTCGCCCGCCCGTACGAGAAGCTCGCCGGCTTGCGTATCGACCCCGAAGTTCGCGGCCGCCAGTTGTCGGCGCGCACGATGGGGATCACGCTGCGTTCGTTCGCGACCGGCAAGGAACACGCGGTCGCCGTTCCCCCGGGCCACTGGTCCGGCCCGGTCTGGTCGGCGGACGATCGTGCGTTCGTGCTTCTCCGGTCTGCGCCGGGCGGCGCCGAGCTGTGGGTCGCCGATCCGGCGACCGAGGCGCCGAGGCGGGTGGACGGTCTGCGTGTGAGCACCCTGTTCGGCGGCGCCCTGTCGTGGCTCCCCGACCAGCACCGTCTGCTCGTCCTCGCGCTCGCGCCCGGCGAGGCGCCGCCGCGTCCGCAGACGCCGTCGGGTCCGCAGGTCCAGGTCACGACGAAGGGGCAGAGGGCGCAGGTGCGAACCTTCCAGGATCTGCTGCAGGACGCCCACGACGAGGCGGCCTTCGAATTCTTCGCGACGAGCCAGCCGACGATCGTCGACCCGGCGAACGGATCGACCGTGAAGGTCGCAGCGCCCGCGATGTGGACACGGCTCGAGTCGTCACCCGACGGATCGCTGCTGCTCGGCGAACGCCTCGAGCGGCCGTTCTCGTTCGTGGTGCCGTGGACCTCGTTCCCACGTACCGTCGAGATGCTGGACAAGACGGGCACGGTCGTGCGTACCGTGGCGCGGGCGCCGCTGCAGGAGAGTGTGCCGATCGGTGGTGTGCCGACGGGGCCGCGCAGCGTCGACTGGCTGCCCATGCAGCCGCACACGCTGGCCTGGACCGAAGCGCTCGACGGCGGCGATCCCAAGCGCGATGCGGAAGCGCGCGACCGCGTCGTGATGCTCGCCGAGCCGGCCGGAGAGCCGCGTACGTGGTTCACGACCCAGCACCGGTCTGCCGGCGTTTCGCACGGCGCCAACGGTCACACGGCGATCGCGACGGAGTTCGATCGCAAGACGCGCCGGCAGCGAGTGTGGGAGTTCGACTCGCACGATCCCTCGCGCCCGGGCCGGATGCTGTACGAACGCTCGACGCAGGACGCGTACGGCGATCCCGGCCGGCCGATCGGAGAACACCGCACCGACGGCCAGTCGGTGCTGCGGATGCGAGACGGCAGGATGTTCCTCGCGGGCGAAGGCGCATCGCCGAACGGCAACCGTCCGTTCGTCGACGAGTGGGTCGTCGCCGACGGGGTCAAACGGCGGCTGTTCGAAGCGGCGGAGAAGCGGCACGAGTCGTTCGTCGGCTTCCTCGACGACGCCGGCGGCCGCGCGCTCGTACGCAGCGAGTCGCCGACCGAGTCGCCTTCGCTCGTCGTCGTCGATCTCGCGACCGGGTCCCGGGACGTGCTCGTGCGGTTCCCCGATCCGGCAGCGGACTTCACGGCGAAGGTCGAGAAGCGTCTGCTTCGCTACGAACGCGAGGACGGAGTCCCGCTGAGCGGCACGCTCTACCTGCCGCCGGGCCGGGCTGCCGACGAGAAGCTGCCGGTGCTCGTGTGGGCCTACCCGCTGGAGTATGCGCAGGCGAGCGACGCGGGGCAGGTGCGTGCATCGCCGTACCGCCATCTGCGACTCGCCGGCGCGTCGCACTTGTTCCTGCTGCTGCACGGTTACGCGGTGTTCGACGATGCCGCGATGCCCATCGTCGGGCCGGTGCAGACCGCGAACGACACGTTCGTCCAGCAGGTGCAGATGAATGCGCGCGCGGCTGTGAAGGCGCTCGTCGCGGAGGGATGCATCGACGAGAAGCGGATCGCGGTCGCGGGGCACAGCTACGGCGCGTTCATGACGGCGAACCTGCTGGCGCACACCGACCTGTTCGCAGCCGGCATCGCCCGGTCCGGTGCCTACAACCGCACGCTGACGCCGTTCGGGTTCCAGAACGAGGAGCGCACCTACTGGGAGGCGCCGGCGGTCTACCAGGCGATGTCACCGTTCGCGCACGCCGATCGCATCGACGAACCCCTGCTGCTGATCCACGGCGCCGACGACGACAACCCGGGCACGTTCCCGCTGCAATCGCAGCGCCTGTTCATCGCGATCAAGGGGCACGGCGGCACCGCGCGACTCTGCATGCTGCCGAACGAGGGCCATGGCTATCGCGCCCGGGAGAACGTGCTGCACTGCCTCGCCGAGATGTGCGCGTGGCTCGACACGCACGTGAAGTCGCGCAGGTAGCGCGCGGTCACTTCTTCGGTTCGCGGCCGTGCTGGACGAGCGGCCACTTCTTGTCGTAGAGGAAGTCGGGCGACTGCTCGAAGTCGTGGCACTGCGAGCAGAGCACGGAGGCGTGCACGCCGCCGTAGAGACCCAGCTTCTTCGTGCCGCCGGAGACGACGTGGTCGCTCGCCGGACCGTGGCAGCGTTCGCAGCCGACGGCGGCGAGATGCGGCGTCTCCTCGAACGTCGAGAACCCGGTCTTCTCGCCGTACCCGACGACGTGGCAGCCGACGCAGTCCGGATACGCCGTCACCGGCCAGCCGTAGCGCTTCGGATCCGCCTCGGCTTTCGCCAGGGTGTCCCACGCCTGCGCGTGCCGCGTCTTCTCCCACGCAGCGATGGCGCTCGGATGGCAGGCGCGGCACGTGTCCGTCCCGACGTAGGCGGCGCCGTTCGGCGTTGCCCTCTGGTTCGCCATCTTCGCGAGCACGCCCTGCTCCTTCACGTCGCGGCGATGGCCGAGAAGGATCTCCTTCACGTCCGGGTCGCCGCCGCCGCCGGGCACCGTCTTGCTGCCGGCGAGGGGAATCACTTCGCACGTCGCTCGCGGCCCCTCCGGCAGTCGCGTGAGCGCGATCGCGAGCAGTTCGCGGCCGCGGATGCCCGCGAACACGACCGGCACGGCGCCGAGCTTCTGCGCGGTGGGGCTCGGCTCGACGTAGAGGCGGTCGCACACGACGACGAGGTCGGGTGCCGGCGCGAAAGTCGGAACGAGCGCGCGCGCCTTCGCTTCGTCCGTGTGCAGCAACAGCACACGCAGGGTGTCGTCCGTGGCGCCGGCGAGTGCCGTCTTCCATCCGTCCGCCGGCGAAAGGAGGCGCACGGGGCTGTCCTTCGTGCGCAGCACTTCCGGCAGTTCGAGAGTCAGCGACCCGATGCGCACCTTCTTGCCGCGCACGTCCTTCTCGACGAACGGCTTCACCGGCCAACCTTCGCGGGTGCTCTCGAGGTCCGACGCGACGACGGGCGCGGTCGCGAGGACGGCGCTCCACTCGTCGAGCGGCAGCGCGAGGTCCTTGCTGCCCACTCCCAGGACGTCGTAGGGGTGCTGGCCGAACAGCACCTGCATCGCGGTGAACCACTTCATCAGGTCGAGCTCCGTCGCCGTGTCGACGACGTCGCCGCCTTCGATCAAGAGGTCGTACGAGCGGCTCTCGCCGATGTGCTGCGCCCGACGGGCGAGGCCGCCGAGCTGGCCGCTCGCGCATCCGCAGGGCTCGAGGCGTCCGAGCAGCGAACCCGACACCAAGAGGCGCACCGGGTCCGGCTGTGGATCCTGGGCCGGCGCGGTACGCACGCAGGTGCGTGGCCCGGTCGACGAAGCGATGCCGATGCCGAGCAGCGCGGCGGGGAGGAGGATGGCGACGAGACGGGAAGATGTCATCGGGAGAGGCTGGAGAACATCGCGAGCTCGAGGGGGAGCGTGGGGCCGGCGGCGGCGTCCTTCGCGAGAACCACGGTGCCGCGGAAGCCGTCCGTGAGGCCGCCGAGATAGCGGGCTGTCACACGCGTCTGGCGCGGCTGGCCGGGAACGGCTTCGATGCGGACCGCGAAGTGCTTGCTCGCGTCGTTGCCCGCGTCGTCGACGATCCGGCTCACGACGAACTCCGCGGGCCGACGGGCATCGTGATCGGTGACCACGACGAACTGGCCGACCGCCGACGCTTCGTCCTGTTCGTGCGTCGGGTCGGCGCGGAACGAGATCTTCGCCATCGGATTGGCCTCGATGTCGGGCACGACCTTCCACGTCACCGGGAAGTTCACGCGATAGCCCGACGCATCGTCGGTGGCGACGCTGACGAGGCAGCGGTGGTTGCCGGGTTCGCCGGGGCGGCATCGCACGTGGAGGCGGACGCCGCCGTCTTCGGGCGTGAGGGACGCTTCGATCGCGGGGTCGCTGCTCGCGACGCTCGGGAACTTCCACGCGGCGTGTGCCCGGTCGCCGCGGATCGCCGTCTGCAGTTCCGGTGCGGTGCACATCGGGACCTTGCCGAAATCGAGCGCCGTGAACGGGTGCACGTCGACCGGCACGTCGATGCCGTAGCGGAGCACGAGCGGCCACTGGATGCGGCGCACGGACGCGGTCGCTTCGATCGGCTGGAGCACCACCTGTCCGTGGCTCGTGACCGCGGGCAGATCGACGGCCTCCTTCGTCACGGTGTCGATCGTCACGCGTACGACGAGCGACTCACCGGGGCCGGGGGCGTTGTCCGGGTTCGGGGAACCGTCGACGATGCGTTCGTGCCCGTCCTTGCTGCGCAGGAGCATCTCGGCGCGGCCGCAGGAACAGTCGAGGTGGGTGCGGAGCGGGATGCAGCGAACGCCGAGACGCTGCACGTCGACGACGAAGTCGTGCGAGCGCGACTCCGGGTGGGGAATCGTGCCGTAGTCGTGTTCGAGGGCCTCGAGCACCGGGGCCGTGCCGTCCTGGGGTGCGCTCGGCAGTGCGCTCGGCCGCGGGGTGGGAGCGGCGTCGGAACAGGCGGCCCAGGCGAGGCACGATGCGAGTGCTGCAGTGCGCATGTGCCGCGATAGTAGGCGGCGCGCCCGCCGCAACGCAGCCGCGAAACGTCGGGCCGTACAGACTCGCGGCCGCGTCCAGGTGTCGGGCGCGGCCGCGAGGGTTGCCGGAGTGTCCGAGGAGAGAGAAGCAACCGATGCGCCAACCGGGCGCGGCACTCGGGCCGCCGATGCCACGGGGACGGCTCGCCCGCGGGGTGGTCGCACGGGGCCGGATTCGGCGACGGCACCATGGCGCGCGTGCCATGGTCGAGAGCCCGGAGCGCCCGGTCAGGCGAGCAGTCCGTGGCGCTTCAGCTTCCGATGCAGAGTGGTGTAGTCGATGCGAAGGGCGCGCGCGGCGGCGGCCTTGTTGCCCTGGCAGGCGGCGAGGGTGGACGCCAGGATCTGCGCCTCGAGGGCGTCGCTGGCGGCGCGCAGGCGTTCGGCGAGCGGAGCGTCGCCGTTCGCCGCGATCTCGGGCGCAGGCACTGCGGCCGGGGCGCCGATGTCGGCGGCGTCGATCTCCGTCGTGCTCGCGAGCACGACGAGCCGCCGGATCGTGTTGCGGAGCTCGCGCAGGTTGCCCGGCCACGGTCGCTGCTGCAGCAGGCGCTCGGCTGTCGCGGTGAAACCTTGCACGTGCCGGCCCATTTCCAGGTTGGCTTCGGCGAGGAACATGCGCGCGAAGTGCACGATGTCCTCGGGCCGCTCGCGGAGCGGCGGCAGGGGTACGGTGAACTCGGCGACGCGGTGGTAGAGGTCCACGCGGAACCGACCGGCTCGGACGTCCGACCCGAGGTCGGCATTCGTCGCGCACACGAGGCGTGCGCGGAACGGCACCGGCTCCGTGCCGCCGACCGGCATCACGGCCCGTTCCTGCAGCGCCCGGAGCAGCTTTGCCTGGAGCAGCAGCGGCAGGTTGCCGAGTTCGTCGAGGAACAGCGTGCCGCCGTCCGCCATCTGGAACAGTCCGGTGCGCGCGCGGTCGGCGCCGGTGAACGCGCCCTTCTGGTGCCCGAACAGGTGGCTCTCGAGCAGATTCTCCGGGAGCGCCCCGCAATCGACCGCCACGAACGGGCCCGACGCGAGCGGCGACAGTGCGTGGATGGTGCGCGCCACGACCTCCTTGCCCGTGCCCGACTCGCCCGTCAGGAGGACCGCGAGCCCGGTCTGCTGCGCCACGAGTTCGATCGTCCGGCGGAGCTCCTGGGCGAGGCGGCTCGGGCCGAAGTCGACGTGGGTGCCAGGGAGCGCGTTGCGCAGGGTCTCGACTTCGCGCCGCAATGCGCGTTGCTCGGCGGCACGCCGCACCGAGAGCAGAAGTCGTGTTCCATCGAACGGCTTCGCCTGGTAGTCGAACGCGCCCTCCTTGATCGCGTCGACGGCGGTGGCGAGGTCCTCGACGGCGCTGAGCAGGATGACCGGCACGTCGGGCGTCCGGGCGCGAACGGCGCGCAAGAGTTCGATGCCGGCCATGCGCGGCATGCGCATGTCGCTGAGCACGACGTCCGGCGCTTCGGCCTCGAACAGGCGCAGGGCTTCTTCACCGCAGCCGGCCTCGCGGACGGCGAAGCCTTCGTCCTCGAACAGCCCGCGCAGCACCCAGCGGAGATCGGGTTCGTCGTCGACGATCAGGAGACTCTGGCGCGTCACGGGACGCCTCCTGAGGTTCCGGCCGGGCTCGGCGGCGCCGCTTCCGCCGCGGACCCGTCGGTCGCGGGCAGGAGGAGGATCGCGCGCGCGCCGCCGCGGTGACGCGGCCGCAGGTCGAGCCAGCCGCCGAGTTCCTTCGCAATGCGGCGACAACTGGACAGACCGAGGCCGGTGCCCTCCGGCTTCGTGGTGAAGAACGGCGTGAAGAGGCGATCGCGCACGGTTCGGGGCAGGCCAGAGCCGCGGTCCTCGATCGCGATGGCGACGCGTCGTTTGCCGGCGACGTACCAGCGGCGGGCCCGGAGCAGGATGTGCCCCTCGGGCGGCGTCGCCTGCACCGCGTTCAGCACGAGATTCAGGAGGGCCTGCGCCAGGAGCGTGCCGTCTGCGTGCACGGTCGTCGGTTCGCCGTGGTCGTCGACGAGCACGTCCACGCGGAGACGCCTTCGTCTCGCTTCGACGGCGACAAGGACCGCCACTTCGCCGAGCACGTCGCGGGCGGCGCGTTCCTTCGGTTCCTTCGCCCGGGGGCGGCCGAGATCGATCAGCGAAGTGATCGTGCGGTCGGCCTTGTCGACGTTGCGGCGGATGACGTCCGTGTGCTCCGCGAGCTCGCTCGGCGTGCGCACTTTCCGGCTCAGCGACTCGGCGGTGCCCTTGACGATCGCCAACGGGTTGCGGAGGTCGTGTGCGATGGTCGCTGCGAGTTCGCCGAGCAGACCGCGCCGGTCCGCGTCGATCAGGCGTCGCTCGAGCAGCGATTGCGTGGTCTCGGCGACCTCGAGGCGGCCGCGCTGCATCGCCGCATGTTCGGCGAGCAGCCGGTGACTCTGCACGACCTGCGGGATCCACAGCATCAGGCCGAACGAGATCAGCGTCGTGCCGAGCAAGAACATCGCGCCGCGCTCGCAGACCTGACGCAGGTAGGAAACGCTCGCGTGCGTGGGTTCGAGGTCGAGGAAGTAGATCGCGGCGCTGCACGTGAACGCGAGCCACAGCACGAACACTCCGACGAGCACGAGCCGCATCGCCTGGCCGCGCAGTTCCGGGCTGCCGCGACTCGTCCAGAAGAAGAAGAACCAGAGCAGGGCGAAGTAGCCAGGTCGAACGAGCACGGCGAGCGCCGGCGGAGGCGAGGGCCACGCCAGCAGGATCGTGAACACCGTCAGCAGCGCACAGGACACGCCGGCGCCGCGCAGGACCGCGGGTCGGACAGGAGCCTTGGCCGCTTCGATCGCCATGCCCCGCTATCGGCAGGGCGCCCACCTCGACCTGTTGCCGAGCGGCATCCGGTCGCGTTGGCGCCGCCCCGGGGGACCGGCGTCAGGGGAACAGCGTCAGGGACCAGCGGTCGCCGCGGCGAAGCGGGGGCCGTCGGAGCGCATGTCGCGAACGAGCTGCGCGACGACGGCTTCCATCAGCGGGCCTGGGCACTGGGTCGGCTTGAAGTCGCTGTGACAGTGGATCGCGCCAGCGCCGAACGTGTACCGCTGCCCGAGCTGCTGCACGAGCTGACGCATGGACTGCACCTGCGCCTGCGAGGGGCTCTGGCCACCGCGGCCGCGGAGGAAGTTGCCGAGCACGCAGATGCCGATGTTCTGGATGTTGTTGTCGCCGCTCGCGTGGGCGCCTTGCCACCGCAGTTCGCGGCCTTCCCAGATCCGCCCGGCGGGGTCGATCAGGTAGTGGTAGCCGATGTCGCCGTAGCCGCGGTTGCCCATGTGCTCGCGCTGGATCTGCTGGATCTGCGCGGCGCACGCGGCGGCGCCGGTGTCGCGGAAGTACATCGCCGAGTGGTGGATCGTGACGCGGTGCGGCGTGCCCATCGCTTCGAGGTTGCGGCGATCGATGGAGCGCGGCGACCATTCCGAGCGTGCGTGGACCGAGAGTGCGAGCGGCACGTCGGCGTGCGGGGGTGGCTCGGCGGCGACCGGCGCCTTGCCCAGCATGCGCTGCAGTTCGGCGTCGAGCGCCAGGGCGCGTGCGCGGTCGAGGTCGTAGGTGCCGCGGTCGGCCTTGCCCTGCATCGCATAGCCCTCGGCACGCAGGAAGCGCGCGAAGGCCTCTTCGTTGGCGCCCGGCTTCTCGATTCCGTAGAGCACCTCGGCGGCCGCGTCGACCGCGGCCTGCGGTCGGCGACAGACGAGTTCGAGATACGCGCGACGGAGGAGCGCCGGGATCGTCTTCACCCGCGCGACCGAGTCGATCTCGACTTCGGGATCGACCGTCGGCGGACGCAGGATGGTCGCCGCGGAGACCGTGCGAGGGACCTCGATCGCAGCGGGCCGGGTCTCGGGCGTCGATGCACAGCCCGCCATGGCCATGCCGCAGGCGACCAGGGCGAAACCGAACACCAGCGAAGGCAGTTGCGGGCGCGCGGCCCGCGATCGACGAGTGGACACCGGAACATCCCTCCTGCGGCGAAGCGCCGACCGGAATTCCGGACCGCGGACCGCCACCGCAACGGGCCGGAGCCTATCCGTGGCAACCGCCGATGCCAACGTCGGATCTTCCACCGGGCGTCCAAAAGCGCCTCCGCGGGGCGATGGCTCCTCATGCCCGTGCGCAGGGCCGCCGATACGGGGGGCAACACGAGAGGTCGCATGCGCTCGCAGGTCGTCATCAAACTCACGGGTCCCATGGACCACCTCCGCCTCGTCTGGCAGACCGGCGAGACCCTGCTCGACTCCGTCGTCTTCGAAGAGGATCCGGAGGGCACGCGCTACAACGTGCTCCTGGCGCTCCAGGAGATGGTCACGAACGTTCTGCGCCACGGCTACGAACTGGACGTGTCGAAGCCGATCGAAGTGACCTTCGAAGTCGACGAGGAGCAACTGCAGATCGTGTTGCGCGACCAGGGGCCCGAGTTCGACCCGCTCACGTTCGACACGGTGGAGATCGACTCGCCGGAGATGCCGTCCGAAGCGGGCGGCTTCGGCATCCACATCGCCCGCATGGTGATGGACCGCGTCGACTACTCGCGACAGAGCGGCTGGAACACGCTCCGCCTGGTGAAGGGCTTCCGCGCGACCGCGAAGACCTGAGGCCCAATTGCCGATCCACCCAGGATCCACGGACTTGCTGGCCGCACTGCCGCCAGTGGTCGAGGGCTTGAACCTCCGCGTCCTCGACCCCGACGGCGGCAACGCCGGTTCGTTCGGTTCGGCCGGTGCGCAACGTTCGGCGCAGCGGGAGGGAGAGGAGCGCCGGGCGGATCTGCCCGAAGGAACGCTCGTCGCCGAGTACCCGAGCGATCTTCCCGCCGTCCGCTCGCTCGTCGACGCGGTGCTCACGATGGTCGCGGAACGCGAGCGCCTGGAGAGCGACATGACCAGCATCAACGCGAGTTCGTTGCAGCTGATGGAGCGCAACTACGAACTCGTGGAGACGCTGCCCCAGTTGTCCGCGGCCGGCGACGAAGTCGAAGTCGCGCGGCTCGGCGTGTCCGCGTGCCAGCGCGCGGCCGAGGTCCAGCGGGCGATCTACCTTCGCTTCCTGCCGCAGAGCGACTGCTTCGAGGTCGTCGTCGACCTGGCGACCGAGGCGACGCGGCGCGCGTCCGGCGACCTCGATGCCGTGTGCCCTGCGAACACCGGGTTCCTCGCCGAAGTGCTCGCGTCGGAACAGGGCGTCGTGCTCCGCGAAGTGCTGCCGAAGCGGGCGCGCCTCGGCGAACACGGTTCGCTCGAGTATCTCGCACGCTTCGACCTGCTCGGCGTCCCGGTCACGTCCGGTGCGGGTGACAAGCGAGTCGTGCTCGGCGTCCTGGTGCTGATGGACAAGCGCGCTGCGACGTTCGACAACGACGTCCGTCTCGACAACCAGGAAGTGCAGGTCGCGCTGTCGTTCGCCGCGATGCTCGGAGCCGTTCTCGGTGCCCGCAAGTCGGCGGAACTCGGCAAGGAGATGACCATGGCGCGCGCGATCCAGCGGCAGATCCTGCCCGATGGCGCCGCCCGCCTTCCCGGTTTCGACATCGCCGCCGAGTACCGCGCCTGCGGTGCCGTCGGCGGCGACTACTTCGACTTCGTGTCGCTGCAGGATGGCCGCACCCTGGTCGTCGTCGCCGACGTGTCGGGGCACAATCTCGCTTCCGGCATGATGATGGTCAGCGCGCGCGCGATGCTGCGCACACTCGCACTGGTCCGCAGCGAACCGTCGCAGGTCTTCGAGGACCTCGCGGCGGCGATGTACGACGACCTGACGCGGACCGAACGATTCCTCACCGCGGCGGGCGTCGCGGTTCGCGAGCGCGACCACCGCGTCGAGTACGTGAGTGCTGGGCACAACGACATGCTCGTGTACCGCGCCGCGACCGACAGCGTCGAGCGCATCGGCAGCGAGAGCACGATCCTGGGCTTCCTGCCGCGGCCGGGCTACGCGTCGCGCGACGTACAGCTCGCGCCGGGCGACTGCGTACTGCTGTTCACCGACGGCATCACCGAAGCCGTCGACGAAACCGGCGCGATGTTCGGCGACGACCGCCTCGCCGTGCTCTTCGCTCAGCTCGTCCCCGGGCGCACCGCTCGCGGGATCGTCGATGGCGTCTTCCAGGAAGTCGACATGTTCCGCCGCGGCCAGGCGGGCACGGACGACATCACCGCCGTCGTCATCCGTTGTGTCGACTCGAGGAGCCAGACATGAGCCAGCGCACCATCCTCGTGGTGGACGACGAACCGTTCATCTGCCGCTCGTTGACCTTCGTGCTGCGGAAGGACAACTACAAGGTCCTCGAAGCGCGCAACGGCGAAGAGGCCCTCGCGGCCATTCGCGAGCACAAGCCGGACCTCGTGTTCCTCGACGTCATGATGCCGAAGCTCAACGGCTTCCAGGTCACGGAGCACGTGCGTGCCGATCCCGAACTCGCCGGCGTGAAGATCATCCTGCTCACCGCGAAGGGACAGGAGAGCGACCGCGAAGTCGGGCGGGTCGCCGGCGCGAACGACTACATGACGAAGCCGTTCAGCCCGACGAAGATCCTCGACAAGGCGCGCGAATTCCTCGCCTGACCGTCGCTACGCTGCGGCGGTGAACGACTCGCCGGGGCCCGGTGCGGTTCCGGCACCGGAGCCGCGGACATCGCCCGCATTCGCCGTCTTCCGCATGGGCGCGCCCTTGGCGCTCGGTCTCGCCTCGCACGCCCTGGTGAACCTCGTCGACCTGCTGCTCGTGGGCCGGCTCGGCGAAGGCGCGGTGCAGGCGGCGCACGTCGCGTCGACCTGGAACTTCCTGCCGATGATCCTGGGCAACTGCGTCGCGACTGCGCTCCTCGCCCGGCTCGCTCGCCTGCTCGGCCGGAACGAACTTGCGCTCGCTCGTGGTGTGCATCGGCGCGCCGAGTGGTTCGCCGTGTGGCTCGGCGTCGTCGTTTCGGTGTCGTCGGCCGTCGCGGCCCCCTGGATGGTCGACTCGACGGGGCTGTCGGGTGCAGTCGCGGCCGATGCGCGACACTACCTCGTCGTGAGCAATCTCGGCTGTCTGCCGATGTTCGTGCTGATGCAGACGACGGCGGCGATGCGGGCCGCCGGCGAAGTCGCGATGCCGCTCGTCCTGCTCGTCGGCGCGAACCTCCTGAATCTGGGGCTCGACCTCGTGCTGCTGTTCGGCTTCGGGCCGCTCGGGATTCCGGCCGTCGGTGTCGCCGGTGCTGCGTACGCGTCGGTCGCGGCCCGCGCAGTCGCGGCCGTGGTCGCGTGGTGGTGGCTCGGCGATCGCGGGCACGTGCTGTCCCTCCGCGACGCGGAACCTCGCCCCGGGGTCGCCGTCGTCGTGCCGCTCCTGCACGACGCATGGCCGCAGATCGTGCAGATCGGCCTCCGCGCCGCGCTCGTGCTCGCGCTCACCGTGGTCGTGCAACACGAACACGGCGACTCCGCGACCGCCGCGCTCGGCGTCGCGACGCGGCTCGACACGGTCATTCTCTTCGCGTCGCTCGGCTTCGCGAACGCCGCCACGGTCGTCGCCGGTCGCGCGGTCGTCGTCGGTGACGAACGGACCGCCCGTGCGGCGGGGTGGTGGGCGGCGGTGCAAGCGGGGGTGTTCGGACTCCTCGTCGCGCTGCTGCTGCGTGCGTTCCCCGCGGAAGTGACGGCGCTCTTCGTTCCGGTTGCTCCGGCCGCGATGGTCGCGCTGGTCGCGCTCTATTTCCGCACTGCGATCTTCGCGCAGGTCCTGTCGGCGACGACTCTCGGTGCGATCGGCGCAGTGCACGGCGCGGGTCGCATGGTGGCGCCCCTCGTCGTCGACCTCGTCGGCTTCGCCGTCGCGTTCGGACTGCTCGGCGCCGCCGCCGACCGCGGGCTCGAGGCCCTGTACGGAGCACTGGTGCTCGGCATGGCGGTCACCGGATCGCTCCACCTTGGGTTCGTGGCGCTCGGTCGCTGGCCTCGTGCGTTGCCCGCCGAGGTTCCGGCGGGGCTGCCGGATTGACAGCGCCGCGGCGCCGGCCGCCTGCCAGAATGGCGCCGGACCATCGCGGTGGTCGCCGCAAGCCGTTGCTCGGCAGAGGCTAGGACCGAACCTGCCGCGGGCACGCCTCTTGCCTGCGGGCGGCCCGGCACGGCCTGGCGAACGTCGCCTCGGCCGTGCCTTCTGTCTTGCTGGAGAACGTTGCCTCGCCGGGTGACCAGCCGCCCGGCAACAGGAGTGACCATGTCGAAGATCGTCGGAATCGACCTCGGAACCACCAACTCGGTCGTGTCGGTGATGGAGGGCGGCGAGCCCAAGGTCATCGCCAACATGGAAGGGTCGCGCACCACGCCTTCGGTCGTCGCGTTCACGCCGAGCGGCGAACGCCTCGTCGGTGCCCCGGCGAAGCGGCAGGCGGTGACGAACCCGACGAACACCATCTACTCCATCAAGCGGTTCATGGGGCGCCGTCACAACGAGGTCGGCGACGAAGAGAAGATGGTGCCCTACAAGGTCGTCGGTGGCCCCGACGAACTCGTGAAGGTCGACGTCGGCGGGAAGCAGTACACGCCGCCCGAGATCTCGGCGCAGATCCTGCGCGCGTTGAAGGAGGCCGCCGAGGCCTATCTCGGCGAGACGGTGGATCGTGCGGTGATCACGGTTCCCGCGTACTTCAACGACAGCCAGCGCCAGGCGACGAAGGACGCCGGCCAGATCGCCGGACTCAAGGTCGAGCGCATCATCAACGAACCGACCGCTGCGGCGCTCGCCTTCGGCCTCGACAAGAAGGCGAAGGGCAAGAACATGAAGATCGCCGTCTACGACCTGGGCGGCGGCACGTTCGACATCTCGGTGCTCGACGTCGGCGAGGGCGTCTTCGAGGTGAAGGCGACGAACGGCGACACACACCTCGGCGGCGACGACTTCGACGAGTGCATCATCCAGTGGTTGTGCGACTCGTTCCGGAAGCAGACGGCGATCGATCTGCGCAAGGACCAGATGGCGCTGCAGCGCCTCAAGGAGGCCGCGGAGAAGGCCAAGGTCGAGCTCAGCTCGGCGGCGCAGACGGCGATCAACCTGCCGTTCATCACGATGGACGCGACGGGTCCGAAGCACCTCACCGAGAACCTCACGCGCGCGCAGTTCGAGAAGATGTGCGAGCACTTGTTCGAGCGCTGCCGCGGCCCGGTGCTGCGCTGCCTCGAGGACGCGAAGATGAAGCCGTCGGACATCGACGAATGCATCCTCGTCGGCGGCAGCACGCGCATCCCGCGCGTGCAGGCCATGGTGAAGGAGATCTTCGGGAAGGAGCCGAACCGCTCGGTCAACCCCGACGAGGTCGTCAGCCTCGGCGCGGCGATCCAGGGCGGCGTTCTCGGCGGCGAGGTCAGCGACGTGCTGCTGCTCGACGTCACGCCGCTCTCGCTCGGCATCGAGACGCTCGGCGGCGTCATGACCAAGCTCATCGATCGCAACACGACGATCCCGACGAGCAAGTCGCAGGTGTTCTCGACCGCTGCGGACAATCAGCCGGGTGTCGACATCCACGTGCTGCAGGGCGAACGCGAGTTCGCCGCGAACAACCGCACACTCGGCCGCTTCAAGCTCGACGGCATCCCGCCGGCGCCGCGCGGCACGCCGCAGGTCGAGGTCACGTTCGACATCGACGCGAACGGCATCCTGTCGGTCACCGCGAAGGACAAGGGCACCGGCAAGGAACAGAAGGTCAAGATCGAGGTGGGGTCCGGCCTCAGCAAGGACGAGGTCGAGAACATGGCGCGCGATGCGCAGGCACACGCCGCCGAGGACAAGAAGCGCCGGGAGGTCGTCGACCTGAAGAATCAGGCGGATTCCACCGCCTACCAGGGCGAGAAGCAGCTCAAGGACCTCGGCGACAAGGTCGATGCCGCCACGAAGGGCAAGGTCGAGTCGGCGATCGCCGCGCTGAAGAAGGCCGCGGAGGGCGACGACGCCGCGAAGATCAAGCAGGCGATCGAAGCCTTCGAGAAAACGCTGTCGGGCGTCGGTGCGGGCATGGCCGGCGGCGCGGCCGGTCCGGGCCCGGGCGCCGCAGCGGGCGCGTCGGCCGGCAAACGTGCCGGTGGCGACGAGGACATCAAGGACGCCGACTTCGAAGTGAAGTGAGCGAGCGCCGTTCGCGCGGGGCGACGTAGCTCCGCGCAGACACCCACACCGCCGGCAGTTCGTGTGAGCGCGCTGGCCTTTCGTCGCGCCCGCACTACCCTGTCGCGGCGCAGGTGCGGTTCTCGGCGGGTGTTACTCGGGCCGCGCGTGCGGGCTAACGCACCAGTCGATGATCCGAGTTTCCGACCTGTCGAAGCGGTTCGGCGCGACTCTCGCCGTGGACCGTGTGTCCTTCGAGGTGAGCCGCGGCGAAGTCGTCGGATTCCTCGGCCCCAACGGCGCCGGGAAGACGACGACGATCCGCGTGCTCACGTGCTACCACCCCGCGACTTCGGGCTCGGCGTCGATCGCCGGATGTGATGTCGCGACCGACTCGCTCCGGGCGCGGCGCGCCATCGGCTACCTGCCCGAGAACGTGCCGATCTACCCCGACCTGCGCGTCGTGGAGTATCTGCACTACCGCGCCGCGCTGAAGGGCGTGCCGCGCAAGGATCGCCGTGCTGCTGTGCAGCGTGCGATGGAGAAGGCGGAAGTCGTCGATGTCGCGCGCAAGCCCTGCGGCAACGTGTCGCGCGGCTACCGGCAGCGTGTCGGACTCGCCGACGCGCTCGTCGCGAACCCGCCGATCCTGATCCTGGACGAGCCGACGTCGGGCCTGGACCCGAACCAGCGCCGCCGCATCAAGCAGGTCGTTCGTGATCTCGCCACGGAGCACACGATCCTGTTCTCGAGCCACATCCTCTCCGAGGTGCAGGACGTCAGCTCGCGCATCCTCGTCATTCACCGCGGTACCCTGCGCGCGGACGGGGCGCCGGCCGAGCTCGTGGCGAAGAGTGCTGCGCGCACGCTGCGCGCCGTCGCGAAGGCCTCGCCGTCGCAGATGCTCGACCTGGCGACCGGCGTGCCGGGCCTGCGCGGTGCCCGCGCCACCCGGGTCGACGACGTGTGCTCCGCGCTCGTCGCCGAAGTCGCGCCGGGCGTGGACCCGAGCGCTGACGTGGGGGCGCGCCTCCTCGCCGCCGGACTCGTTCCGACCGAACTGCGCATCGACATGCCGACCCTCGAGGAGTTCTTCCACCGTGTGACCGAGGGGGGCGACGAAGGCGCCGCGGACACGCTCGGAGGTGTCGCGTGAACGGCGCGTGGGTCACGTTCAAGAAGGAGCTGCTGTCGTACCTGGTGAGCCCGGTCGGCTGGGTGATCGCGGTCGTCTTCTATCTCTGGCGCGGGTACGAGATGGCGCAGGAGGCCGAGCGGTTCGCCGTGCGGCGGCTGGACCTCGATCTGTTCTCGACGTCCTCCTACGGACTGCCGAGCACGTTCCTGATGGTCCTTCTGGTGCCCGGCGTGCTCACGATGCGCTGCTTCGCGGAGGAGCGGCGGACCGGCTCGATCGAGACGCTGATGACGGCGCCGGTGCGCGACGGCGCGGTCGTCGTCGGAAAGTGGGGCGCGGCGGCGGTGTTCTTCAGCCTGCTCTGGCTGCCGAGCATCGTCGTGCTGTGGGTGCTCGGGTTCGAGCCGTTCTTCGGCGTCGGTCTGTCCTTCGGGCCGGTGATCGCCGCCTACCTCGGCATGTTCCTGCTGAGCGGCATGCTCCTGGCGTTCGGCTGCTTCGCGAGCAGCCTGACCGACAACCTGCTGCTGGCGGCGCTGCTCGCGATCCTGTTCGACTTCGCTCTGCTCAGCCTGCCGCGCCAGATCGCCGCGGGTGTGTCCGACCTCGAGAACCGGTACTACCTGCGCGAGATCCTCCAGAAGTTCGACGTCGCGCAGAACTTCGCCGACTGGTTCTCGCGGGGGCTGATCGACACCAGCCAGGTCGCGTTCTACGTCGGCGGCGTCGTGTTCTTCCTGTTCCTGACCACGGTCAGCCTGTCGTCGCGGAGGTACGCGTGAGGGTGCGCCGCTTCGTGTTGCTCGGCAATCTGCTGCTTGCCGCCGTGCTGATGTTGGCCGTGTGGGTGCTGCTCGTCTGGGTCGCCAGCCGACCGGCACTGAACGTCCTCGTCGACCTGACGCCGCAGCGCGTCAACTCCGTCGATCCGGTGACCGAGGACCTGCTGCGCGAACTGCGCGCGAAGAAGACCGCGGTCGAGTTCCACCTGTTCGCTCCCGATCTGCGTGGCCAGGCGCAGACGCTCGCACAGCAGCAGATGCTCGACATCCGCGTCCGCGTGATCGACCTCACGCGCATCCTGCTGCGTCGCTACGAACGACTCGGCGGCGAGATCGTCACCGTCCACGACTACGACTTCTACGGCGACTCCGCGGCGACCCGCGAAGCGGCGCAGGCGTTCGACTACAAGGGCGCCGAGGACGCCGTGCTCGTCGTCGCGGTGCGGCCCGAAGGTCGCGAGCGGCGGTATCGCAAGCTCTCGATGCTCAGCGACCTCGCGACCGTCGACCTGCCAGGGCTCCGCGGCGGGACCGCGCCCGGCAGCAACCAGGCGCCGGTGATGAAGGACTACGGCGGCGAACTCGCGATCTCGTCGTCGCTGAAGAGCCTCCTCGTGCAAGGCGTGCCCGTCGTCTACTTCGTGGTCGGGTACTCGCAGTTCGTCGACCTCGACGGGACGCGGGGCACGGACTACGGTCAGTTTCGCAACACGCTCCGACAGGCCGGCTTCGACGTTCGCGACCTGCGCCTGCACGATGCGGGCTCGGTGCCGCCGGACGCTTCGCTCGTCGTCGTTCTCGAGCCGTACACCGAGTTCGTCGACCGCGACGCGGATGCGCTCTACGCCTACGTGAAGCGCGGCGGCCGCCTGTTCGTCGACTACGTGTGGTCGCCGACCGAGGGCTGGAATCCGACGGGTGGCCGGCTCGGTGAGCTGCTCGGCTACAAGGTCAGCGAGCGTCTGCTCTGCCATCTGATGCCCGTGGCCGGACGTGCCGGCGGCCGCTACATCGACGGCAAGGGCGTCGAGAAACTGCAGCTCGTGGCGAGCTCGCTCCATCCGTTGACGCGGCGATTCGTCGAAGGCGGCCGGCCGCTCGAAGTCGCCGCCGCGCGCGCCGTCGCCGAGCGCGAGGGTGCGCCGATCGGCATGCGCCGCGAACCGTTCCTGCTCACGGGCGATCGCGCCTGGCTCGCGGCGGCGGGCCCCGAGGGCCCCGATTTCCGCGCCCCCGGGGCGGGGCTGCAGCAGTACACCGTCGGCCTTGCGATCGAGGTCGATTCGGACAACGCACCCGGCGGCAAGGACGCCCCTGCACCAGGTCGCGTCGTCCTGATCGGCGGCATGTTCTGCAACAACGCCGGCATGCCCTTCTTCGGCGACCTTGCGCTCAACGTCTGCAACTGGATGGTCGAGCGGAACGTGCTGCTCGACATCCGCGGGAGCCGGTACGAGTCGCGGGTCCTGGATGTGCAGCCCGCGCAGATGGGGCGGGTGTGGTGGCTGCTCGAGGTCTGGGTTCCCGGCGTGTTCGTCGTGCTCGGGATCCTCGTCATCCGTTCGCGAAGGGGGAGCTGATGGGTCTGCGTGGGTTGTTCGTCCTCCTGTTGCTGGTCGGCGCGCTCGTCGGTGTCCTGTTCCTCACGGACGAGAAGCCGAAAGCGACCGACACCGCCGCGATGTCCGTGCTCGATGGGCGGTCGCTCGGCGAGTGCAAGCGCATCTGGTGGCAGTTCCCCGACCATCAGCCGGTCGAGATCACGCGCACCGAGAAGGGCTTCTCGATGACGGAGCCGCTCGTCGATCTCGTGTCGCCGGGCTACTGGAAGCAGATCGTCGACGCCTGGACGTCCGCGCAGCTGCATTCCACGCCCATCGCCGACGACGAAGAGGGGCGCAAACGCGCTGGTTTCGCGCCGCCGGCCCTCGCTCTCGTCATCGAGTATCCGGACGGTCGCCGCTACGACGTGGAGGTCGGCGAGCCGGGGCCGCTCGGCGGAACTCGTTTCCTCCGCATGCACGGCAAGATCTGGGAGGCCGGGGAAGCCGTGTTCGAGTCGATGCGCGTCGGCATCGACGACATGCGTGACCGCAGTGTGTTCCGCAATCCGCCGAGCGCGGTGGGCGAACTCCGCGTCGATCGGCGGCTGCCAGACGGCAAGCGCGAGGTGATCCAGCTGGCGCGGGACAAGACCGGGTGGAGGTTGCTCGCGCCGCGCCCGGGTCGTGCCGATACCGGCCCGGCGCAGCGGTTCCTCACCGCGATCACCACGCTGCGCGTCGACGACTTCCCTCGCGGCCTCGTGCGTTGGCCGGAGGACGACCCCGCGATCGTGATCGAAGTGAAAGGAGCGCTCGGTGCCGAGACCGTCCGGCTGTGGGAGCGCGATGGCCAGGTCTTCGGTCGCCTGCCCGGCCGCGGCGACCTCGCGTTCGTCAGCGACAATCGCCAGTACTCGCAGGTCTTCGTCAACGCGTTCGACGAGCTGCGCGCGCGCATCCTGTTCCCCGTCGCGAACGTCTACCAGGACGTGGTCGAGATCGTGGTCGACCCGGGCGTCGGTCGCGACAAGCGAACCCGCCTCTTGCGCGACGGGATCGCGAACGACTGGCGCCTCGTCGAGCCCGTCGAGATTCCGGCGGATGTGACGGCGTGCAACGACCTGCTCCAGGCCGTCAACAACCTGCAGGTCGTCGAGTTCGTCGACGAAGAGGGCGGCAAGGCCGCGAGCGCCGAGGATCCGCGCTACGGTCTCGGCCCGACGCGAGTCTCGGTCGGTGTCCGGACCGAACAGAGCAAGGACCTCACGACTCTCTGGCTCGGCGCCGCGGTGGAGCGGGACGGCACGCCGCTCGTCTACGCCTGCCGCTCCGACGAGGCCGAGAGCGTGGTGCTGGTCGGGAGCAAGCCGGCCGAGATGGCCCGCCGTTCATGGCTCGCGTACTGCACGTCGAAGATCGTTCGCCTCACGGTGCCGATCGAGCAGGTCGTGCTCGCGCGGCGCGCCACGGCCGAGCAGCGCGTGTTCCAGCGCGAGAAGGACCACTGGGTCCTGAAGGGAGTCGAAGGGTCGCGCGACGATGTGGGGGAACTCGCGAACGACGAACTGCGCGATCTCGTCGGGAAGCGGGCGATCGACGTGAGCGGCGACGAGTACCGCTCCGCCGACTGGACGCTCGATCTCGCCCGCAGCGACGGTGACAAGCTGATCTCGCTGCGCATCTTCGATCGGGCGCCGGATGCCCCGCTCGTCGTGCAGGTCACCACCTCTCCGGTCGGCTACGAGGTCGGTCCCCGCCTCGACGGCGAACTGCGTCGCCTCTGGAAGTGACGTAGCGGCGTCGCGGGCGGGCCCGTATCGTCCTTCGCCCCATGGCCGCCCGGAAGACCCCGCCGAAGGCCGCCGCAACGACGCGCGGTCGCCGCTACTGGCTGTTCAAGTCGGAGCCGGACACCTACTCGTTCGAGCAGTTCCAGCGCGATCGGCGCACCAATTGGAACGGTGTGCGGAACTACCAGGCGCGCAACCTGCTGCGCGACGAGATCGCGGTCGGCGACGGTGTGCTCTTCTACCACAGCAGCACGGAGCCGATGGCCGTGGTCGGCGTCGCGCGCGTCATCGCGGCCGGCTATCCCGACGCGACCGCGTTCGACCCCGCGAGTCCGTACCACGATCCGGACAGCGACCCCGACGAGCCCACGTGGTTCCAGGTCGACATCGAGTGCGTGGCGCCGCTGCGTTCCGCGGTGACGCGCGAACAGTGCAAGGCGGTGCCGGCCCTGAGGAACATGGTCCTGCTGCAGAAGGGCAGCCGTCTGTCCGTCCAGCCCGTGGCGACGGACGAATGGCGGGCGATCCTCGAACTCGGCGGCAACAAGGAGACGTGGTGAAGACGATGCGAATGTCGCGGTCCCTGTCGTGGGGGTTCTTCCTGCTGGCGGCCTGTTCGGCTGGTCCCGTACCGTACGAAACACCGGAGTCGGTCCTGTACGACCCCGACCAGGACGTCTGCTTCGTGTCGAACATCCATGGCTCGCCGGCCGCCAAGGACGGCGTGGGTTCGATCGGTCGCCTCGCGCCCGACGGGGCCGCGCAGACCCGGTGGATCGAGAGCGGGCGCGACGGTGTCGTGCTCAACGCGCCGAAGGGTCTGGGGATCTCGGGCGACACGCTGTGGGTCGCCGACATCGACGTGGTGCGGCGTTTCGATCGGCACACCGGCAAGCCGCTCGGCGAGATCGCGATTCCGGGCGCGACCTTTCTGAACGACGTCGCCGTGGCGCCGGACGGGACCGTCTACTGCTCCGACTCCGGCTTCGACGCCAACTTCGGCCCCAGCGGCACCGACGCGATCTGGCGCGTCACGAAGGACGGCGCAACGGTGCTGGCGAAGGGCGTGGACCTCGGTCAGCCCAACGGCCTGTTCGCGCTCGACACCGGCGTCTACGTCGTCAGCTGGCGCGACGGCACCTTCTTCCAGATCGACACGAAGGGGCGCCGCACGGACCTCGGCAAGGCGCCGACGGCCCAGCTCGACGGACTCGTACGGCACGTGACCTCGAAGGACGGCGTCGCGAGCGTCGCGTGGTTCGCGACGTCGTGGGCTGGTTCGTGCGTCTACCGATTCGACGTCGGCGGCGGCTGCGTGCCGTTCGGGCCGAAGCTGGAACAGCCCGCAGACCTCGGCATCGACGAGAAGCGCGGCCGCCTGCTGATTCCGCTGTTCGGTGCCAATCGCGTCGAGATCGTGCCCCTGTGACCGAGGCGTGCCGGGCGCACGATGCCCGTGTCGTCGGTGTCGTGCATCCTCGGCGAGCGGGTGCGCTCCTCTGGTAGACTCGCGAGAATGTCCGTGCGCGCCGCGACCAAAGAGAAGACCGAGACGAAGGCGAAGCCGAAGACGTCTCTCGCGCCGCCTTGGAACGTGATCGTTCACGACGACCCGGTGACTCTGATGACCTACGTCACGAAGGTGTTCCGGACCGTGTTCGGCTACACCGAGGACAAGGCGCACCGCCTGATGATGGAGGTGCATCAATCGGGGCGCTCCGTCGTGTGGACCGGCGCGCGCGAGCAGGCCGAGATGTATGCACAGAAGCTGCAGGCGCACCATCTGCTCACGACCCTCGAGGCCGTCGATGCGTGAGACGCCACCGAGCCGGAGCACGACGAGGATGGAGGCCTGACGCAGCATGTGGGTCGCACGCGTCGCAGAGGGCTATGTGTTCGGCGGTCTCCTGCCGCAGGCGGTCGAGACCCTGAAGGGCGTTCCGATGCTGCTCGAGAGTTCGGACGGCCGCGTTCGTGCGCGCCTCCTGCCGGAGACGTTCGAAGAGGCGGAGGCGCAGGAGACCTGGCAGCGCCATGCCGTACCAGAACTCGAGCGGCTCTTCCTGTCGCGTGCGCAACTGGTTCGTCGCGACCTCGCGACGATGCGGAAGATGCCGTCGACCGACCAGCAGGTCCTGCTGATCCCGGACGGCCACGTGAGCGCATGGCTCGCGGCGCTCAACGCCGCGCGACTGGCGCTCTTCGAGATGAACGATCTCGAGGCGCGACACATGGAGGCAGAGGGGTTCGGGGGCGCGACCAAGAAGCAGCAGGAGGCGCTGCTGCGGATCCACCTGCTCGCCGAGATCCAGTCCGTGCTCCTGGGGGACTTCGAGATCGACGAAGCGGGTTCGCTCGACGACCTCGGGATCGACTGATGCGCGGCGGCGCTCTTCACTGCGGCGCCAGATCCATCCCCACTTCGCTGTCGTCACCCGGGGTGAACGTCACGCTGGTCCTCCCCTCGAAACCCGTCGCGGTCCACGCGATCACTTCGTAGGTGCCGGGTGCCATCCACGCCACGAACTCGGCCGCGCCGGGAAGCGATCCGGTCGGCCGGGGGCGTACGACCGAGGAGCCGAGCCATCGGTGCGGCTTGCCGAACGGTCGGATCGCGAGGGTCACGCTGGGGCCCGCCGCATCGGGTGCGCCGACGACGATGCGCCGCGGCACACCTGCGCGCAGCTCGACGTCCTGCGTTCGCTCGACTCCCGCAGCGAGCTGCACGGGGAAACTGTCCGCTGCGATCCCGGCGCCCTGCACCTGCAGCACGGCCGGCCCGGGCGGCGCCGTCGGAAAGCGGTAGACGCCCGCCGCGTACTCGCCGGGGATGCGCCGTTCCTTCGTCTGCAGCCACAGTTCGACCTGTTCGGGCGCCGCACCGGTTGCGTCGCGGACCGCGCCGGTCAGGACCGCGGCCCTGCCGAGCACGATCGTGCCGAGATCGATCGGCTGGCTCGCTCGCGCCGTGAGGCGTCGACGGATCTCCGGCGCGCGCCCCGGGTGTTCGATGGCAACGTCGATCGTGCCAGGGGGAATCGAACGAAGGTCGACGAGCCCGTCGGCGCCCGCCTGGAACTGCGCGGTCTCGCGACGTTCGTGGTGGAGGCAGACGATCGTCGCGGGGATGGGCGCGCGCGCGTCGCCGAGGACGCGGCCGGTCATGCGAGCACGGGGTGTCGTCGGATCCACGACGATGCGAATCGGGGTCGCATCGGTGTCCACCGCGAGCGCGACGGCGTCGGCGAAGGCGCCGACGGCGGTGGCGGGCGCATACGCGAACACGTCGAGCGGTCCGGTGGTGATGCGCCGCGCCCGGAATTCACCGCGATCGTTCGTGTTCGTGGCCGTGGTCTGCGTTCCGGCGCGGAGCGTGAGGCGCCAGTCGGGGAGCGGGCGATCGGCGAAGTCGAGCAGCACGCCGTCGACGAGGTCGTCGCCGGACGAGGTCACCGTGGCAACCCAGTGGCCCACCTCTCCGGGAACCACATCGAGAGTCGTGCGGGCCTTGCGAGCACCGAGAACCGGGACGTGGCTCGCGCCCTCCCTGGCGGAGAGGCGCACCTGGCCGGGCGGGAGGTCCGTGAGGCGGAACGTGCCTTCGCGATCCGTCACCGTCCACTGACCGTCGAAGTCGTCCGCTGCGCCGGACCAGACGCGGGCACCGGGGATCCGGGTGCCGTCCCCGTCCTGCACGATGCCCTGCACTTCGCAGCTCGCCGCGAGACGGATGTCGATGTCGGTCGTCGTGGAGGCCTCGGCGGCGCAGGTCCCTCGCGCGGGTGCGTGTCCGCGTGCGCGAGCGGTGAACTCGAGCCGCCCCGGGACCAGGTTGGCGACCAGCGCGTGGCCGCCGGCATCGACGGCGGCTCGGCGCGGTGCCGCCGCGAGCACCGCTCCGGGCGGCGGCGGGTTCGCGGAGCGGAACTCGATCTCGGCCGTCGGCACCGGCCGCCCGCTCGTGTCGCGCACGAACGCGTTCACGGTCGCGAAGCGGCTCGACAGCACGAACTCCACGCAGTGTTCGAGCAAGGCCTCGGTCGGGTCGGACGGCGGGGGAACCGCGAAGAGCGCGGACGGCGCGAACGCGACGTGTTCGGCACCCATGCGTCCGCCGGCGCCGAGCGCCACGGCGAACGAGCCGTCGCTGCGACAACGGCCGACCCGGCGCGAGCGCAGCGACGCACTGTCGGGTTCGATCCACGGCAGCAGCACGAGGTCCGCGCCACTGACTCCGTTGCCCGCCTGGTCCACGACCCGGCCGGTCACCAGGACCCGTGCGACCATGGTGATCTCGACGACGGTCGCTGCGTCGGCGTCGAGCGTCGTTCGCGCCGTGGCGGTCTGACCTGCCGTCACCTGAACGGTGCGGTGGTGGCCGCGCGGGATCTCGAAGCGGGCGATGCCGCCGGCATTCGTCTGGCGGCGGAACACCGCGGCTTCGGCGCCGGGGGTCGCCACGAGCAGGGCGTCGACGTCGCGCCAGGCGACCGGGCCGGGGTTTCCGTTGCCCGCCCGGCTCGTCACTCGCACCTCGAGCACCGCAGGGCGTTCGTCGGTCGCCACCGGAGGTTCGGATGCGTCGGACCGGGTCGGGCCGTCGGCATGCACGACCGCGGCGCCCCCTTCACCGGGCTCGGGCCGCGCCGGAGTCGCCGGTAGCAGCGGGATCATGGGCACCGTTCGCTCGCCCGCGAACAGCTCCTGCCACGCGAACCAGCCTGCGATGCAGGCGAGGCACGCCATGGCCAGCCACAACACGAGTCTCTGCACCCCACCTCCTACGCGAACCGGGAACCGACGGGCTCAGATTCTGGCGCCGTTGCTCCATTCCGCAAGAAAGCGGCGTCGCATCGACCGATTGGGCAGGCGCTCGCCGATGGAACGGACGAGCGAACGCGCCGACGCGGGGCGATCGAGCCAGCCCAGCATGCGCAGATGCAGTGCGAGCGGCAGGTCCGTGTGGGTCATGAGGTCCTCGAGCTGCTCGGTGGCGTCGGCTGGCGCATCGCCGCGAACGAGGCGCGCGAGCAGCCAGTTCGCGCGCAGGCTCGGCAGGCCGAGCTCGTCGACCATCGTCGCGAGGTCGTCGTCCGCATCGGTGAGCCGAAGAAGATACGAACGCGCCATCGCCTCGCCGAGACGGTCCGTGCCGGCGCGGGCGAGGGTCACCGCGCGTCGCAGCGTCGTCCTGGCCTCGTCGTCCCGTTTGCGCCAGAAGAGGCGCTCCGACAGGAAGAGCGCCGCTCGCGCGCCGTACGTCGGCTGCGACAGGCGCTCCGCGTCGTCGATCGCCGAGTGCAGGTCCTGCACCGCCTCGTCCTCGCCGAGCACTGCCCTCACCTGGCCGCGGTAGAGGTGGTACCGCATGCGAACGCGGGGCAGCCGCTTCGCCGCCGCTTCCTGTTCGACCTTCTGCAGCGTGCGCAGCGCCGCCGCGTAGTGGTGGCTCAGTCCTTCGATGCGCGCGAGGTCGATCTGCAGGTGGCAGCGCAGTTCGTCGTCGTCGGTGGGCAGCCGCTTCAACGCCGCCTGCAGGTGCTTCAATCCGTCGGGCGCCTGACCGCGGTACAGCAGGATGCGGCCGTGCAGACCGTGCGCCTGGGCCGCGATGGAATCCGCGGTTCGCGTCGTGCGAGCGGCGAGGTCGTCGTGCACCGATTCGAGCAGCGTGATCGCGGACATGAGCCGGCCCGAGTCGAGTTCGGCGGTGGCGAGTTCCGCGCGAGCGCGGGCCGAGGCGTCGGCGTCGCCCAGTTCGCGGGCGAGCACTTCGGCTTCGCGGAACGTGCGCCCCGCGGCGTCGATCTGGCCGGCGGTGTTGCGCGCCCTGCCGGCGAGCAGGAGGAAGCGCAGCAGCCGGCGCCGGTTGTCGTCCGACCGGTCGACGTGGCCGAGGTGCACCTGGATGCGGCCGACGATGCGCAGCGCGGTGCGGCGCGAACCGGCACGCACCCGTTCGTCGAGACCGTCGAGCAGCGGATCGAGGCAGCCTTCGTGGTCGAGGGCCTGGGAACGGTGCAGCCCGATCTCGAGCGGGCTGCCGCCGCGCGCCGCGAGAATGGCCGCCGCCTGCCGATGCAGCTGTTCGCGCGCCGGCGCTGGCAGGTCGCGGAGCAGGGCGCGGCGGAAGTCGGCGTGGCGGAAGCTGACTTCACCGCCTTGCGCGCGCACGATCCGTCCGCGGAACAGGGACAGCGTCTCGAGCACCGCCAGCTCGGGCTGGCCGACGAGTGCGGCGAGGTCCCCGAGCGCGCAACGCTCGCCCAGCACCGCGGCTGCCGACAGGACCGCCCGGTGCTGCGGCTGCATTCGTTCCACGCGTCGGTGGAAGCGCTGCAAGTGCCCGGGCGCCGGGCGCGGCTCGGTGTCCGGGTCGAGGTCGTGGTAGTCACCGGGACGGCCGCGAACGAGGCCTTCCTGCTGGAGGTGGTCGAGCGCTTCGATCAGGTTGCCGGGCACGCCGCTCAGCACTTCGTGTGCACGATCGAGGAAGTCGTCGACCGCTTCGCCGTCGCGGAACAGCGCGTTGCCGAAGTCGCGGAACTCCTGCTCGTCGAGGCCCGCGAGGTCCAGCCGCACGTCCGGATCGAGCCCGGCCCCGTCGATGTCGGTCGCGAGCAGCAACAGGATGTGCTTCTTGGCGCGTGCGGCGGCGAGGCGCTGCAGCACGAGGCGCCCGCTCGTGTCGAGCAGGTCGGCGCGGTCGATGCGAAGGACCAGCACGCGGCCTGCCCGCGGCAGCGCGAGCAGCGCCGTCGCGAGCCGGTCCGCGCGGACCTCCGGCGCTTCGGTGCTGTGCCCGAACGCCACCGCGACGAGTGCGTCGGCCTCGGCGTCGCCGATCGGGAGCAGCGCGCGGGCACCGGCGTGGGCCCGCTGCTGGGCGTTCGGCGACGAACGGTCGTCACCGCGGAGCAGGACGTCGAGCAGCGAACTCGCGAACGGCTCGCCGTGGCCGAGGCCGCTGTCTGCTTCGCCGCCGAGCAGGAACGGCGGATCGTCCTCTTCCAGCCACTTCTGCATCGCCTCGTCGTAGAGGCGACGCCGACCGCTGCCGTCGGGGCCGGCGACGACCACGCTGCTGCCGCGCCCGCGCCGCGCGAGCGCGAGGCGGGCGTCGAGTTCGCGCAGTTCGTCCTCGCGCCCGAAGAAGGGCGTTTCCGCCGGGCGGCGCATGCGCATGAGGCGCCGGCTGCTCGCGAGCACCGGTGCGTTCGCCTCGTGACGGCGCCAGTACTCGGAGTGTTCGCCCTGTTCGAGGATGCGCGCGAGTTCGGCGGCGTCGCGCGGGCGGTCGTCGGGGTTCTTCTGCAGCAGGTCGAGCAGAACCTGCTCCAGCAGCGGGGAGATGCGCGTGCGCAGGTGTGAAGGGCGGGGCGGCGCCCGATGCAGGTGCGCGTCGAGCATCGCGTCGGTCGTCGCGGCGTCGCGGAACGGGTGGCGACCCGTGGTCACCTCGAACAGCACGATGCCGAGCGAGTAGAGATCGCTGCGCGGTCCGCTCGCTTCGCCGCGCAGGGTCTCCGGCGCCGCATAGGCGACGCTGCCCGCGAGTCCGCCGCCGGAGCTGCGTCCGGACGAACCGCTGCCGCTGCCGCCGGTGCCGAACGGGCGCGCGAGGCCGAGGTCGACGATCTTCAGCTGGCTGTCTGGCGTGAGGATCAGGTTCTCCGGCTTCACGTCGCGGTGCACGAGGCCGCGGCGGTGCAGCGCGTGCAGGCCCTTCGCCGCGTCGGCGCCGATGCGGCGCGTGAGGTCCTCGACCGGTGCGCCCGAGCGCTGCACGAACTCCCGCAGCGTCGTTCCGCGCACGTACTGCATCACCAGGTAGGTGGTGGGCAGGCCGAGCACTTCCATCGTCTCGAAGCCGTAGATCTCGGCGACGTTCGGGTGCCGGAGCTTCTGGCCGAGTTCCCCTTCGGCGAGCAGGCGCGCCTGGGCCCGTTCGTCGGCGACGAGTTCGCGCCGCAGGAACTTGATCGCGACCTCCGTGCCGGCGGGCAGCCCCTCGTACTCCTGCAGCAGGCGCGCACGGTGCACGGTTCCCGACGAGCCGCTGCCGAGTTCCTGCAGGAGCTCGAAGTGTCCGGCCAGCGAATGCGCGAGGTCGTGGTTCGGCGTTCCGCGCGGCGGCGAGGCTTCGTCCGGAGGCTCGTGCTCGGCGTGCACCGGACCGTTGTAGCGGGCGGGGGACCGGTCCCGCCACGTCGTTCTGCGCGAGGTTGCGCGCTGTGCTTCGCTCTGCGACTCTACGCCGCACGCCGTGAATTCACCGCCGCCGAACGTCCTCCGCCTCTACAACTCGATGTCGCGCTCCGTCGAGGAACTGCGCCCTCGCACTCCGGGCGCCGTCACGATGTACCACTGCGGGCCGACGGTGTACAGCTCGCCGCACATCGGCAACTTTCGCAGCTTCTTGTTCGCGGACGTGCTGCGCCGCTTCGTGGAGGACCGCGGGTACCGCGTGACGCAGGTGATGAACGTCACCGACGTCGGCCACCTCACGCTCGACGACATCGAGGGCGGCGAGGACAAGATGGAAGCCGCGAGCAGGAAGACCGGCCTCACCGCGTGGGACATCGCGAAGAAGTACGAAGCCGAGTTCCACGACTGCCAGAAGACACTGCACGTACGGTTGCCGCACCACATGCCGCGCGCGACCGATTTCATCGCGCAGATGGGTTCGATCATCGACGACCTGCTCCGGAAGGGCGTCGCGTACCAGGTGAACGGCAACGTCTACTTCGAGGTCGCGAAGTTCCCTGCGTACGGCAAGCTCTCCGGCAAGGTGCTCGACGAACTCGAGGCCGGTGCGCGCGTCGCGGTGAACGACGAGAAGAAGGATCCGCGCGACTTCGCGTTGTGGAAGGTCGACGCGAAGCACCAGATGCAGTGGGACGCGCCGTTCCGGGGCGGCGCGCGCGGGTTCCCCGGCTGGCACATCGAGTGCTCGGCGATGTCGATGCACTACCTCGGCCCGGAGATCGACGTGCACACGGGCGGGGAGGACAACATGTTCCCGCACCACGAATGCGAGATCGCTCAGACCGAGGCGCACACCGGCAAGCGGTTCGTCGGCCTCTGGATGCACGCGCGCCACCTTCTCGTGGACGGCAAGAAGATGTCGAAGAGCCTCGGCAACTTCTTCACCGTGGCCGACGTGCTGGGCAAGGGCTACTCGGGTCTCGAACTGCGCTACGCGCTGATCCGCGTGCAGTACCGGCAATCGCTCAACTTCACGTTGTCCGGGCTGGACGAAGCGCGCTCCGCGATCGGGCGCGTGCAGCAGTGCCGCCAGCGGCTCGTGCGCCTGCGTGACGGACTCGAGCGCGCCGGCACGGCCGACATGGCGGCTGCGGCCGCGAAGGCCGACGCCGCCTTCACGGCGGCCATGTGCGACGACCTCAACGTCAGCGAGGCGCTCGCGGCGGTGTTCGAATTCGTCGGTGTGTGCAATCGCGAGACGCCGTCGGTGGCCGGAGCGAGGACCGCGCTCGCGACGTTCGCCCGCTTCGAGGACGTGCTCGGTTGCTTCGGGCCGGAGCCCGCAGCCGACGCGACGAACGAGGCGCCCGCCGAACTGCTCGCGCTGCTCGAGCAGCGGAAGGCGGCGAAGCGGGCGAAGGACTGGGCGCTCGCCGACACGCTGCGCGACCGGATCGCTGCCGCCGGGTGGAGGATCGTCGATGCGCCGACCGGCGCGCGGCTCGAGAAGGCGTAGCGCGCGGTCGCGCCGTCGTTCTCAGTGCGCCAGGGGCCGCGCGAACAACCGGTCCCAGCCGGCGAGTGCCGGCTTGCTCGCGAACGAGCTGTCGCAGAAGCCGATGGCGGTGAAGAGCGGCAGGGTCGGCGGGATCGGCTGCGGCCACGTCGCGAGGTCGGGGTCCGCGAAGAGCAGGTGCAGCCAGGCGATCGCGTCGATGCTGTCGAGCAGTTGTTCCTGCACGTCGACGTGACGCGCCTGCAGTTCGGGCGACGACACCGACGTACCGACGGAGGCGCTCGTCCAGCCGCCTTCGCTCACGAACGCGGGCAACGAGGTGCCGCGCAGCAGGCGCGAGTAGTAGTCGGCGGGGATCTCTTCCGGGGTGTCGAACACGAAGTACGGGTACGACGACAGCCCCAGCGCCTGCGCGAACGGGAAGTCGGCGAGGTCCTGGTCGATGCCGACGAAGGGACCGCCGGGGAGCAGGCCCCACGCGGTCTCGACCTGCACGGTGAAGAACAGCCTCGCAGCGCTGTTCGCGAGAGCGAGGTCCTGCGCCATCGCGTTCGCGGTCGTCACGACTGCGCCGTACACGGCAGGCCCGGCCGCGGCGCGGATCAGGTTGGTCTCGGCAGCGAGTCCCAGCATCACGGGATGCAGCATCGCGTCGACCGCGAGGGCGTAGTCGCGAGCGGCCTGCTGGACCGCGGGCTCGGCGAGGCTGCGACCGAGTGCCCGAAGCTGCGGCGCTTCTTCGCCGCGCGAGAGCCCGTCGGTGAGGTCGAGCACGAAGACGACGTCGAGTCCGCGGTCGTGCAGGTGCTCCACGAGCGCGAGCTTGTCCCGCGCGAGGATCTGCACGGGTGTCTGTCCGCCCAGCAGGTCGGTCCAGGGCAGCTCTTCGTGGAAGACCGCGAGTTCGGCGCGCTCCTCGAAGCGGTCGATGCCCTCGAGCACCGATTGCACCGTGAGCACGGGCGGAGTCGTCGCGAAGCCCATGCGGAACGTGCGCGGCACGGCGGGGGGCGGGGTGGCATCGCCGCGCTCGCCGCCGCGGCTGCAGGCCGCGGGCAGCACGGCGCAGAGCACGACGAGGGCGGGGCGCAGCCGGAGTCTGGAGCGAGCCATGGATCGGGGAGCAGCGCCGGCGTCCCCGCGCCGGTTGCCGCGAGCGTCCCGCCCCGGGAGCGCCGGTTGGCACGAACCCGGGGGCGGCTCGTAGCATCGGCGCCTTCCGCCGCCCGGCGCGGGAAGCCTCGACGTGATGGCCGGCATCGAACCCGTTCCCATGATCGCCCGCACTGCCTGCCTCCTGTTCCTCGCGTTCGCTTCCTGCGGTGGCACCCAGGCCACGGAGGTGACGTCTCCTCCGCGTGCATCCGAACCCGCCCCGGTCGCCGCGTCGACGGCGCCGAAGTCCGAACCCGCACCCGCCACCACCATGCCCGCCTCCCGACCCGATTCGTCGCCTTCCTACAACAAGCTGACGCCCGCCGAGGCGCAGGTGATCCTGCAGAAGGGCACGGAGCGCGCCTTCACCGGCGAGTACACCGAGAACGAGGCCGAGGGCACCTACATCTGCCGCCAGTGCAACGCGGTGCTCTACCGCAGCGAGGACAAGTTCCACAGCGGGTGCGGGTGGCCGAGCTTCGACGACGAGGTCGCGGGTGCGGTCGAACGCCACTCCGACCACAGCCACGGCATGGAGCGCGTCGAGATCACCTGCAAGAACTGCGGCGGCCACCTCGGTCACGTGTTCACCGGCGAACGGATGACCGACATGAACACGCGCCACTGCGTGAACTCGGTCTCGCTGCGGTTCGTGAAGGCGGGCGATCCGCTGCCCGCGCCGATCGTGAAGAAGCCGGCGAAGTGAGTCGGGCGTTCAGCGGCTGCCGAGCAGTTCGCACCGCACCGGTTCGAGCTGCGCGAGCCTGCCGCGAACGATCGTGAGCTGCGCCTCGCACGCGGCGATCTCGCTGCCGAGCCGCTCCGCCGCGATCGCGTCGTCCCCGGCCCTTTGTGCGCGTTGTTCGACTTCGACGCGACGCTGCTCGAGGCGCTTCTGTTCCTCCGCGAGGCTTTGCATCCTGGCTCGCGCCCGGTGCGCGGCCAGTGCCGTGGTCGGTTGCTGTTCGAGCACGACCGACAGCATGCGCTGCGCGTCCTGCAGCTGCTCCTGCGCCCGCTCCTGCACCGCGCGCTGCATCTGCGCGTCGGCCTGGAGCTTTCGCAGTTCGTCCTGCAGCGCATCGCGCCGCGCCCGGTCGATCGAAGGATCGCGGGCCGCCGCGTCGGCCTGGCGCGACAGCGCCGACAGCTGGATCTCGTGGTCCTGGCGCACCGCATCGGCGTGCTGGAGCTGCTCGCGAAGTTGATCGCGCCGTCGTGCGTGCGTCATCTGGAGCTGTTCGAGCTGTGCGAGGGCCGCTTCTTCGGTCGCCGCGTCCACACGCGCAGCGGTGAACTGCTGGTCGAGAAACTCGAGGGCCCGGGCGACGGACGCCGTCTCCCGCTCGGCTGCGGCCGATCGTGCCGCCAGCTCCTTCTGCTGCGCCGATGCCCTGGTCAGGCGCGTGACCAGCTCGTCCTGCTGCGCGAGCCAGCGCTCGCGCGGCTCGGAGTAGAGGAGCCGTTCGAGGCGCGCCTCGAGATGGGCGTGGACCGCGGAGTTCACCGCCTGCTCGAGGGTCGGAGTCCAGGTGGCGCCGACGTAGGCGGTGGTCTCGACGTGGATCTGGAACGTGCCGGGGGGCTGCCCGGTCGAGAGTTCGACCTTCCAGGTGACGTTCGTCGGAGCCTCGCCGAACACGTGTGTGAGCCGCTCGCGGCTCTTGTCTTCGTCGAGCAGGCTCACGACGAGAGGTGCGTTGAGCACGACGTCGCTCGCGCCAGCGCGCACGAGCACGATGCACCGCACGGGGTGGATCTGGGCGGGCAGCGAAGCTGCGATGGTGCACACGGCGACGCCGAAGAGCGGGGGGAGAGAGCGAAGGTTCATCGTGGTTCCTCGGGAGCGGTCAGGCTCGACAGCGGGGCGGTGCGCGCGAAGGCGAGTTCGCAGCGGAGTTCGATCGCGGCAATGCGAGCGCGGCGATCCTGCTCTTCCGCGGCGAGGCGGCCGACGTCGGCATCGCGCCAGTCGGCGAGCAGGCGCTGCACACGGGCGATGTCTGCGGCCAGGGCTGCGACGCCTTCGTCGACATCGGTTCGCGGCCAGAACACGAACGCGGCGGCGAGCGCGGACAGGAGCGCGGCGCCGGCGAACCGCCGGCGCGCCTGTCGTGCAACTGCCTGCGCGAGTCGTTCCGGCGAGAACTCGGCGCCTGGCCCGACGGGGTGGGCGGCGTCGGCGTCCGCGAGCGCGCGCAACAGTTCGGGATCGTCGGTCGTCACGGGCGCACCTCCAGGCGGAGTTTCGCGCGCAGGCGCTTCCTGGCGCGCGACAGCCGCGCGTCGACGGCGGCGCGCGAGCACTCGAGGACCTGCGCGATCTGGTCGACGCCGCGCTGCTCGAGGTAGCGCAGCACCAGGACCTCGCGGTCGGCGTGGCGCAGCGCAGCCATCGCGGCGTGCGTCGCGTCGAGCCGTTCCTGCAGCGGCGACTCGCCGTCCTGCACGGCAGGCTCCGAGGCGTTGTGCCGCCACCAGCGGAACACGCGGCGGCGCAGGTTCGCGGCTCGCGCGTGGCTGCGCGCCTTGCGCACCACGATCTGCACGAGCCAGGTGGCGACGCCGGCTTCGCCGCGGAACGTCGCCCGGTGCCGCCACGCGGCGAGCAGCGCCTCCTGCACGACGTCGTCCACGTCGGCCGTCCGCGGCGACCACCCGAAGAGACGGTGCACGAGCCGGCGCAGTCGCGGTGCTTCCGCGCACAAAATCTCCGCGAACGGGAACGCCTCGCCCCTCGCCGCGGCGGCGGCGGCGGGCGCGCGTTCGGCGGCGAAGACGAAGGTGGGCGGCTGCACGTGCCGCATTGGACAACCGGCCGGCGCCGTTCTGACAGCGTCGGTGGAAATCCGCATCGGCGGGCCCGGGTGCCGCGCCCTTGAGCGGGCGACGGCGCGCCGCCACACTGCGGCCATGCCGCGCGTCAGCTTCCCGCAGGTGCTGCAACGCCACGTCGTGTGTCCGCCGGTCGACGTCGACGGGACCACGGTGCGGCAGGCGCTCGACGCGGCGTTCGCTGTCTACCCGAGCGTGCGCGGCTACTTGTTCGACGACTCCGGTGCCTTGCGGCAGCACGTCACCGTGTTCGTGGACGGGCAGGTCGTACGCGATCGCCGGACCCTCGCGCAGCGGGTCGCGGTCGACGCGCGGATCGACGTGCTCCAGGCCCTGTCCGGCGGCTGATTCCCTCTTCGCATGACCGACACGCTCCTCGTCGCGACCCGGAAGGGTCTGTTCACACTCCGGCGCAAGGCTGGCACGTTCCGCATCGCGGATCCCGAGTTCCGCGGCGTCCCGGTGTCGATGGCGCTGTGCGATCCGCGCGACGGCGCGACGTACGCGGCGCTCGACCATGGCCACTTCGGCGTGAAGCTCCATCGTCGCACGGGCCGCACGTGGCGCGAGATCCCGGCGCCGGTCTACCCGCAGCTGCCGAAGGGCCCGGGCGGGAAGGTCACCGTCGAGAAGGAGGGCGGCGGCCGGCCTTGGCCGCGCACACTGCGGCTCGTCTGGAGCCTCGAGATCGATCCGCGAACGAAGGGCGGACTCTGGTGCGGCACGATCCCGGGCGGGCTCTTCCATTCCGGCGACGGCGGCAGTTCGTGGCAGTTCAACGAGGGCCTCTGGAGCCAGCCGGCGCGCAAGAAGTGGTTCGGCGGCGGCTTCGACACGCCGGGCATCCACAGCGTGATCGTCGACCCGCGGAACGCGGACACCGTGACCGTCGCGATTTCGTGCGGCGGCGTCTGGCGCACCACCGACGGAGGCAAACGCTGGGAGAACGTCTCGCACGGCATGCGCGCGACCTACGTGCCCGACGCGCAGGCAGGGGACGTCGACGTGCAGGATCCGCATCGCCTCGCGATGTGCGCGCAAGTGCCGCGACGCATCTGGTGCCAGCACCACAACGGCATCTTCGTCCGGAAGGACGACGGTGCCCCGTGGCGCGAAGTCACCGCGAAGGCGAAGAGCCGGTTCGGGTTCGCCTGTGCCGCGCACCCGGAGGACCCGGACACGGCGTGGTTCGTACCGGCCGAGAAGGACGAGTGCCGCGTGCCCGTGGACGGGCGCGTCGTCGTGCTGCGCACCACGGACGGGGGCCGTTCGTTCGACGTGCTGACGAAGGGGCTGCCGCCGAAGAACGCGTTCGACCTCGTCTACCGCCACGGCCTCGACGTCACCGGGGACGGCCGGCTGCTCGCGATGGGTTCGACGTCGGGACGGCTCTGGATCGGCGAAGGCGGCGGCGAACGGTGGCGCGAGGTGGACGCGTGCCTGCCGCCGATCTACGCGCTGCGCTGGGTCGCGTCCTGACGGACGGCGCCGACGGACGACGTCGATTCGTAGCGACTTCGCCGGCGCTCCCGACTTCGGCGCGTCGTGGATCGTGCACGCGGTGCCGACCGGAGCCCACGATCGCTTCAAGTTCGATCTCGACATCAGTGCACTGTCGGGCCGTCCGTCCGGCACGGTCTTCC
>JAEUHQ010000148.1 GCA_016794565.1 Planctomycetota bacterium | reverse complement strand
GCAGGTGGCGCTCGCGGACAAGCTCTACGCGGAGCTGAAGGCCGCGGGCGTCGACGTGTGCCTCGACGATCGTGCGATGAGCCCCGGCGCGAAGTTCAAGGACAACGAACTGCTGGGCTTCCCCGTGCAGGTGTTCGTCGGCCGCAAGGCGGCGGAAGGCGGCGTCGAGTTCCTCGTGCGCAAGGGCATGGTGAAGACCGAGTGCGCCGCGAGCGAGGTGAAGGCGAGGGTGCTGGTAGCGCTGGGGCGCTAGGCCGGCGCCGAGTGGCGCGGCTGTCGAGACGGCGGCCTCCCTTGCGCTCGCCGAACCGTCCGGGTCATTCGCGCAGTTCGATGCCAAGGACCGCCGGGCGGTGCCGATCGAAGTCGATGCACTCGGGGCGTGCGCAGATCACGGCGACGAAGGCCTTGCAGCTGACCGCAGGACAGTTCTGACCTCAGCGCTGCACCGCCTTGTTCAGCGCGGTGAGCCAGGCGTGCACTTCGTTCTCCGTCAGCTGCGCGCGCCACAGGGGCTGCATCAGTTCGGCGATCGCGTGTCTGCCGCGGTTCGCGTCGCGCCACGCGCTCGTTTCGAGCAGGTGGCGCAGTGCGGTCTCGAGGCGCTGCATCAGTTCGGCGCTCGCCATCGGCACGGCAGGCGGCGGCGACGCCGCGCCGCTCGCGGCGAACAGCTCCGCGCCGAACACCGCGACTGCCTGCGCGAGGTTGAGGGAGGACTGTTCGGGCGCGGTCGGGATCACCGAGACCGCGTGGCAGCGCAGCAGGTGCTTCGGATTGAGGCCGTTGATCTCGCCGCCGAACAGCAGCGTCATGTCGCCGTCGCGCGCCGCGGCTTCGGCAGCGACCTCGCGCGGCGACAGCACTTTCGTTCCGGCGGGCGGGTCGTTCGTCGTGCCGACGACGCACGACGACGGCGCGAGCACCTTGTCGAGATCGTCGGCCTGTACCGCCGTGTCCAGAACGTCGTGCGCGTGCACGGCCATGCGCCAGGCGTCGGACCACGAGCCGATCTGCGACGAGGCGACCGTGAGCCGCTTCAGGCCGAAGTTCTTCATCGCGCGCGCGACGGCGCCGAGGTTGCGCGCCCAGCGCGGCTGGAACAGCACGACGTGCACGTTCGCGAGGTTCATCGGCGTCGCGCCGTGCGTTCGATCGGTGATCCATCCGCCGACGTGGTCGCACAGCGGAACGTGATCGCGCCGTCGCGTTCGTCGACCGCGAACGGGCCGTCGCCGAGGGGATCGTCGAGGACCGATCGTTCGCCGCGGTGGTGCGCGACCGCCATGCGCAACAACCGCAGGCGTGCCCTGCTCTCGCGCGCCTGCCGTTCGATGTGGCCGACTTCGGTCCCCGGCAGCGGGTCGGTCACCTCGAGTGCGGCGGTGCGGGAGGTCCAGCCCGGTCCGCTCGCACGGATCCGGTCCGCCAGCCCGACCAGCGCCTCCGTGGTCCGGGTGCGTTCGGGGATCGCGTCGCAGTGCGTGTGCAGTGCCTCGAACGACCCGAGCAGCGCCGCGCGTGCGCAGCGGTCGAGAGGGGCCGCGGTGTCTTCGAATCGTTGCAGCACCGTCACGAGGCGATCGAGCGACGCGGCATCGAGTGTGCGCAACACGTCGTCGGACCAGGCGTCGGTGAGGTTCGTCACGGCGGCATTCGCGATCAGCACGTAGGCCGGCACGCCGAACTCGACGTCGCGGCACCACGTCAGGAGGCGCGCCGTCCATTCGATCGCCGCGGTGTGGTCGTTCGCGCGGAGGTGCCGCCGCACGACGAGGCAGAGCCCGCACCAATGCGAGTGCGAGATGATCACGCTCTCGATGCCCGTCGTGCTCGCGGAGCGCCACAGCGCGCCAACGTCGAGCGTCGCGGCCGAGCAGGCCGCTTTCAGTTCATCCAGCGCCGCAGCACCCCCGGCGAGAACGGCATCGATCTCCGGCCACGCGGCGTCGTCCGACGTGCGCGCTAGCAGTTCCTCGGCGGGCCCGGTCATGGCCTGTGCGTCGACCCACAGCTTCGCCGCGCGTCGGTAGTGCACGGTCGCTTCGCCTTCCGTCGCGTCGCCGAGCAGCGGCGGGTGCGGCTGCACGTCGCGCTCGACCGCGCGATCGAGTTCGATCCGCAGCGCCTCGGCGCGGTCGGTGAGGTCGCGGCGGCGCTGGCCTTCGCGAGTCCACGCGAACACGACCAGGGCGACGATCACGATCGTCGCGAAGGCCACGCCGCCGTACTGCCGCTTGCCGGTCACGGCCGGATGGTCGCGGCGGGCGTTGGTGGGCGCAACCTCATGGTGCGGCGGCGACCGGCGGCCGCGATCGGCGGCGCACGGCGAGGCCGATCGCCCCGACCACGATCGCGGGCAGCCAGAGCCAGACGAACTCGCTCGCGAGCACGTGCAGGCCCCAGTCGGAGAAGAACGCGCGGATGCCGAGCGGCGGCACTTCGATCGGAGTCGCGGGCCAGAACCATCGCTCGGTCGAGAACGGCCAGAGCACCGCGATGCCGAGGCCGCCGTTGGTCGCCATGTCGACGAGCCCGTGCGACGCCGCTGCGGCGAAGAGGAACGCGAACACGCTGCGTCGCGGCACGCCGTTCTTCCGCGCGAGCCATGGCGTGAGCAGCAGCGCGACGAGCGCCGCGAACACGATCGAATGCGTGCAGCCGCGGTGTCCGCACCATGCTTCGTACGGCACGCCCGCGAACCAGCCGATCGCGTCGAGGTCCGGTGCGGCGGACAGCAGCGACGCGGTCACCAGCAGCGATCGTGTGCGCAGCGACGGGAACCAGCACGCGATGGCGAGCGGGACGGCGGGATGCGAGAAGCAGCTCGACATGGTGGGTGCGTGGAGACGGGCCATGGATGGCCGTCTTCCGGAGCCCGCGGCGAATCGGGCGCCGCGGCGATCATCGCTCCAGTGTCACGGTGGCGCGCGGCCGGCAGGTCTTTTCGTCGCACGCCACGTAGCTCACGGCGACCCGCAGCGCGTCGCCGCGCGCGATGCGCCGGATCGGCAGCCTGATCTCGGCGAAGTCCGCCAGCGTGCCGTTCTCGTCGGCGCCCCAGTCCGCGTCGCCCGCAGCTTCGAACGCCGAACCCGCGAGGATCGCGATGCGCACGGGCTGGCCGTCCTTCGCCTTCGGCGAGTACGCGTGCCAGCCCTGTCGGATCTCGAGTGTGACCGTCAGTGTCGAGTCGGTCGCTTCGACGCTCACCTTGACCGGATCGTTCACTGCCGCGGGTGTGCCGGTTGCCGTGGCGCGCAGGACCGGGCTCGTCGCGCGGGCGCCCTTCACCCGCCACGTCCAGCCGCCTGTCTCGGTGAAGTACGTCTGCGCACGATTCCTGGCCAGCCAGTCGGCGAAGTCCGCGGGCGCGACGCCGCGCACGTAGCGGGCGAGCAGCGTGTGTGCGAGCGGGTCCTCGGGGTCCGCTTCGAGCCGTGTGGCGATCTCGTCGAGGAACGCCGGAGAGCCGTTCGCGGCGCCGAGCTGCCGGCACTCGGCGTCGACGGTCAGCTGCAGCCTCGTGTCCCAGTTCGATCCGTCGTCGGCCGGATGCAGGAACGGCGCACGCGCCGCGAACCACGCTCGGGCGGCATCGACGTTCTCCAGCACCGTCGCCGGGATCTCTTCGCCGACGAAACGGCGTGCGACCGAGGCAGCACGTTGGTTCGCCGGCAGCCTCGGCGCGAAGATCGTCAGCGTGTCGAGCAGACTCGCGCCGTTCGGCCGCAGGCGCAGCGTCTCGACGATCGCGCCCTTGTGCGCGACGGCGTAGGCGAGGCTGTTCAGGTAGAGCCTGCGCCCTTCATCCGTGAGGCGCTCGGGCCGCGCGTGGAAGCCGAACATCACGAACGAGCCGTGCCGCGCGATCGCCGCGTAATCGGGGCCCTTGTGGTTGATGCCGCCGAGGATGCGCTCCGCGTCGGGCGCTTCCTCGAAGCCGGCGTCGTCGGTCACGAGGCCCCATTCGTCCTTCGTCTCGTCGAACGCGTCGAACACGCGGAACGTCGGCACCGTGTCGCCGACGGTCGACTTCCAGTCCTTGAAGTTCTTCGGCGTCGGCGTGTCCTCGGTGCGGAACGCGACGGGGAAGGGCCGGCGGAAGATCTCGTGATCGGGCCGTAGCACGACGGCCCGGTGGTCGAGGCACAGTCAACCGTGGTGCCAGCTCGTCTTCAGTCGCAGCGCGTCGGCGAACACACCGCCCTGGCCGCCGACGAGCACGACGGGAAATCCCTGCAGCTCGTCGAGGCCGAGCGGGACCTTCTCGCTCTTCAGCTGCTCGCCGCCCTTCTCGTCGCGCGTCTGGATCTCGCCGTCGACGACGAGTACGTCGAAGCCCTCGAGGTCGGCATGCCGCACCGCGCTCGCCGCGACGACCTTCACGGCTTCTGTGTGTTCGCCGAGGAAGCGCTCCCACGCGGCGGTGTACGGCGTGCCGGGGTTGCCTGCGTACACGATGCGCAGCGGCAGCTTGTCCGCGGTCGCGGGCTGCGGGGCTTGGGGCGCCTGCAGCAGGCCGAGCGCCACGGCGGCGAAGGCGGGGAGCATGTGCGGATCCTACCCTTCGCCGCGCGGTGCGACTCAGCGGCGCTTCGCCGTGCGCTCGATGCGCTTGCCGTCGGGGGCGAGGCCGGCGCTGCGGACGACGATCGTCGACGCGTCGGGCCTCTCGACTTCGAGATCGCCGTCGCCGAGCGGATCGCGCAACGAGGGAAGTGGCTCGCCGAGGTGGTGTCCCAGTGCAACGATCAGCAGGCGCAGGTGCGCGGTGGCCGTTCGCCGCGCAGTCTCGACGGCCGCGAAGTCCGGGGCTTCCGGGTAAGCGAGCGTCGGGGCCTGCGCTACGAGTGCCTGGCGCCGGACGGACCATGGCGCGGCTTCGCTCGAAGCGAGTCGTTCGATGGAGGCGACGATCGCGGCGAGCAGAGGAGGCGAGACATGGTCACGCTCCCGGTCGTCCCGGTCGAGCCATCGTGCCGCGAGGGTTAGATCGCCTTCGAATGACCGCTGGATCGGCGGCAAGGCAGCATCGAAGCGTGCGAGCAGGTCCCGCAGCGCGGCCCGGTTCGGTTCGTCGAGCGACGCGATCCGATCGTCTATCCACGTGCAACACACGGATGTCACGCCCTCGGCAGCGAGCAGCTCGAAGGCCGAGGCGGTGCCGCGAAGGAAATCGAGCTGCAGCGTCATCAGATCGGCGGTTCGACGCACCGCGGCAGAACCGTTGCCGCTCGCCAGTTCGTGGCGGACGACGAGGGCAGCGAGTGTGACGAGGTTGGCAACGAAGGGGAAGTCGGTCGGCCCGGGGCTCCTCACGGTCAGCGGTCTGCGCGCGGCCGCGAGATCGATGGTCGCGGCGGCGGCTCCCGTGGCCAGGGCATCCAATGCTGGCTCGTACTTCGCCAGCCGTCGGGCGATGTCCGGAGGCAACTCCGCCAGCTGCGACAGCGCCCAGGGATCGGTCGAGTCGTCTCCGCATGGAAGGGCAGCGCCGCAAAGGGCGACCGCGCGCCCGTAGTTTTCGATGGCCTCCCCGTGCACGGAGTCTCCGAGCAGCGGCGCGTGCGGCTGCACGCCCTGCGGCATGCGTGCGGAGTACGTGAGCGCAGCGGCTCGGATCCGCGCGTCGCGATGGGCCCGTTGCTCCGCTTCGCGGCTCCACACGAAGTACGCGAGCAGGACGATCACGGTGAGTCCGACCAGCGCTGTCTTCGGGCGCGACGGCGACGACTCCATCGGCGCATGGTGTCGCGGCGCACGCGCACCGCAAGTCACGCACGCCGAAGGCTCGCGAACACCCTGGCGAAATCGGGCTCGTGCGATGCGGTGACCTCGACGCGTTCGCCGGTCGCCGGGTCGGGGAACTCGAGCCGCGCACAGTGGAGCATCGTGCGGTCGATGCCGAAGGTCGCGCGCGCCTTGTCGTTCGCGGCGCGGTCGCCGTACCGCGGGTCGCCGAGCAGCGGGTGGCCGATCGCCGCGAGGTGCGCGCGGATCTGGTGCGTGCGGCCGGTCTCGAGGCGAACGCGGACGAGCGTGCTGTCCTTGCGCCGATCGACGACCTCGACGTGCGACACGGAGCGCTGCCCGTGGGCGCGGTCGACGATCGTCTTCGGGCGGTCGCCGCGCGGTTCGTCGGTGACGCTGAGCGGCAGGTCGATCGTGCGACGTTCGTCGCCGAAGACGCCATGAACGATCGCCAGGTACTCCCGGCCGACGTCGCCGCGCTCCATCGCGGTGCCGAGTGCGGCCAGCGACCCGGTGTCGCGTCCGACGAGCAGCAGGCCCGACGCTTCGCGGTCGATGCGCTGCGCGAGGCCGGCGCCCGGCAGCTCGCGAGCGAGTGCGTCGGCAACGGAGTGTTCGACGAGCGGGCCTTTGTGCACCGCGAGCCCTGGCGCCTTGTGCAGCACGACGCAGCGCTCGTTCGCGAACGCGACGGCGATCCGCAGCTGTGCTGCGAGGTCCGCGAGCGCGGCGGCGAACGTGACGGCGTCGTCCGCCCGTGTCCGCAGCGAAGCATCGGCGATCACGCCGTTCACGGCGATCATGCCGATCGCGCAGAGGTCGCGGGCTCGTTGTCGCGAGAGTCCCGCGTGTGCGTGCAGAAGTGCGTCGAGCCGGCTTCCCGCCTGCTCGGGGGCGACGACTACGGTCGTCAGCACCTGGCGGTCGCGAGCAGTTCGACGAAGCGGCGGAACAGATACAGCGCGTCGTGCGGCCCGGGCGCGGCCTCGGGGTGGTACTGCACCGAGAAGACCGGCAGCTCGCGGTGGCGCAGTCCCTCGACCGTGCCGTCGTTCAGGTTCTTGTGCGTGACCTCGACGGCGTCGGGCAGCGACTTCGGATCGACGGCGTAGCTGTGGTTCTGCGACGTGATCTCGACCTTGCCCGTCGTCATGTCGATCACCGGCTGGTTGCCGCCGTGGTGACCGAACTTCATCTTGTAGGTCTTGCCGCCGAAGACGTGGCCGAGGATCTGGTGGCCGAGGCAGATGCCGAAGACGGGCACACGCTTCACGAGCTTCGACGCGGACTCGATCGCGTAGCGGCAGATCGCCGGGTCGCCGGGGCCGTTGCTCAGGAACACGCCGTCGGGCTTCTTCTCGAGTACCGCTTCCGCCGGCGTCGTCGCGGGCACGACGGTCACGTCGAGACCGCACGCGACCAGCGAACGCAGGATGTTCCGCTTCGCGCCGAAGTCGTACGCGACGATGTGCGGGCGATGGCCGCTCGCCGCGTGCGGGGGCGGCGGTGAGAACTGCGACTCGTAGCCGCGATCCCACCGGAACGGCTCGGCTGCCGTGACCTTCAGCACGTGGTCGACGTCGGCGACCTTCGGCGCCTTGCGGACGCGCTCGACCAGGTCCGCGTCGGAGCTCTTCGTGTCGCGCGTGATGAGCACGCGCTGTTCGCCGCGGTCGCGGATGGCGCGGGTCAGCATGCGCGTGTCGAGGCCGTCGATGCCGGGCACGCCGTGCTGCGCGAGGTAGTCGGACAGCTCGGCACCGGACCGCGCGTTGCTCGCACGTTCACAGAGCTCGCGGATCACGAGGCCCGAGAGCCATAGCTTCGCGCTCTCTTCGTCCTCGCTGTTGACGCCGTAGTTGCCGATGTGGGGCTGCGTCAGCAGCACCGTCTGCCCGCGGTACGAGGGATCCGTGAGGATCTCCTGGTAGCCGATCATCGACGTGTTGAAGACCAGTTCGCCGACGGACTCCGTCGCGGCGCCGAAGCCGCGGCCCGAGAGAACGGTCCCGTCTTCGAGGGCGAGGCGGGCGATCGGGCGTGCGGCGGGTCTGGTCACTCGTGTGGCTCTCGCGAACGGGGCGCGTCGCGCGGCGTCGTTCGCAGGTTGATCTGCGACGCGAGATAGCCGGCCCCGAAACCGTTGTCAATGTTGACGACCGCGACGCCCGCGGCGCACGAGTTCAGCATCGAGAGCAGCGCCGTGAGCCCGCCGAAGTTCGCGCCGTAGCCGACGCTCGTCGGCACCGCGACCACGGGGCGGTCGACGAGGCCGGCGACGACGGACGGCAGTGCTCCTTCCATTCCCGCGACTGCGACGATCACGTTCGCGGCGCGGATCGCGTCGATCTTCGCGAGCAGGCGATGCAGGCCGGCGACGCCGATGTCCGTGAAGCGCTCGACGCGGTTGCCCGCGATCTCGAGCGTCACCGCCGCTTCCTCGGCGACCGGCAGGTCCGCGGTGCCGGCGGCGACGACCGCGACGTGCCCGGACGGCGGCGGCGGCGTGCCCGCGGTGATGCAGTGCGCGCGGGCGTGGTAGCGGGCTGCCGGCACGCGCTCGATGACGGCCGCGGCGTGCGCGGGTTCGGCGCGGGTCAGAAGGACACGTTCGGCGCGCGACAGGATCTCGACGGCGATCGTGGCGGTGTCGTCCGGCGTCTTGCCCTGACAGAACACCACCTCGGGGAAACCGCAGCGGCGGGCGCGGTCGTGGTCGACGGTCGCGAAGCCGAGTTCGGCCGCGGCGCGGTCGGCGCCCCGCGGATCGGCGCGCAGCGAAGCGATCGCGTCGTCGACGCTGCGCTGGCCGGAACGGACCTGCTGCAGCAGATCGCGCAGGCGCTGTTCGTCGTCGCGGGTCACGGGCGCTCCGCCTTCGGGCGCCCCGGGGCCTTGCCGCCGGACCGCGGCGTGGCGATCGCGTCGAGATCGAGCGGCGAACGGTGGCCCTGCTGCAGAAGCTCGAAGCCGAGACTCGCGATCATCGCACCGTTGTCCGCGCACAGCGACAGGTCCGGCAGCACGAGGTGCAGGCGCGACAGGATCGGGTGCTGCTGCAGCCGTTCGCGGAGCCGCAGGTTCTTGGCGACGCCGCCGCCGATGCAGAGCGACTTCGGGGCGCAGCGTTCGGCCGCGCGCGCGAGCTTCGCGACGAGCACGTCGACGACGGCCTCCTGGTAGCTGCACGCGAGATCGCGCAGGCGGTCGCCCGTCGGCGGCGGCGCGTCGGTCGGGCCTTGCTGCGGACGCAGCGTGTAGAGGAGCGCCGTCTTCAGCCCCGAGAACGAGAAGTCGAGCGAGTCGGCGCCGAGCATCGTGCGCGGCAGGTCGAACGCGCGCGGATCGCCGCCCTTGGCCGCGTTCTGGATCGAAGGACCGCCGGGGTAGGGCAGGCCGAGCAGCGCCGCGCCCTTGTCGAGAGCTTCGCCCGCGGCGTCGTCGCGCGTCGTGCCGAGTCGCTCGGTGACCGTCGGCGCCTTCACGAGCCAGAGGGCCGTGTGCCCGCCCGACGCGACGAGAGCGAGCGCGGGCAGCGGCATCTGCGGGTCGGCGAGGAAGCCGGTGTGCACGTGCGCTTGCACGTGGTCGACGCCGATCAGCGGAAGGTCGTAGCGCCAGCAGAGTGCCTTCGCCGCCGAGAGGCCGACGAGCAGGCATCCGACCATGCCCGGCCGGTGCGTGACCGCGACGCCGGCGAGGTCTTCGGGCCGCACGTTCGCCTGCTCGAGCGCCTGCGCGACGATCGGCACGATGCGTTCGGTGTGCGAGCGGCTCGCCACCTCGGGCACGACGCCGCGCCAGCGGGCGTGCAGTTCGATCTGCGAGTGCACGACGTTGCTGAGCACGACGTGACCGTCCGCGACGACCGCGGCGGCGGTCTCGTCGCACGACGTCTCGATGCCGAGGATCAGGGAGCGTGCGGTCACGGGGGCGAACAATGTAGTGCCGCCCCGCGCGACGGAAAGCCTCAACGGCTGCCGCCGGGCCCGAGTGCGGCGCGCAGGATCCGCGCGGCGGCGAGGACATCGGGTTGCCACAGGTCGCGGTGGGCGACGTCGGCCATGGCGTCGATGCCGTGCAGCGCCGCGTCCAGGAGGCGCCGCGCTTCGTCGTTGTTCCCCCGAGCCGCTTCGATCCCCGCGAGACGGAGCCCGGCGAATCCGCACGGCACGCCGAACCAGGGGTCGTTCGGGGCTGC
>JAEUHQ010000101.1 GCA_016794565.1 Planctomycetota bacterium | reverse complement strand
CCTCACCGATGCTGGCGGTCATCTCTTCCACGGCGGCGGCGACCGTGCGCAGCGTCGCGGCCATCGCTTCGCTCGACGTGCTGACGTTGTTCATGTTCGCGGTCATCTGCTCGGCCGCCGCGGCGACCTGCGTCGACTGCGTCTTCGTGCGTTCGGCTCCGGTCGACAGGGCCGTCGCCGTGCCCATCAGCTGCGTCGACGCGCTCGTGACACTCTGCGCCTTCGCGCCCATGTCCTTGATGATGGTCTGCAGCTTGCCGAGGAAGCGGTTGAACCACTTGCCCAGATCGCCGAGCTCGTCGGCGCGGCTCTCGTCGAGTCGCCGCGTGAGGTCGCCCTCGCCCTCGGCGATGTCCTTCAACGCCAGCACCGTCTTGTCGATCGGCGCGACGAGGCGGCGTGAGAACAGCCACGCGATGAACGCGATTGCGACCGAGCAGACGGCGATCAGGGCTGCGTGGAAGTACAGCGAACTCGCCAGCGTCTCTTCGCCGCTCTGCACCATCTTCGCGGCGGCGGCGAAGACTTCCCTCTTCTCGATCTTGCCGAGCACCGCCCAGCGCGTGCCGAGTACCTCCAGCGGCGCATAGGCACACAGTTCGACTCCGCCGTCGCTGTCCGTGGTCTCCTCCACGCCGCTCTTGCCGCCGATCGCCTCCTGGACCTGCGGCAGGTCGAGCTTGCCGGTCTCCGGGTGCTGGAACGACGCGATGACGCTCAGGGTCTTCGGCTGGTGGCGCGAGTCCGAACGCATCTGTCGTTCCGGACCGACGAGCACGATCTCGCCTGTTTGGCCGAGCCCCGCGGTCTCCGTCATGACCGCATTGATGCGATCGATCGGCATCTGGAACGCGATGTAGCCGACGCGCTTCCCTTCGTGCGACACCGGGCTCCCGATGAACGCAGCCGGTGCGTCGTACGAAGGCGCGTAGCTCTTGAAGTCGGCGAACACCGAAGTGCCGTCCGGCGCGCTCTGCATCCGCCGGTACAGATCCCCGAGGCCGGTGTCGGCCCACGGCCCGTTCACCAGCGAGGACGCGAAGTCGAGCTCCTTGAAGACCGTGTAGACGACGCGTCCGGTCGTATCGATCAGGAACACGTCGTAGTAGCCGAACTTCTGCTGGAAGGCGTGCAGCCACGGATGGAAGACGGCGTGGGCCTCGGTGTACTTGGAGGCGTCCGCTGCCTTGTCGAGCATGTCCTTCTTGCCGAGCGGGTTCGGATTGGTCGCGATGTAGTAGTTCTGCGCCACGGCCATCGCGTCGTCGACGCGCGCGAGGATCGGGTCGACCTGGGCCGTGCGGCCCGACTGCTTGGCGAACTCGGTCGCGAACGCGCTCCGGTAGTAGTTCGCGGCGGCCTGTTTCATCTCCCGGACCTGCGCGCCGTTCAGCTGGTTGTCGGCCGCGAGCGATGCGAAGCCGTCGCGGAACGCCGTGACCGCTTCACCCGTACCTCGGTCGAGTGCCATCGACTCCACGTGGAGGCGGATGCTCTCGAGGTACGTCCTCACGTGGGCGCTGCGGCCATTGACCTCGCCGACCAGCCGGTCCTTGGCCGCCTGGTGCAGTGCTTCGTCCGCCAGACCGACCAGATTCGAAATGGCCGTGTCTTCGCTGCGGTGTGCGATCGCGACCGAGATGATCATCGGCGCGATTCCGCAGGCGAGCAGCAGGGTGGTGAGGCGCGAGCGCAGCTTCATCGTTGTTGGTCGTTGCGGTGCAGGACTGCCGTCCCGGATTGCCGATGCGTGGGCCCTCGTTTTTCGGCAGGTGCCGCCCTCGAATCGGAGCCGAACCGTGCGCCGCGGCGACCGGCGCTACGCACTCAGGCCAGCATCGAGCGCGCGAGCGCGAGCGGCAGCAGCTGGTGCACGGTGTACGCCTGACCGGCGACCTTGACCGAGCAGGCGATGCACGCGGTCTCGCCGTCCGGGATCTCCCCGATGTGCACCTTCAGGTCGGGGATGCCGGAGCGGACCTTCAAGTGCGCGACGCCTTGCGAGAGGCGGAGGCCTGGCTGCAAACGGGCGAGCACGTTGTTCGACGAGCCGCAGAGCAGGTTGGCGAGTTCCTTGAACGCTTCGACGTCGGCGTCGTCGAGGCCCGTCTTGGCCTTCTGTTCGACCACGCCGGGCGCGAGCATGACGAGTCCGCCAACGGCCGCCGCGGCCAGGGCGTTCGGGAAGACGAAGAAGTACGGGCCTTCGCAGCGGCCTTCGACCTTCGTCTCGACCAGCATCACTGCGCCGGTGATGGTGGCCTCGATCTGCGCGCGCTTGGCGAGGTTCTGGACCTTGGCGTCGCCGGTCTCCACGGTGAGGCCGGTCATCTGCGCCCAGTCGGTCAGCGCCTGCTGCAGCATGGCGATCCCGATGGCCTTCAGCTTGCCGACGAGACCAACGGCGGGGGCGGCGGTCATCGACGTGCCCTCAGATCTTCAGCAGCAGTTTGAGCTTCTGCTGCAGGTCTTCAGGCGTGAACGGTTTCGTCAGGTAGGCATCCGCGCCGGCCGCGAGGGCCTGCTGCGACTTCTCCGCCGTGCCCTCCGTCGTCAGCATCACGATCGGCGTCTTGTGCGTCTTGCGCGCCTCCGCGATGAATTCGAGGCCGTTCATCTCGGGCATGTTCCAGTCGCAGAACACGAGGTCGATCTGCTGGGACGAGAGCATGCCGAGTGCCTCCTTGCCGTTGCCGGCTTCGGCGGCGACGTCGACTCCGAGACCCGTCTGTCGGATCGCACGTGTCACGAGCTTCCGCATCACGGCGGAGTCGTCGACGAGGAGGATTCTCTTGTTCATTGCGCGTGACCTATCGGCTCGGGCACGCGCACGACTTGTGTCCGGAGTTCCCCGGGGCCGGCGCTCAGCCGAGCATCAGCTGGTCGAGGCGGTACAGGCGGTCGCGGATGCACTCGTAGATCGACGCGTGGACCTCGAGAACGCGTCCGGTGGCACGGTCGCAGCGCGTGATCTCCCGTGCGTCGCGCCCCATGCCCGCGACGTGCACGGACTGGTCCCATCCGTTCACCGCGAACGCGATCGCTTCCGGCGGCCGCCATCCGAGCACGTCGATCTCGTGGTTCAGTTCGACGATGTCGCCCACCTGCACGGCGGCGATGCCCGTGCGGATGCCGCGGCGCCGTTTGCCGAACATGCAGAACGCGCCGTGGAAGAGACTCATCCCGCCGATCAGCCGGTAGAAGGCGCGCAGCTGCGGCGGCAGTGCCGCGCCGGTCTCCTTCTCGAGAGCATCCAGGCCGGCAGGCTCGAGGCCCGGGAAGAGCGCGTGCAACCACGCCGGATCGCCGTCATCACCGCCGGTGCGGCCGATCAGCTCGACGCCGTTGGCGAGCTTCGTGTGCCCCGCTTCGCGCCACGAGTCGAACAGGTCCTGGATCTTGACGATGTTCTCGGTGATCAGCATCCGGGGTCTCCGACGCGCTGTTCGGCGCGGCATGGGCCGGCTGTCCATGAGGAGTTCCCCCTGCGGGGTTCTCCTGGGGGCCGCACCGCTCTCCCGCTCGCGGCGTTGCGCGTTTTTCGACACCCTGCGCGCCGATCGACACCCGTTGGCGATCCTCGATCACCCGTCGGACGCGGTCGGTTCCTGCGTGCGAAGGCCGCGCGCGGTGCGAAGCGTGCGCCGCGCGCCTCGGCCCCGCGCAGCGGGCGAACGCCGCCGGGTCGCCAAAGTCGTTCGCGCCGCCAGGTTGGGAGCGACGGTGGGTTCGGCGAGGCCGCGCCGCGAAAGCGCCCGCCACCGCGCTCCGGCGAGCGGCGGGGAAGTTCGTGCGACGTGGCACGGCGCTCGCTTTCCGGCCGCAACCGAACACGAACCTCCGGACCACCCGACCCGCCATGGACATCGCCGTCTTCTCCCCGTCGCAACTTCACGTCGTTCTCCGCGCGCTGCGCGCCGCGGCCGCCGGCGCCGGCCCGGTGTCGGCCGACGCTCTCGCCTTCCTCGAGGCTTTCCGCTCGATCACCGGACACCCGGCCCCGGCGGATGCCCTCGACGCGATCGATCCCCGCATCGTCGCGGACGTCGTCCCTGGCGCCCATCCGCGCAAGCGCCTGGTGCAGCTCGCGGCTGTCGCGGCGATGGTCTCGCGTCCCGTTCGGCGCGAGTGTGCGGACTACGTTCGTGCGCTCGCGGACGTGCTGCAGGTCCGCGACCCCGTCGTCGGCGTCGTCGATGCGCTGGCGCGCGGTCGCCGCCTTCGTGTCCGGATGCTGACCATGCGCCGGATGATGCGCGTGATGATGAAGGAGGCCTGGCGCAGCGAAGGCCTGCTCGGTCCGCTCCGTGTCCTCGGCGCCACCTGGCTCAGGCTCACCGTCAACAAGGACCGGCTCTGGTCCTACAAGAAGCTCGGTCTCCTGCCGGAAGGAACGCTCGGCCGCGAGTTCTGGGCGCACGTGACGAGCCGCGGCTTCGGTTTCCCCGGCGAACTGGGCGGCATCCCGCAGGTCGTCGCGTACCACGACGTCGGCCACGTGCTCACCGGCTACGGCACCGAGCCCGAGGGGGAGATCCGCCAGGGTGCGTTCCAGGCGGGGAATCGGCGCGAGGACGGGTTCGTGTTCCTCCAGTTCGTGCTGCTGCAGTTCCACCACGGGATGAAGCTGACGCCGATCGCGCCGGCCTTCACGGGCCTGTTCGATCCGGCCGACGTTCTCGCCGCGGTGCACCGCGGGGCGTGCTGCGGCGTCGACATCACGCATCAGTGGGACTACTGGCCGCTGCTGGCGAAGCCGCTCGCCGAGGCGCGTGTCGCGATCGGCCTGCGGCCCCACGTCCGCGCCGGCGCGGAGGCGCTGGCGCCGACGGGCTGACGCGCGGGGCGGCGGCGGGGGGTGTCGCTGCGTATGCTCCCGCGGCCTTCGCGCCCTGGATCCCTTGCTCAAAGCCTCCACCCGCCTCGGCCCGTACGAGATCCTGGCGCCCCTCGGCGCGGGTGGCATGGGCGAGGTCTATCGCGCGCGCGATCCGCGGCTCGACCGCGACGTCGCCGTGAAGATCCTGCCGCCGACGCTGGCCGGGGATCCCGTGCGCGTCGTGCGGTTCGAACGCGAGGCGCGCGCCGTCGCGTCGCTGGCGCATCCGTCGATCGTCGTCTTGCACGACGTCGGCACGCAGGGCGACCTGCGCTACGTCGTGACCGAGCTGCTCGAGGGACAGACGCTGCGGCAGCGCATGCAGTCGGCGCCGCTGCCGTGGCGTCGCGCGGCCGAGATCGGTCTGGCACTCGCGGAAGGGCTCGCCGCCGCGCACGGCAAGGGCATCGTGCACCGCGACCTGAAGCCGGAGAACGTGTTCGTCACCGTCGATGGCCGGCCGAAGGTCCTCGACTTCGGGATCGCGCGCGTCGAGTGGGAGGCGGAGCCCGGTCTCGGCGTGACGCAGGCTGGCGCGATGCTCGGCACCATCGGCTACATGGCGCCCGAGCAGGTGCGCGGCGAGATGGCCGATGCGCGCAGCGATCTGTTCGCGCTCGGCGTCGTCCTGCACGAAGCTGCGTCCGGCCGCCATCCGTTCGTGCGCGACATGATGGCCGCGACGCAGGTCGCGATCGTGCACGAGGAGGCGCCGCCGCTCGTGGGTGCGCCGGTCCCGTTCGACCGCGTGGTCCGGCGCTGCCTCGAGAAGGAGCCGGGAGCGCGCTTCCAGACGGCGAACGATCTCGCGTTCGCGCTGCGCGCCGTGCTCGCCGACACGGACGCGGCTGGCGCCGTGGCGACCGTCGTGCGTTCGGAGTCAGGGCGTCGTTCGCCTGCGACCCGCGGCGTGCTCGCGTTCGCCGCCGTGCTCGCCGCCGGCGCCGCGGTGTGGTTCGCGATGCGTGGCGATGGGAGTGCTCCCGCGGCGCCCCTTCGCATCGGCTCGATCGCGGTGCTGCCGCTCATCGATCATGGGCAGGACGCGAATGCGAAGGTGCTCGGCGCCGGTCTCTCCCGCACGATCATCCGCAGCCTGCTCGAACTGCCCGACGTCGTGGTGCGGCCGTTCAGCTCGGTCGCGCACTACGGCGCGGTCGACGCAGTGGATCCGCACGAGGTCGGCCGCCAGCTCGACGTCGAAGCCGTGCTGGCCGGCACCATCGGGCTCACCGAGAGCGGGCCCGCCATCACGGTCGAACTCGTCGACGTGAAGCACAACCGTTCGTTGTGGCTGCAGAACTACGGCGTTCGGCAGGACCCGTTGTTCGTGCAGGACGACATCCTGAAGGAGATCGCGCAGAAGCTCGGCTGGCAGCTCTCGCCGGCGCAGCGGGAGCGGCTCGCCCGGCGTCCGACGCAGGACACGAATGCGTACCTCGAGTACCTCGAAGGCCTGCACGCGATCCACGAGTGGACGGTCGACGACACGAAGCGCGGCATCGATCGTCTCGAACGCGCGATCGCCCGCGACCCGGGCTTCGCGCTCGCCTACGCATCGCTCGCCGACGCCTACATCGCCGCGGCGTACATCTTCATGGAGCCGCGCGTCGCGTTCGAACGTGCGCGCAAGGCGGCGGTGCAGGCGATGGAGCGGGATCCGCTGCTCGCCGAGGCGCACGCGGCGATCGCGACGGTGCAGTTCCACGTCGACTGGGACTGGGCCACGGCGGAGAAGGGCTTTCGCGAGGCGCTGCGCCTCAACCCGCGCTGCACGTTCGCCCTCGACTACTTCGCGTGGTACTGGGTCGCGCGCGGGCACGGCGACGAGGCGATCGCCTGTCTCGAGAAGGCCGTCGAACTCGAACCCCGGTCCAACCTGTTCAACGTCGACCTCGCCTTCGTCTACCAGCACTCGCGCCGGTTCGACGCAGCCGAGAAGCAGGCGAAGAAGACGCTCGAGCTCGACCGCAACAGCGCGATGGCGCCCTGGGCGATGTCGCTCGTGTGCGCTCACCGCGATCGCAACTACGAAGAGTCGCTGCGCTACGCGAAGGCGTTCCTCGAGCGCGACCGGCAGCGGCCGGACGCCTACGCGATGCTCGGCTGGGTGCTCGGGAAGATGGGGCGCATCGACGAGGCGCGCCAGGTGCTCGCGCAGCTCGACCGGATGCCGGCGGGCGTCTACGTGCGCGGCGAGGTGCGGGCGTGGTTGTGCGCCGGCATGGGCGACAAGGACGCCGCGTTCCGCCACCTCGACCAGATCCTCGCCGAACGATCGCCCGGCGTCGTCTACATCAAACTCGACCCGCTCTTCGATTCGCTGCGCGACGACCCGCGCTACCTGGCCCTGTTGCAACGGATCGGCGTCGCGGACTGAGACGTCCCGCGGGCGGATTCGGGAACGAGGCGCTGCATCTGCCTCGGCGACGTTCTTCGGAAGGCGCGTCGGCTAGACTCCCGCGCCGCATGCGCGAACGCGACGCCTCGCCGGGATCCGATCGGACCGCGCCCTTCCTCGCCGATCTGCCGAGGATCTGTCGCCCGGCGCGCTCCGCCGACGAGGCGTGGGGGTTCGTGCCGGAGCTGTCGCGCCGGCTCGGCGAACTCCTGCCGCACGACAGGATGTCGATCGAGTGGATCGCCGACGACGGGCGTTCGTACCGCACTGCCGCGGCGTGCGAACGCGGCGCGGCGGTCGCGAGCGAAGCTCGAACCGAGCGGATGCTGCTGGCCTCGAGTGCGCTGCGCCGCGCGTTGTCGGGCGAGCCGATGGTGATCGCCGATGCCGCGACGGACGCCCTGGTCGCCGCTTCGCACCAGGGCGAACACCTGCTGCGCGGCGCGCGTTCGGTCGCGGCGGTGCCGTTCGTGCACGAGGGCAGGACGCACGGGGCGCTCGTCGTCACGGCGGCGGGCGCGAACGCTTTCACGACGGAGCATCTGGCGGTGCTCGGCGAGGTCGCGGCGCGCATCGCGCCGTTCGTCGAGGGCGCCATGCTGCTCGCGCGCGTGGCCGAGCAGGAGCGGCGCCGGCGGTCGTTCCAGGCGATCCACCAGGCTCTCGCCGGCAGCCTCGACGTGCGCAAGATCTTCGACGGCATCGTCGACGCCGTGCGGCCGGTCTTCGGCTTCGACATCATGGGCGTCGAGCTGATGAACCCGAGCGGCCGGACGTCCGAGCGGATCGTCGAAGTCGGCGGTGAAGGACAGCTGCCGCGCATCCGCACCGTCGACGACTTCTCCGTGGCACCGCAGCTGCTGTCTGGCCAGCCGGTGCTCGTGCACGACGCCGCGACCGAGTGCGACGCCTCGCGTCCCGGCGATCGCATCATGCTCGACGCGGGCATCCGTTCGTTCGTGCTGGTGCCGCTCGTGTTCCCGCTCTCGAACGTCGAGCGCGCCACCGGCGTCATCTACCTCGCGAAGCGCCGGCCGTTCTGGTTCGACCCGCTCGACGTCGAGACGCTGCGCAGCCTCGCCGATCCGATCACGCTCGCGATCCATCACCACCGCCGCGTCGAGCAGAACCAGCGCATCGCCGCCGCCGAAGAACGCACGCAGCTCCTGCAGCAGCGACTCGCCGCGCTGCGCGAAGAGCTCGGCAGCCGCTACGGATTCGAGCACATCATCGGCCGTTCGCCGGCTCTGCGCGACGTGCTCGGCCGCGCCACGAAGGTTGCGCCGACGGAGACCACGGTGCTGGTCACGGGCGAGAGCGGCACCGGCAAGGAGCTGTTCGCGCACGCGATCCACCTCGCCAGCGCGCGCGCCGACGGGCCGTTCGTCGCGTTGAACTGCGCGGCCTTGCCCGAGGCGCTGCTCGAGTCCGAGCTGTTCGGCCACGAGAAGGGCGCGTTCACCGGCGCCGTGAAGCGCAAGCCAGGGCGGTTCGAACTCGCCGCGGGCGGCACGCTGTTCCTCGACGAAGTCGGCGAACTGGCGCTGCCGGTCCAGGCCAAGCTGCTGCGTGTGCTGCAGCAGCGCGAGTACGAGATGGTCGGCGGCACCGAGACGCTGAAGGCCGACGTGCGCCTCGTCGCCGCGACGAACCGCGATCTCGCCGCCGAAGTGGGCAAGGGCGCGTTCCGCGAGGACCTGATGTACCGCCTCAACGTGTTCCAGCTGCACCTGCCGCCGCTGCGCGAGCGCGGCGACGACGTGCTCGTGCTCGCCGAGCACTTCGTCCGCGAACTCGAAGCTCGCATGGGCAAGAGTGCGCCCGGCATCAGCCAGGAGGCGCGCCGGGCCCTGCTCGACTACCCGTGGCCCGGCAACATCCGCGAACTGCAGAACGCGATCGAGCGCGCCATGATCCTCTCCGACGGCGGCCTCATCCAGTCGGCGCAGCTCGGACTCGACGTCGCGAAGATCGCGGCGGCGAAGCGCGCCGGCGTGGCGAACGCCGTGAACGGCAAGCCGGGCGACGGCGGCGCGCTCGACGCGGGCCAGCTGCCGGATTGGGAGCGCCGCCTCGTCGTCGAAGCGCTGCAGAAGGCCGCCGGCAACAAGTCGAAGGCGGCCGAGATCCTCGGCGTCACGCGTTCGCAGCTCTACACGCGGATGAAGAGGTTCGGGCTGTGACCGTGTGCCGCACCGCGTTGCTGCTCGGAGCACTCGCGGCGTGCGCGACGCCGGAGACCCGGCAGGACGTGCCGGCGCTCCGGCCGTTCCTGGCGGCGGGCCGCTTCGTGCCGAAAGGCATGACTAGCTTCGCGTGCGAACACGAGCTGATCCCGCTGACCGATCTCGCGACCGAATGCGTCGTGACGGCGGGGCGCGACTTCGAGTCCCCGGAGGATCTGGGCATCGGTGTGTCGCGCACGATCTGGATCGCGGACGTGGGTGTTCGCGGCGGAGCCGACGCTGGACTCCGGAGCAGCCTCGCCGAATGGGCAACCAAGGAGTTCGTGATCGGCTCGACTCGGTGCTGGCATGCGACGCCGGAACGGAATCGCTACGACATGGAGTTGTGGTGCGCGGTCGTCGAAGACCGGTTCGTGCTGGTCGCGCTGAAGCGAGACGTGCTGGTCGACGCACTGGCGGGCGCGACCGACTTGGCAACGGAACTCGCCCCGTTCGGTGACCTCTCCGTGGTCGCCGCGGACACCACGGAGCTGATGTTCTTGCTGCCGCGTCCGGGGCAAGCGCCGACGGGAATGGAGTCGCCCGACGGACCGATCGTCTGCGCGATCCAATCATCCCCGTGGCGGTTGACGATGTTCTCACGCGAGCCGCTGCCGGTGCCATACGGCGAGTTGCTCGTCAAAGTGTGCTCGTCGACCGAGGGCCCCTCACGCAGCGGCGACTGGAACGTCTTGCGCGGCCAGCTCGAGGAACAGCTGTCGTTGGCCGAGAGTTCCACGTTGCTCTTGTCCTGGCTGTGGTTGTTCGGCCACCAGATCTTCATCTGATCAGGCCCCGCGCCGGCGCGGCGGTGTAGATACTTCGACACCTGCACTGGTATCGACTGGGTGTTGGCGATCGATCGCCAACTGCGCGCGGCCCGTCACGGCGTCGGAAATCGCCGTAATCAGGCTCGCTGACGCCGCTTCGAAGAATCCGTCGCGCCGCGGCACGGGGCTCGCCTTGTCCGCTGCATGTCCCAACGCGACGTGGAACGAGCCCTCGGCCGCCTGCTCACCGACGAGCAGTTCCGGCGGGCCTTCACGAACGACCCCGGGCGCGCCTGCCGCGAAGCCGGGTTCGACCTGTCGGCATTCGAGCTCGACGCGTTGGCCGCCGTCCCGTCCCGCGCCCTCCCGCGCCTCGTCGCGCACATCGACGAACGCATCCGGCGCCTCGAACTACCCGACCCAGAGAAGGAGATCCCGTGACCCGTCCCGTTTCCCGTCTGCGCGCCCTGCGCATTCCCCTCTTCGTGGCGAGCGTGTTCGCTCCCGCGACCGGCTGTGGCAACGCCACGGCCGCAACCCCGGCGTCGCCGGCCATCGCGATGGCCGACGCGCCGATCCACGTCGCGTGGACGCTCGCCGAGGAGCGGCTCCTGCCGAAGCAGCTCGTCGTGACGGGCGAACTGCGTGCGTTCGCCGAGATCGACGTGTGCAGCGAAGCCGAGGGACGCGTCGTGAAGGCGTCGCTCGAGCGCGGCCAGCGCGTCGCGGCCGGCGCCGTGCTGGTCGAACTCGACCCGCGCGACGCGAACAACCGCCTCGCCGAGGCGGAAGCCGTGCAGGCACAGATCGAGGCCCGACTCGGCCTCGCGGTCCACGGGGACTTCGATCCCGAGGCGACGCCCGACGTGCGGCTCGCGCGGGCGAACATGGAGCGCGCGCAGCGCGAGGCGAAGCGCTACGAGCGCCTCGTCGCCGACGGCGCCGTCGCCAAGTCGCTGCAGGACGTCGAGCGAACCAACTTCGAGGTCGCGCGGCAGAAACACGCCGCGGAAGTCGACCGCATGCGCGAGCAGTTCCGTTCGCTGCAGGCACAGCAAGCGCGCGTCGCGCTGGCGACGAAGGCGCTCGACGACACGTGCGTCCGCGCTCCGTGGTGCGGCACCGTGCAGGAGACGTACGTCGACCCCGGCCAGTACGTGAAGAAGGGCGAGCGCCTCGCGCGTCTAGTCGACGTCGACACGCTGCGGGTCGTGCTCTCGGTTCCCGAGAGCGAGGCTGCCGCGGTGCGGCCCGGCCAGACCGTGCGCCTCTCCGTGCGTTCGCGCCCGGGCGAGGTGTTCGAGGGCCGTCTCGACCACGTGGGCGCGGGTCTCGACGCGTCGTCGCGCGCCCTGTCGGTGGAGGCGCTGGTGCCGAACGTCGTGCAGCGAGTGCAGCCGGGTTCCTTCGCGACGGCGCGCATCGACTCCGCGTCGACGCTGCCGAGCGTCGTGATCGCCTGGAACGCGATCGCGACGGCGGACGGAGTGCACCACGTGTTCGTGGTCGACGGCGAGCGGCTCGAGAAGCGGCTCGTGCAGCTGGGGCGCGAGGTCGACGGGTTCGTCGAGATCGTGCGTGGTCTCGCCGCCGGCGAGAAGGTCGCCATCCAAGGGGAAGCGCGCCTGGTCGACGGCGCCGTCGTGGCCGCGGAAGCGGCCGGGGAGTGATGCGCCATGCAATGGCTCGCCGAGATCTCGATCAAGCGGCCCGTGTTCGGGTCGGTCCTCGTGCTGACGCTCGTCGTCGTCGGCCTCTTCTCCTACTTCACGCTCGGCATCGACCGCTTCCCGAAGGTCGACATGCCGGTCGTCTCCATCACGACGCGGCACGACGGCGCGTCCGGTGAGGAGATGGAGACCGAAGTCACCGACGAGATCGAACGCGCAGTGAACACGATCTCCGGCATCGACGAGCTGCGTTCGGTGTCGAGCGAGGGCGTGTCGCAGGTGTTCGTGCAGTTCGTGCTCGAGAAGGATCTCGACACGGCCGCCCAGGAAGTGCGCGACAAGGTCAACCAGATCCTGACGGAGCTGCCGCCGGACTGCGATTCGCCCGTCATCGACAAGGTCGATCCCGACGCGGCGCCGGTGCTGCAGGTCGCGGTTTCCGCCGACCTCCCGATCCGCGACATCAGCGAGTTCGCCGACAAGAACCTGCGCCGCGAGCTCGAGTCGCTGCCGGGCGTCGGCCAGGTGCTGCTGGTCGGCGCGCGCCTGCGGGAGATCGAACTGTGGCTCGATCCCGTGCGCCTGCGCGCCTACGGGCTCACGGTTGCCGAGGTCGCCGACGCGGTCGCGAAGCAGAACCAGGAAGTGCCCGGCGGCCGCCTCGAACAGTCGAGCCGTTCGCTGTCGGTGCGGCTCGAAGGGCGGGCCGACTCGGTGGCGGCGTTCGGCGACCTCGTCGTCGCCGACCGCGCCGGGTCACCCGTTCGCCTGTCCGACGTCGCGCGCGTCGAGGACGGCTGCGAAGAAGCGGAGACCTCGGGCCGCGTGAAGGGCGAGCCCACCGTCGTGCTCGCGATCCGGCGTCAGTCGGGCACGAACACCGTCGCCGTCGTGCGTGCGCTGAAGGAGCGCCTCGCGGACATCGGCGAGCGCCTGCCGGCCGGGTACTCGCTCGAGGTCGTGCGCGACCAGTCGGAGTACATCGAGGCGTCGGTGCACACGGTGCAGGAGCACCTGGTCGTCGGCGGCCTGCTCGCCGCCGCGGTCGTGTGGTTCTTCCTGCGCAGCTGGCGCTCGACACTCATCTCCGCGATCGCCATCCCGACGTCGATCGTGAGCACGTTCGGCCTCATGAAGGCCCTCGGCCTCACGCTCGACATGATGACGCTGCTCGCCCTGACGCTGGCGGTCGGCATCGTGATCGACGACGCGATCGTCGTGCTCGAGAACATCCACCGCGTGATGAAGGAGAAGGGGCTGTCCGCGATGGAGGCGGCGCGAGAGGGCACGCGCGAGATCGGTCTCGCGGTGCTGGCGACGACGTTGTCGCTGGTCGCGGTCTTCGTGCCCGTCGCCTTCATGGGCGGCATCGTCGGCCGCTTCCTCTTCTCGTTCGGCATGACCATGGCCTTCTCGATCATGGTCTCGCTGCTGGTCGCCTTCACGCTGACGCCCTTGCTCGCGAGCCGCTGGCTCGTCGCGGGCGAGCACGGGCACGACAAGCCGGGGCGCCTCGCGACGATGCTCGACGATGCCTACGTGCGCGTGCTGCGCTGGTCGATGGCGCATCGCTGGGTCATCGTCGGCCTGTGCGTGCTGTCGCTCGTGTCCGTCGTGCCGTTGGGCAAGGCGGTCGCGAAGGACTTCCTGCCGAAGAACGACGAGTCGCAGTTCGAGGTCAAGGTCCGCGCGCCCGAAGGCACGTCGTTGCAGCAGACCGAGTTGATCGCGGGGCGCATCGGCGAGCGCATCGAGCGCATCCCCGGCGTCGCCTACGCGGTCGTGTTCGTCGGCGACGACGATGCGCACACGCAGAACCTCGCGAACCTGTTCGTGAAACTCGAGCCGGTCGATCGCCGCGAGGCGTCGCAGTTCGACGTGATGGCGGCCGTGCGCGACCGCGTGTTGCCCGAGTTCGCCGGTGAGAAGCTGCGCGCCAGTGTGTCGCCGATCGCGGCGATCAGCGGCGGCGGCAAGGAGAACAAGGACGTGTCGTTCTTCGTCAGCGGTCCCGACACCGACAAACTCGGCCGCTACGCCGACCGGCTGGTCGCGGCGCTGCGCAAGGTCCCCGGCGCTATCGACATCGACACGACTCTGATCCTCGGCAAGCCCGAGCTGCACGTGGCCGTCGATCGGGCGAAGGCCGCCGACCTCGGCGTGCGCATGGCCGACATCGGGGGCACGCTTCGGGTCATGGTCGGCGGCGACAAGGTCACCGACTTCGACGAGGGCGGTGAGCGCTACGACGTGCGGGCTCGGTCGGAGTCCGGTGACCGCACCGACGAAGCGGGTCTCGCCCGCATGGCCGTGCCGTCGAGCAAACACGGCACGGTCTCCCTCGATCAGGTCGCTACGTTCACCGAGGCGTCGGGTGCGGCGCAGATCGACCGGCTCGGCCGCCGGCGCCAGGTCACCATCACCGCGAACATCGCGCCCGGGCACTCGCAGCAGACGGCGGTCGTGGCCTTGCAGCAGGAGGCCGCCGCGATGAACCTCGAAGCGGGCTACCGCACCGGGGTGACCGGGTCGTCGAAGGAGATGGCGAACGCCGCGTTCAACTTCCTGATCGCGTTCGTGCTGTCCTTCGTCTTCATGTATCTGATCCTCGCCGCGCAGTTCGAGTCGTGGGTCCACCCGATCACGATCCTCATCGCGCTGCCGCTGACGGTGCCGTTCGCGCTTCTGTCGCTGCTGCTGTTCGGCCAGTCGCTGAACATCTACACGGCGCTGGGCCTGCTCGTGCTGTTCGGCGTCGTGAAGAAGAACGCGATCCTGCAGGTCGACCACACGATCGCGCTGCGTGCGCAGGGCCTGTCGCTGCTCGAGGCCACGCTGCAGGCGAACCGCGACCGTCTGCGGCCGATCCTGATGACGACCGTCGCGTTCGTCGCGGGAATGGTGCCGCTCCTCGTGTCCAAGGGCACGGGCTCCGGCGACAACCGCGCGATCGGGTCGGTGATCTTCGGCGGCCAGGTGCTCTCGCTGCTGCTGACGCTGCTCGCGACGCCGGTGTTCTTCTCGCTCTTCGAGGACGTCCGGACGAAGTTCTCGCCGTTGGTCTGGCTGCGCCGTGCGATCGCCGGCGCCGTTCGTGCGACGGCCAAGCTGCGTGCGGCCGGTGCCGCGACGCAGGTCCTGTTGCTGCTGGCGGCGGCGACGTTCGCCGGCTGCGCGGCCCCCGAGGGGAAGCAGCCGGCGATCGGGTCGCCGGCGACGTGGCGCGCGGACGCGGATGCGGGGGCGTCGTTCGCGGACCGCGGCTGGTGGGAGCTGTTCTCCGACGAACGGCTGTGCGAGCTGATCGCGATCGCGCTCGAGGAGAACGACGACGTCGCGGTCGCCGCGGCGCGCGTCGCCGAACAGCGCGCGCTCGCCGAACAGGCCGGTGCTGCGCGCTGGCCGACGCTCGACGAGACCGACTCGTTCTCCGCCGTGCGCGCCTCGACGAAGTCGGTGCCGGCGATGCCGCCGGGTGTCGACAACGAGGGCAACATCTGGAAGTCGGACTTCACGGCCCGCTGGGACGTCGACCTCTGGGGGCGCCTCGCCAGCGCGGATGCCGCGGCACGCGCCGAACTGCTCGCGACCGAATGGGCGCGGCGCGGCGTGATCACGAGCCTGATCGGCGACGTCGCGCAGGCCTGGTTCGACCTGCTCGAACTGGACGCGGAGATCGCCGTCGCACGGCGCACGCTGGCGTCCCGCGAGGAGTCGCTGTTCCTCGTGCGTCGTCGCAACGAGGAGGATCTCGCGTCGACGCTCGAGGTGGCGCGTGCCGCCGGTGAGGTCGAGTCCGCTGCCGCGCTGCTCCCCGACCTGGAGCGCCGCGCCGCGCAGACCGAGAACCGCCTCTCGGTGCTGCTCGGGCGGAACCCCGGGCCGATCCTGCGCAACCGCGACCTCGCGAGCGTTCCCGTGCCGCCCGCCGTGCCGCCGGGCCTGCCTTCGACGCTGCTCGCGCGGCGGCCGGACCTGCAGGAGGCGAGGCTCCGGCTCGAGGCCGCGAACGCCCGCACGGACGAGACGTGGGCTGCGTGCTTCCCCGACATCGCCCTCTCGGCGTCCTACGGCAGCGAGAGCTCGCAGCTGTCGGACCTGTTCAGCGGTCCCGCCCGGGTGTGGCGCTTCGGGCCGGCGATCTCGATCCCGTGGTTCGACGCCGGGCGCCGCGACGCGGCGTACGACGCGGCGGCCGCGCGTGCACTGCAGGCGGTGCACCGCTTCGAGAAGGCCGTGCAGGTGGCGTTCCGCGAAGTGGAGGACGCACTCGTCGACCACCGGCAGATCGCCGCCGTCGGCGCGCACCAGGCGGACCTCGTGACGCACCTGCGCCGCGCCCACGAACTCGCGGACCGGCGCTTCCGCGAAGGGCTCACGGGTCAGCTCGACGTGCTCGACGCGCAGCGGGCGCTGTTCGCGGCCGAGCTCGACCTGGCGCGCACGCAGCGCAATCGCCTCACCGCGGTCGTGCGGCTCTACGCGGCGCTCGGCGGCGGATGGCAGGGCCAGCCGTCGCTCGTCGAGGAGGTGAAGTCGTGAGCGCTCACGATCGAACCCTCGTCGGCGGCCCCGAACGGGCCGACGTCCTCGTCGTCGGGGCCGGGCCGACAGGCCTCGCCCTCGCGACGTCCCTCGTCCGCGCCGGTGTCCGCACGATCGTCGTCGACAAACTCGCCGCGGGACAGAACACCTCCCGCGCCGCGGTGATCCACGCCCACACCCTCGAGGTGCTGGACCGGATCGGCGTCGCGGACGCACTCGTCGCGCGCGGCCTCTGGCTCGACCGCTTTGCCGTGCGCGACCGCGATCGAGCACTGTTGTCGATCCCGTTCGACGCGCTGCCGACGCGGCGCGCCGGTCTCCTGATGCTGCCGCAGGACGAGACGGAAGCGGTTCTCGGCGAGGCACTCGCCGCCGCGGGCGGAACGGTGGGGCGCGGCTGCACCGTGACGTCCCTCGTCGACTCGGCCGAAGGCGTGCTCGCGACCGTGCACTCCGGCGAAGGGCACCGCGACGTGCTCGCGCGCTACGTGGTTGGCGCGGACGGGATGCACAGCGTCGTACGGGCGGCGGCCGGGATCGGCTTCTCCGGCGAGGCCTACGAGGAGTCGTTCGTGCTCGCCGACGTGACGATGGACTGGCCGCAAGGACGCGACGAGGTGTCGTTGTTCTTCTCGCCGGCGGGCCTCGTGGTCGTCGCTCCGCTGCCGCACGGCCGCTTCCGCATCGTCGCGACGATGGCCGATGCGCCGCCGGAGCCGACCGTCGCCGACGTGCAGGCGCTCCTGGACGAGCGCGGCCCCCGGCTCGCGCGCGGGCGCGTTCGCGAGGTCGTCTGGGGCTCGCGCTTCCGCGTGCACCATCGCGTCGCGGACCGCTACCGCAGCGGGCGCTTCTTCCTCGTCGGCGACGCGGCGCACGTGCACAGCCCGGCCGGAGGCCAGGGCATGAACACGGGCCTCGTCGACGCGTGCGTGCTCGGCGCGATGCTCGCCGACGTCGTCGCCGGTCGCGCTTCGGACGCCGATCTCGAGCGCTACGAGGAACTGCGCCGACCGGCCGCGCAGAAGGTGCTGGCGCTGAGCGCCGGACTCACGCGGATGGCGCTGGCGAAGGGGCGCGTCGGGCGCGCGCTGCGCAACGTGCGCCTCGCGGTGATGGGACGGCTGCCGTTCGTGCGTCACCGCCTCGCGATGAACCTGTCCGGGCTGGCGCGCCGCGCCGCCGCGGAGGTGTGACGTGGTCGGGGTCCGCGCCGCGCCGCCGGTCGACTTCTCGCTCGCGCTGGGCGGGCCCCTGTTCCAGCGACTGCTGCGATGGCGCGGCATCCATGCGTCGTCGTCGGAGGTGTCCCTGCGGCGCATGATCGCGGTGCCGATCCTGGCGTGGCTGCCGCTCGTGATCTTCGCGATGTGCGCCGGCTCCGGCGGCCGCGAACTGCCGTTCTTCGCCGACCTCGACGCCCACACGCGTCTGCTCGGCACGCTGCCGCTGCTGCTCGGGACCGAGATCCTCGTGCACCGCCGGATCCGCAGCGTCGTCGCGCGCTTCGTCGAGGACGGCATCGTGCCGGCCGCGGAGATGCCGCGTTTCGATGCGATCCTCGCGGGGGCGATGCGATGGCGGAACTCACTCGCGGCGGAGGCTGTGCTCCTCGTGCTGGCCTGGACCGTCGGTCACTGGCTGTGGAGCACGCAGCTCCGTTTCGACGCCGTCACGTGGTACGCGACGCCCGCTTCCGGGACCGCGAAGCTGACGACGGCCGGGACGTGGTACGCGTTCGTCAGTCTGCCGATCCTGCGCTTCCTGCTGTTCCGCTGGTACTACCGGCTCGGCATCTGGTGCGCCGTGGCGTGGCGCGTGTCGCGTCTGCCGCTGCAGGTCTGTCCGCTGCATCCGGATCGTGCGGGCGGCCTCGGCTTCGTGACGCAGAGCGTGCACGCCTTCACTCCGTTCGCGCTCGCGCACACCGTGCCGCTCGCCGGCATGCTGGCGACGCGCATCCTGCACGGTGGCGCACAGCTCGTGCAGTTCCGCGGCGAGATCGCGGTCACCGTCGCCCTGCTGCTGGCGATCGTGTTCCTGCCGACGCTCTTCTTCCGCGGCACACTGGCCGCCGCGCGGAGCCGCTCCGTCCGGGAGAACGGCGCCGTCGTCGCGCAGGTCGCCGCGTCGTTGCGCGGCAAGTCGTTCGACGCCCGGGCAGCGGATGCCGGCCGCGAACTCGTGTGGCTCGCCGATCTCGACCGGGTCAACGCCGCGGCGGAGCGGATGCGCACGTTCGTGCTGAAGCGCGGCGACGTCGTCGGCACCGCCGCGATCCTCCTGCTGCCGTTGGCGCCTCTGTCCCTGACCATGTTTCCTTTCGAGGAGATCCTGCGCCGTGTCGTCGACGTCGTCTTCTGAGTCCGTTCCCGGCCGTCTGCCGTTCGCCGGCGCGGCTCTCGTCGCGGCTGCCGGCGCGTTCCATGTCGCCTGGGTGCTGATGCCCGGCGTCGGCATCACCGACACGCACGAGATCTTCCGCCGCGTCGCCGCGAACGGAGACGCCGTCCGCGCGTCGGTCGTGCTGCAGCTGGTGTCCGCGGCGTGCTACGCGCCGGCAGCGCTCGGCCTCGTGCGCCGCTTGCGCGGGCGCCTCGCCTCCGCGGGCGCGGCGCTGCTGCTGATCGGAGCGATGGGCTCCGCCGCCGATGCGGTGCTGCACCTGCTCGCCGTCGAGATGGTCGCGCCCGGCGTCGATCGTGCCGCGATGGTGCCCGTGATGGAGCGCATGCAGGGTCCCGACCTCCGCCTGCTCGCGCCGATGTTCGCCGCGTTCTTCACGGGTTCGCTCGCCCTGGCCGCCGCGGCAGCGCGGCAGGCGCTCGTCTCGCGCGGCAACCCGCTCTTGTTCGCCGCGGGCGTCGGTTGTGCGGTGACCGCCGCGTGCGTGCACACGGCATCGCCGGGAGCTTCGCGTTGCCTCGCGCTCGCGTTCCTCGGCTTCGTCGCCGTGAGCCAGGCGTGGCTCGGCGTCATGCTCTGCCGCGCGGGGAGGCGGTGAGCGGGGCGCGAGGAGGAAGACTGGTGGGCAGAGCCAGGGTTGAACTGGCGACCCCAGCATTTTCAGTGCTGTGCTCTACCAACTGAGCTATCTGCCCGACCAGGTCGCGCCGCGGGCGCGCGAGGGCGGGGAAGGTAGCGAGCGGGCCGGGACCGTGCAAGCGCGCTCTCCGCCGGAGTCGGCGGTTCAGAGGCCCGCGATCGCGACGACGTGTTCCTGCTTCGACACGACGACGCCACCGCGCGGTTCGACGGTCACCACGAACGCCTTGGCGCTGCCGATCGGCAGCGCGGCGCGGATCGGCACGATCGTGTCCGCACCGGCATCGGCGACCGAGAACAGTCCGCCGTCGACGGGCGCGCCGTCGCGGTTGCCGTCGACGATCCACAGCTGGAACCGGTGGTCGTCGTCGAGCGGCGGCAGGCCGCGGAAGCGCAGGAAGCCATGCTGCGAGTCGTGGCTCCAGACGACGTCCCCTTCGACCAGCCCGCGCAGCGGGCTCGGTCCCGCCTTCCACTGCAAGCGCGTCGCGTTCCGCGTCGCGAGCAGCGTGTCGCGCTGGCGTTCGATCGGCAATTCGGCGTCCGCGCGGAGCACGAACCACAGCACGATGCCGGCGGCGACGCCGAGCAGGAACATCGGGATGCCGCGGGCGGAGCCGCGCGGTGCGGTTCGCCCTGCGCCGTCCTTCGCCAGTTCCCTCGCGCGCTCCGCGCAGAACGCGAGACCCGCGGCGGCGAGACGGCGCTGCAGCCGCTCGGGCACGGCGACAGGACCGGCGAATGCCGCGGCGGCGAGCGCCGCGGTGCGTTCGAGCGCGAGCACGCCGCCGCCGGGGGCCGGCAGCGCCGCTTCGGCTTCGTGCGCGAACACGATCGCCTCCGCGAGGGCCTCGAGCCGCGGGTCGGGTTCGCTCACGGGGTGCCTCCCTCGTTCCGGTCCTCGACGCCCAGCATCTCCCGCAGGCGGATGAGGCCGCGTCGCGCGTGGCTCTTCACGGTTCCGAGCGGGATGCCGATCGCGGCGGAGATCTCGTGGTGCGTGCGGCCCTGACCGAGCGCCAGGTCGAGCACGTGCCGCTGTTCGGGGCGCAACTGTTCGAGCGCTTCTTTCGCGAGGCGCACCTCCTCGTGCAGTTCCGCGCGATCCGCGCCGGGCTGCTCGGCGAGAGATCCCGCGTCCTCCAGGAGCGCGGTCGGCGGGCGGCGTCCCTGCCGGCGCGCTCGATCGATGAGGCGCCGACGCGCGATCGTCATGAGGAACGTCGTCTCGCTGCCCGCGGTCGCGTCGAAGCGGCCGGCGCTCTTCCACGCCTCCACGAAGATCTCCTGCGTGGCGTCCTCGGCGTCCTCGGCCGAGCGGCAGAAGCGGCGCGCGAGCCCGAAGACCATGTTCTGATGGCGCTTCAGGAAGGCGTCGACGGCGGCGGGGTCGCCCGCGGCGATCTCTGGGAGCAGGGGCAACGGCATGCGCTTCCGATCGGGAGCGCGCATTACAGGGGCGAGATCGTGGTCGATCAAGACGCGCATCGGCGCCACCGCGGCGAACGCCGACGCGTCGGGCATGGTGGGTTGCGTCAGTTCGCGGGCAGGATGACTGCGTCGACGACGTGGATCACTCCGTTCTTCGCGGCGACGTCGGGCGTCACGACCTTCGCGCCGCCGACCGTCAGGGAGGTTCCATCGCTCTGCAGCGAGAGGGCGGTGTCCCCGATGGTCTTCGCCTGCTTCAGCTTCATCGCGTCCGCGGCCATGACCTTGCCGGCGACCACGTGGTGCTTCAGGATCGACACGAGCTTTCCCTTGTTCTCGGGCTTCAGCAGATCGGCGATCGTGTCCTTGCCGAGCTTCGCGAACGCGGCGTCGGTCGGCGCGAACACGGTGAACGGACCCCCGGTTGCGAGCGTGTCGGCGAGACCCGCGGCCTTGGCGGCGGTGAGCAGCGTCCCGAAGCTGCCGGCCTTCGTCGCGACTTCGACGAGATTCGGTTCGGACGGCGGCATCAGCACGGTGTCGACGACGTGGATCACCCCGTTGTCCGCGGCCACGTCGGCGGCGGTGACGTTCGCACCACCCACCCTGATGGCGTTGCCTTCGACGGCGACCGCGAGCGACTGGCCCTGCAGCGTGGCGAGCGACTTCTGGCCCGCGACCTTCGCCGCCGGCAGGTTCGCGCCGACGACGTGGTAGGTGAGCACGGCGACGAGCTTCTGCTTGTTCTCGGGCTTCAGCAGGTCGGCGATCGCGTCCTTGCCGAGCTTGGCGAACGCTTCGTCGGTCGGCGCGAAGACGGTGAACGGGCCCTTGCCCGACAGGGTCTCGGCGAGGCCGGCGGCCTTCACGGCGGCGACGAGTGTCGAGAAACGGCCGGCCTGGCTGGCCACGTCGACGACGTGGCCCTTCGGACTGCGCCCGTCCTGGGCGATCGCGATCGAAGTCGCGCAGACGAGGGTGAAGAAGGTGACGGCGGGGAGGCGGATCATGTGCGTGTGGGTCAGGTGTGCCTGTTGCATGCACGGCGACAGAACGTTCGCCGCGTGTGCATCGGTTCGTGGCCCGTCGGCGAACGGATGCAACGCGCCGCAGCCTTGAGCTCGTCGCGTCCCGACCCTTACAACCTTCGCGTGAGTTCCATGAACGGTCTCGCTGCCGGCCTCTTGCGCGGCTCCTCCCGCGCGTACGCGGCCGCCGCGCTGCGGCACATGGAGCGTGTTCGCCCCGACCTGCTCGCGAACGGCCTGCCGGCGGGCTTCGGCGACCCGACGAGCGACACCGAAGTGCGGATCCTGCACGTGGCCGAGTCGGTGGCGGTCGACCGTCCCGCGCTGCTGCGGCACGCCGTCGCGTGGTACGCGGTTGCGCTGCACCACCGCGGCGTGACCGCGGACTGGCTGCCGGCGAACCTCGATGCGATCCGCGCGGCGCTCGCGGACGAACTGCCCGTCGCGGCGGCGGCGGCCGTGCTCCCGCACGTCGACGCGGCACGCGCCGGCGTCGAGCGGGTTCCACTGGAGATCCCGTCGTACTTGTCGCGTTCCTCGCCGCACGGCGATCTCGCGGGGCACTTCCTGCTCTCGATCCTCGAGGGCCGGGGCGACGACGCCATCGGTCTCGTTCGCGGCGCTCTCGATCGCGGCGTGGCCGTCGAAGCGATCCACGACCACGTGATCGTCCCCGCGCAGCGCGAGGCCGGGCGCATGTGGCTGATGGCGGAGATCCCGATCGCGGACGAGCACTACGGTTCGTCGATCGTCGACCGCACGCTCTGGATGCTGCAGGAACGTCTGCCGCGACCGGCCGCGTCCGCGCCGCGGGTGCTGACGATGGGTGTCGGCGGCAACCTGCACGACTTCGGTGTGCGACTCGTGGCGCAGCGGCTGCAGCTCGCCGGCTTCGCGGTGCACAACCTCGGCAGCAACATGCCGGCGGGCGACGTCGAGTGGCTGCTGCAGGATCGTGCGTTCGACCTGATCGCGATCTCGGCGACCCTGACCCTGCAGCTCGGATCGCTGGTGACGACGATCGCGCGCATCCGTTCGGGCGGTCCGCCGCGCCGCGTGCCGATCCTCGTGGGCGGGGAGCCGTTCGGCGTCGCCGAAGACCTGTGGTCGGTCGTCGGTGCGGACGCGGGTGCGCTCGATGCCGCGGGTGCAGTCGCCGCGGCACGCCGGCTGCTCCGTCTCGTGTGAACGACCGTGCTCCGGGGGAGCGGTCATCCATCGCGGCGCGCGAGCCGGTAGTGCGACACGAACCACTCGCGTCCGCCGGCGAAGCCCCAGAGCTCGGCGCACGCGAGGAAGAAGACGCGCCAGAGGTTGCCCATCGCCACGGCCCGCTCGCCGTACGTGGCGCGGAGGACGGGCTCGAGGTCGGCGCGATGGCGGTCGAAGTTCGCGAGCCAGGCCTCGGCGGTGCGACGGTAGTGCTCGCCGGAGACGCGCCAGTGGGCCTCGACGCGCAGGTGATCCTGGAATCGCAGCATCTGTGCGTCCGCCGGCATCTGGCCGCCGGTGAAGAACCGACGTGCCATCCAGTCGCCGTCGCCGTCCTCCGTGAACGGATACCCGACCGAGCGGTGCGTGAAGACGTGCACGAACATGCGGCCCGCGGGCTCGAGCCAGGACGCGGCTCGTGCGAGCAGCGCCCGCCAGTTGCGCGTGTGCTCCATCATCTCGATCGACACGATCCGGTCGAAGCGGCCCGGCGCGACGAACGTGTTGGCGTCCGCGGTCACGATCTCGACGTTCGCGAGGCCGCGCCCGCGGGCGCGCGCGAGCACGTCCGATCGCTGGCTCGCCGAGTTGCCGACCCCGACGACTTCGCAGTTCGGGAAGCGCTGCGCGATCCACAGCGACATCGCACCCCAGCCGCAGCCGAGGTCGAGCACGCGCATGCCGTCGGCGATGCCCGCGCGTTCGCACGAGAGAGCGAGCATCGCCGCCTCCGCGCCGTCGAGGTCCTGCGTGCCCGCGGTCCAGAGCCCGCTGCTGTACTTCCGGTGCGTGCCCAGCACCGTCGCGAAGAACGCGGCGGGCACTTCGTAGTGCTGCGTGTTCGCGGCGTCGGTCGCGATCGCGATCGGGGAGCGGTTGCACTCGGCGATCCAGCGTTCCAGCCGCTCGGCGGCGCGCGCCGGGTCGTCGGCGCATTCCCGAACGAGCCGTGCGCGCAGCAGCCGCCGGATGCCGATTCGGATCAGCCAGTCCGGCACGTGGCCGCGTTCGAGCCATCGCTCGGTGCGGGTGCTCATCGCACGCTGTCCACGGCGCGCCGCTGGAGCCATGGGACGAAGGTGTTCGTCTCCCGCTGGTAGCGGCGGTAGTCCTCGCCGCGGCTCTTCAGCGCCTGCCGTTCGGCGAACGGCACGCCGCTGACGAAGCGCACCAGGACGAACATCACTGCCGGGTGAAGGGCTGCCCACCAGCCGGCGAACGGGTGCGCGACCACCGCGACGCCGCACCACGTGAGCCACTCGAAGAAGTAGTTGGGGTGTCGGCTCCACCGCCAGAGGCCGCGGCGGCACGTGCGGCCGCGCTGCGAAGGATCGGCGCGGTGTGCCGCGAGCTGCCCGTCGGCTGCCGCCTCCGCACACGTCGCGGCGACCGCCAGCGCCGCGCCGCACCACTGCGACGCGAGCACGGCGTGCGGAGTCGCGGCGACCCACGCGAACGGCAGCGCGAACACCAGCGCCGCGCCGGCCTGCGCGAGGTAGAACCAGAAGAACCGCCGGTTCGCCGAGGCGCCCCAGTGCGCACGCATCGCCGCGTAGCGACCGTCTTCGGCGTCGCACCGCATGACCCGGTCGCGCAGGAGGTGGATCGACAGGCGCGAGCTCCACGCGACGGCCATCGCGGCCGCGAGGGTGCGCTGGGCGGTCGCGCCCTCGGCGACGAGCGCGAACCAGGCGCCGCACAGTCCGATCGCGATCGCCCACGCTGCGTCCACGGAAGTGGCGTTCCGGGTGCGGACCTGCCGGCGGTGGAGCCCCACGAAGGCGACGGCGAGTGCCGTGGCCGCGATGCCGAGGGCGAGGGGCGATGGGGCTCCGGGCATGCGGCGGCGGTTCGTTCCGCGCGTCGGGTCGGATGCACGGGGCGTGCATCCGGGTGCCGCCGTCGTGCGAACCCACCGCCTCACCGCAGCGACCCGAGACCCGCGTGACCGAACTCGCCACCGCAGAAGCCGTCCCATCGTCCGCGGCGGGGGACCGAGCCGTGCGCTGGCGGCGCGTGTGGCCGTTCGTCCTGATGCACGCGGCGTGCGGCCTCGTGTTCGTCGTCGGCTGGAGTCCGGTGGCCGTCGGAACGGCGGTGGCGCTCTACCTCCTGCGCATGTTCGGGATCACGGCGTTCTACCACCGCTGTTTCTCGCACCGTGCCTTCCGGGCAGGTCGCGTCGTGCAGTTCCTCGGCGCGCTGCTCGGGGCCTCGGCCGTGCAGCGCGGCCCGTTGTGGTGGGCTGCACACCATCGCAACCACCATCGCCACGCCGACACGGAACGGGACGCGCACTCGCCCCATGCACACGGCATCCTGTGGGCGCACTTCGGCTGGTTCGCATCGGGGCAGCACGTCGCGACCGACCTCGCCGCGGTGCGCGACCTCGCGGCGTTCCCCGAACTCCGGTGGCTCGACCGGCACGACCGGGTGGTGCCGGTGGCGCTGCTCGTCGCCCTGCTCGGGCTCGGCGCGTGGCTCGAGCACGCGGCGCCCGAACTCGGCACGAACGCGCTGCAGATGGCGGTCTGGGGCTTCTGCGTGTCGACGATCGTGCTCTTCCACGTGACGTCGTCCGTCAACAGCCTCGGCCACCTGCTCGGCCGGCGTGCCTGGCCGACGCGCGACCAGAGCCGCAATTCGTTCGTGCTCGCCCTCCTGACGCTCGGCGAGGGCTGGCACAACAACCACCACTGGTCGCCCGGTGCGGCGCGGCAGGGGTTCCGCTGGTGGGAGATCGACCTCTGTTACTACGGCCTGCGCGTCATGGCGGCGCTCGGTCTCGTCGACGACCTGCGGCCCCTGCCGTCGCGTGCGCGCACCGGTGAACGGCGGCTGCGGCCATGAGCCGCGCGGGCGCGCTGCTCGGCCCCGGGCGCAAGCGGATCGCGATCGTCGGCGCCGGCGTGGCCGGCCTCGTCGCCGCGGAGCGCCTGTGCCGTGTTCACGATGTCGTCGTGCACGAAGCCGACACGCGCGTGGGTGGGCACACCAACACCGTCGAGGTGCCCGGCGACGACGGCAGTCCGCTCGCGGTCGACACCGGGTTCATCGTGTGCAACGACCGCACGTATCCCGGCTTCCTCGCCCTGCTGCAGCGACTGGGCGTTGCGCTTCGGCCGTCGACCATGAGCTTCAGCGTTCGCGACGAGGCGACCGGGCTCGAATACAACGGCAGTTCGTTCGGGCAGCTGTTCGCGCAGCGCACCAACCTCCTGCGGCCTCGCTTCTGGGGCATGCTGCGCGACATCCTGCGGTTCCACCGCCTCGCGCCGTCCCTCCGCGACACCGACGCGACGCTCGGGGACCTCGTCGACAGCGGGCACTACGGCCGCGCGTTCGCCGAGCACTACCTCGTGCCGATGATGGCGGCGATCTGGTCCGCGGAGCCGCGTCGACTGCGGGCGATGCCCGCGCGGTTCTTCGTCCGCTTCTTCGAGAACCACGGGATGCTGCAGGTTCGCGGTCGGCCGCGGTGGTTCACGGTCGTCGGCGGGTCACGTTCGTACCTGGGACCGCTCGTGCGACCGTTCGCCGATCGTGTGCACACCGGCGATCCCGTGCGCTCGATCCAACGCACTGCGAACGGCGTCCGGCTGCGCACGGAAGCCGGGCACGTCGCGGAGTTCGACGCCGTGGTGATCGCGACGCACAGCGACGAGTCCCTTCGGCTGCTCGCCGACGCGGACGCGTGCGAACGCGACCTCCTCGGCGCGATCCCGTACCAGGCGAACGACGTCGTCCTGCACACCGACACGCGGCTGCTGCCCGCGCGCCGGCGCGCCTGGGCCGCGTGGAACTACCACCTCGGCGGAGGCGACGGTCGTGCGACGCTGACCTACTGCATGAACATCCTGCAGGGGCTCCCGGGGCCGACCGTGCACTGCGTCACCCTGAACCGTCCGGATGCGATCGACCCCGCGAAAGTGCTGCGCCGCTTCGTCTACCGCCATCCAGTGTTCGACGCGCGCGGCGTCGCCGCGCAGGCTCGCGTTGCCGCAGTCAACGGCACGAACCGCGTCTGGTTCTGCGGCGCGTGGTGTGGCTTCGGGTTCCACGAGGATGCCGTCCAGTCGGCGCTGCGCGTCGCGGCGGACTTCGGTGTTCGCGCCACCGACGGGGCGACGAGATGACGGTGCAGTACTCGGCGATCTATGCGGGGAGCGTGCGGCATCGCCGTCACGACGCGGTCCCTCACCGCTTCCGCATGCCGCTGTACTTCGTCTATCTCGACCTCGACGAAGTGGACGCGGCGTTCGCCGGACGCTGGTGGTGGTCGGCGCGGCGCCCGGCGCCGCTCCGGTTCCGCCGACGCGACTTCTTCGGGCCCGCGGACCGTCCGTTGGCCGATGCCGTGCGCGACGCGGTCGCCGAGCAGACGGGCGTGCGGCCCGACGGTCCCGTGCGCGTCCTGACCAACCTGCGGGCGTTCGGATTCTCGTTCAACCCCGTCAGCATCTACTACTGCTTCGACGCCGCGAACCGTCTCGTCGCAGCGCTCGCCGAGATCACGAACACGCCGTGGCGGCAGCGCCATCACCACGTCGTCGCCGCGGATGCCCGGCGACGCGCGCTGCGCGCACGCTTCGGCAAGGAGTTCCACGTGAGCCCCTTCCAGCCGATGGAGCAGGACTACGTTTGGACGCTGTCGCCGCCGGGCGAGGCGCTCGGTGTGCACATGCGGAACGTCGTCGCCGGTCGCACCGTCTTCGATGCCACGCTGGCTCTGCGCCGGCGACCTTGGACGACGGCGAACCTGCTGCTCACCGCGCTGCGGTACCCGGTGATGTCCGTCGCCGTGATCGCGCGCATCCATTTCGAGGCGCTGCGACTCTGGTGGAAGCGGGCGCCGTTCCACGTGCATCCCGAGAAGAGGAGGTCCCATGGGTGATGCGATCCTGATCGCGGGCGCGGCGTCGCGGCCGCGCGAGTCCGCGGATTCGAGGCCGCGGTGGTGGCAACGTGCGCTGCGACGCCGCGTGCTCGAGCGGCTCGCGACGCTGCGGTCGGGCTCGATCCGCCTGCGCGAACGAGGGGCCACGCTCGAACTCGGCGATGTGCGCGGTCGACTCGGCACGGTCGAACTCGAGGTCGCATCGCCGGAGTTCTGGACGAGCCTCGCCTGCGCGGGCGGCGTGGGTGCCGGGGAGTCGTTCGTCGCGGGGCACTGGTCGTCGCCGGACCTGGTGCGTCTCCTCCGACTCCTCGTCGCCGATCGCGACGTGCTGCTCGCCGTCGACCGCGGTCTCCTGTCGCTGCCTCGCCGTCTGCTGCTGCGCGCAGGTCACTGGCTCCGCGACAACACGCGCATCGGCAGCGCGAGGAACATCGCCGGGCACTACGACCTCGGCGACGAGCTGTTCGCGCAGTTCCTCGATCCGACGATGACCTACTCGTCGGCATGGTTCGCGGGACCCGACTGCTCGCTCGAGGACGCGCAACGCGAGAAGCTGCGGCGTCTGTGCCGTCTCGTCGATCTCGCGCCCGGGGATCGCCTCCTCGAGATCGGCACGGGCTGGGGCAGCCTCGCGGTGTGTGCGGCGCGCGAGTTCGGGGCCCACGTCACGACCACGACGATCTCGAAGAACCAGTTCGCGGCGGCGAAGGAGCGTGCCCGCACGGCCGGCGTCGCGCATTCCGTCCAGGTGCTGCAGCGCGACTATCGCGATCTCGAGGGCACGTTCGACAAGGTCCTGTCGTGCGAGATGATCGAAGCGGTTGGCGCGAAGTGGCTGCCGACCTTCCTCCGGGTCGCCGCCGCCCGCCTTCGTCCGGGCGGCCTCTTCGGACTCCAGGCGATCACGATCCGCGATCAGCACTACGCGCGAGCCGTTCGCAGCGTCGACTACGTGAAGCGGCACGTCTTCCCGGGGAGCTTCATTCCGTCGGTCGCGGCGATCGTCGCGGCGGCGGCGGCGAACACGGACTTCCGCCTCGTGCAGATGGTGGACTTCGGCGACCACTACGCGACGACGCTCGCGCGCTGGCGTGCGGCGATGCACATGCACCCGGGGGCGTTCCGCGAACGCGGCGGCGACGCGCTGCTCCGCGCGTGGGACTTCTACTTCGCGTACTGCGAAGCAGGCTTCCGCGAGCGCAATCTCGGGGTTTGTCAGCTCCGCTTCGAACGCGCCGGCGGTGCCCGGTCCGTCACGCCTTGAGGTGTTCGCGCGCCGCGGCGACGTCGCGTGCGATCTGTTCGCGCAGCGCTCCGGCGTCGGGGAAGCGCCGTTCTTCGCGCAGCCGGTGGCGGAACGTGATCTCGAGCTCGCGCCCGTAGAGATCGCCGTCGAAGTCGAGCACGTGGACCTCCAGCACGATCGGGGCACGGTCGACCGCGAAGGTCGGCCGCGTGCCGAGGTTGGCGACGGCGCGGTGCGTCGCGCCGTCGACGATCGCTTCGACCGCGTAGACACCGGGCGGCGGTACGACCGCATCTTCGATCGCGACGTTCGCGGTCGGGAAACCGAGCGTGCGCCCGCGCGCGGACCCGTGCACGACCGTGCCCATCGCGCCGGGGTAGCGGCCGAGGTAGCGGTGGGCGAGCGTCAGGTCGCCGCGCGCGATCGCCGAGCGGATCGCGGTCGAAGACACCGGCTGGCCGTCGACCTCGAACGGCGCGCCGGTGCGCACTTCGAAGCCGAGTTCGCCGCCGAGGTCGCGGAAACACTGCGGCGTGCCCGCACGATCCTTGCCGAGGGCCGAGTCGTAGCCGAGCAGCAGGCCGCGCGCGCGCAGTCGCTGCACCAGCACCTGCACCGCGAACTCGCGCGGCGTCATGTTCTGCAGGCGCGGCTCGAACCGCAGCAGCACGAGGCGTTGCACGCCAGCGCGCCGGAGCAGCCTCAGCCGGTGCGGGACGCTCACGAGCAGCGGCGGCGCCTCGCCGTGCAGCACCTGATCCGGGTGGTTCGCGAACGTGACGACCGTCGGCATCGCCTGCAGCGCCGACGACATCTCCAGCAGCTGGTGCAGCAGGCGCTGGTGGCCGAGGTGCACGCCGTCGAACACGCCGACGGCGACCACCGAACGCCCGGCCGGGGTCTCGCCGTGCAGCGCGACCAGGTCGAGATCCAGCAGCGCCGAGAGGCCTTCGATCAGTTGCATCCGGGACTCACGTCCTCGCGCGGAACTCTTCCTCGAGCTTCTGCAACTGCGGCTTCACCCGGAGCTTGTCCGCTGCGGTGAGGCGGTCGGTGAACAAGACGCCGTCGAGGTGGTCGAGCTCGTGCTGCACGATGCGCGCGAGCCAGCCGTCGGTCTGCAGCACCTGTTCCTTGCCGTCGAGGTCCTGGTAGGTCACGGTGATCGCGATCCACCGCTCGACCTCGGCGTGGATGCCGGGGAACGACAGGCACCCCTCCTCGCCGAACTCGCGTTCCTTCTTGCGGGTGATCTTCGGGTTGCACAGCACCCGCTCGCCCGAACGCTCGTTGCGGTCGCCGCTCGGGTTCAGCACCAGCAGCTTCTTCTCGATGCCGACCTGCGGGGCCGCGAGGCCGACGCCGCCTTCCTCGTACATCGCCTCCATCATGCGGCCCGCGAGATCGCGGAGCTCGGCGTCGAAGGTCGTGATGGCCTTGCCGCCGCGGCGCAGGACGGGGTCGGGATAGACGAGAACTTCCATGCGGAGCAGGTTGCGGGCCGTTGCGGCCTCCTCGGGGGGGAGGTAGATTCTTCGCCCCTTTCGCCGCCGTCAAGCATCCCGCCGCCGCGCGGCCGCGCACCTGCCCCATGGACCTGAGCAAGTACCTCGAGAACGCGAACGACGCCCTCAAGCGGCGCAACTTCTCGCTGGCGGTCCAGATCTACCACCAGGTGCTGCAGATCCAGCCGGACTTCGGCGACGCGCGCCTCGCGCTGCACCGTGCGCTGTTCCAGAAGATCGCGCAGAAGCCGCCTTCGAAGATCAGCGCGCTTCTCGTCGGAGGCCCGAGCCTGCTCATCGGCAACGTGTGCCGCCTTCTCGGCCGCCATGCCGCGGCGGCGCGGGCGTTCGAGCGCTACCTCGTGCACGACCCGATGGCCGAAGGCGCGAACCTCAAGCTCGGCACCGCGCTGCAGCGCGCGGGGCTGCGGCGTTCGGCGCTCGCCGTCTACGAAGCGTACGCCACCGCGGAGCCTCGCTGCCTCGAGGCCTGCCGTTCGGCGGGTGCCCTCTTCTACGAGACGGGGCAGGTGAAGCAGGCTCTCGCGATGTACGAGGCGGCGCTGAAGGTGGATCCGCGCGACCAGGAGTCGCTGAAGGCGCGCAAGAACCTCGCCGCCGAGGGTGCGCTGCGCAGCACGGGCATCGAGAACGCCCAGAGTTCGCGGGAACTGATCAAGGACAAGGAGCAGCAGCGCCAGATCGAACGGCAGGAGCGCCTGCAGATGTCGGCCGAGGAGATCGGGCAGGAGCTCGACACGCTCGAGCCGAAGCTCCAGGAGTCTCCGGACGACGTGAAACTGCTGCGCCGCGTCGCGCGACTGCGCGAGATGGCGAAGGACCTCACCGGCGCGCTCGACCTCCTGGAACGAGTGGTGACGCTGCAGCCCGGCGACAGCGAGGTGCAGTCGCTCGCCAGCGATCTGCGCATCCGGGTGCAGGAACAGATGGTCCAGAAGGCCGAGAAGCGCGGCGACGAGGCCGCGGCGGCTCGCGCCCGCAAGGCGCTGAGCGAGATGCGGGTCGCCGAGGCGCGGCGCAAGGTCGAGCGGAACCCCGCGGACTTCGGCGCGCGCTTCGAACTCGGTTCGAGCCTGCTCGGCACGGGCGAGACCGACGCCGCGATCGCGGAGCTGCAGCAGGCCGTCAAGGACCCGCGCAAGAAGGTCGAGGCGCAGTTCCTGCTCGGCAAGGCGTTCCAGCAGAAGAGCATGCCGGAGCTGGCCCTCGGCCAGTTCGACAAGGCCATGCAGGCCGCCGGTTCCGGCGCCCTCGCCAAGGAAGCGCTCTACGAGATGGGCATCATCTGCAGCGAGCTCGGCAAGCGCGACGACGCGCTCCGCCACTTCACCCGCATTCTCGAACAGGACATCGGCTTCCGCGACGTCGCGCGGAAGGTCGAGCAGATGAAGGCCTGAGCGTCCCTGCCGCGGCCCGACGTCCTCCCGCAACGATTTCCCAGAACCAACCAGAAGACCGAGATCCGAGATGGCCCACAGCAAGCAAGCACTGAAGCGCGCCCGTCAAAGCGAGCGCAATCGCCTCGCCAACAAGGCCCGCATGACCCGTCTGAAGTCCGCGATGAAGAGCCTGATGGCCCTCGTCGAGAGCGGCGACAAGGCAAAGGCGACGGCGATGCTGCCGGCCGTCTGCAAGACGATCGACAAGGCCGCGCAGATCCACGTGATCCACAAGAACACCGCCGCGCGGCGCAAGAGCCTCGCTGTGCGGTCGGTCCACGCGATGAAGTGACCGAGCGGCGCCGTCGCGCTCACGCGGGCGCCGCGTCCGTCACTGTTGCAGCAGCTGCAGGGCCGCCTGCGGCTGCGTGTTGGCCTGGGCGAGAATCGAGATCGCCGCCTGCTGCAGGATCGAGTTGCGCGTGAGCGCTGCCGTTTCGTTGGCGACGTCGACGTCGCGGATGCGCGACTCCGCCGCGCTGAGGTTCTCGGTCTGGATCTGCAGGTTCGCGATCGTCGTCGTGAGGCGGTTCTGGGCCGCGCCGAACTGGCCGCGCACGCGGCTCACCGCGTTGACGGCCTGGTCGAGCTGCGAGACCGCGAGCGTCGGGTTGCCCGCGGAGCCGATGTCCAGCGTCGACAGACCGAGCGTCGACGCCAGCGTGTCCGACGTGCTCAGCTGGATCGTGTCGATGTTGTTCGTCGTACCGGTGCCGACCTGGAAGGTCAGCGTCGACCCCGTGCCGTCGAGCAGGTGAACGCCGTTGAACGTAGTCGACTGCGCGATGCGGTCGATCTCGTTGATCAGGTTGGAGAACTCCTCGTTCAGGGTGATGCGGTCAGCGGAGCTCACCGTGCCGTTGCTCGCCTGGATCGCGAGTTCCCGCATGCGGATCAGGATGGAACTCACCTCGTTGAGGGCGCCTTCGCCCGTCTGCGTGAGGGAGATGCCGTCTTGCGCGTTGCGGATCGCCTGGTTCGTCGACCGGATCTGGGCGCGGAACCGCTCGGAGATCGCGAGGCCGGCGGCGTCGTCCGCCGCGGTGGAGATGCGCAAACCCGTGGACAAGCGGCGGTAGTTCGCCTGCAGGCGCTCGGTCGTCGTCGACAGCGAGCGCTGCGCGTTCAGGGATGCGATGTTCGAATTGACCCGAAGGCCCATCTGTCCTCCTCGATTCCTTTGCCGTGGTGGCGTCCGACCGGAGTCGGGCGCCGTGTTGGAAACCCCATCGGCTGTCGCTTGAGTCCTTCTTCAGGAAATCCCTCTGCGAGACCCGCTCCGCTCCACGGAACCGGTGCCATCGAGACCCGTCGCCAACGGGGTGGCCGAGGTGCGGAGGCAACCTGCGACACCGGGGCGAAGGGTGGCGCAGGAGCGTGTCGGAACGAGACATGCGGCCGTCGGCGCCGGTGCGAGTCGGGACCGCGCGCCGGCCTCAGTGCACGATCTTCGAGTAGCGGTAGGTGGCCTGCAGGGTGAGGGCCAGAATCGCGGTCGAATAGACGCGTCCGCCGTCCTCGCCCCAGCACCCGATCGGGTCCCACGAGCCCAGCAGGTGCTTCTTCGCGGGGTCCCGATGCTGGTTCTTCTGCACGGCCGCGGCGATCTTCTTCTTCCACGCCTCCCAGTGGCTGCCGCCCATCTGGAAGAGCGCGTAGGTCGCGTAGTACCAGTAGTACTCGTCGATCGTGCCGGCCTTCGGGTCCCAGACCGGCGGTCTGGCGACGAGCAGGTCGGCGGCGGCGCGCATCACGGGTTTCTCCTTCGGATCCTGGCCGAGGAAGAAGCGGCAGAACAAGCCGACGGCGGTCATCGCTTCGCTCTTGTCCGCGGGAAAGCGCGTGCCGTGATCGCCCGGCTTGCGCGAGCTGCGATCGCCGGCCTTCGCGTAGCCGTGGCGGCCGGAGGTGTCGGCGACTTCGTCCAGCCACGACGCGCAGATCTTCAGTGCCTCGCGGTTCACGGTGAGCCCGAAGTACGACGCCGACTCGTACGCCATGATGCACCAGCCGGTGATCGACGTGTCGTTGTCGTTGTCGCGCGGCTGGTAGCGCCACACGCGGTACGGATTGCGGTGCGCTTCGAGGTAGTCGAGGCCCTTCTGTGCCGTGTCCTTCAGCATCTGGTAGTCGGACAGGCCGTAGGCTTCGCACATCGCGTACGTCGCGATCGCGTGGTCGTAGACGAAGTCGTGGGACGTCGCCCGGCCGAAGAGCCCGGTCGACGGGTCCTGCTGGTTCTTCAGCCAGATCACGCCCTTCTTGAGCGCGTCGCGATACGGGCCGCTCCGCAGGGTGCTGCCGTCGCCGAGGAAGGCGAGCAGCGCGAGACCGGTGACGCCGATGTCGTGCACCGGGTTGCCTGCACCGTCGCAGACTTCGCCGTCGCGGTCGTGCTTCATGAACTGGTCGCAGTCCCACTTGCCGTCGTCGTCCTGGTGGTTGCGCAGCCAGTCGAGTGCGGCACGCATGTCGGGAACGAACGGCTTGTTCGGCCCGCTGCGCCTGCCCGGGCCGTTTCCCTGGCCGCTGCCGATCGGGCCGCCGGCGCCGCTGCCGATGCCGATCGCGGCGTTCCACTGGTCCGCGTCGAACGTCGACTCCTTCGCGTTCGATTCGGTCGGGACCTGATCGAACGCGTGGTCGGGTTCGTTCGCGATCGTGGTCTCGGCGACTTCGATCGGTTCGACGATCTCCTCGGGATTCGTCTCGGGTGGGGGCGGCGGCGGAGGCTCGACCGCGTCGAACTGTGTCGTGTCGACGATGCTCGCGAAGTTCTCCGCGGCGCGTTTGACCTCGGGCGGGATCAGGAGCCAGAGCAGGAGCGCCGCGAGTGCGTGCGCAGAGGCCGACAACGCGAGCCACGGTGCGCGCCGCAGCTGCTCGGCCATCGTGTCGTGGAACGAGGCGTCGTGTTCCCACGCGGGCAGCGCGTGGGACTCGACGTGGATCTGCGTCGGGTCCAGTCGGTACATGGTGGTTCCTCGGAGCGTGGGTGCGATGCCGGCCCGCGCCGCGCGCGGTTTCCTTCGTCCGGCTGACAGGCGATCGCGTCGAGGGGGCGTGACGCGACCGTCGTCGACATCAACGCGCCCGGGCCGCCTCCGGATCAGTGTGCGGCCGGAAAACGCGCGAGGGCGCGGTACGCAGCGCGGCCCGCGTCACCGGGATCGGTGCCGCGGGCCGCGTGCAGGCGACCGTGTCGTCGCGCCGCGATCAGCGCACGAGCTTCGTGTAGCGGTAGTTCGCTTCGAGGGTGAGGACCATGATCGCCGTCATGTAGACGCGGCCACCGTCTTCGCCCCAGCACCCGATCGGGTCCCACGAGCCGTAGTAGTTCTTCTTCGCCTTGTCGCGGTGCTGGCTCTTGGTCAGCGCGGGCTCGAGCTTCTTCTTCCACGTCTCCCAGTGGCTGCCGCCCATCTGGAAGAGCGCGTAGGTCGCGTAGTACCAGTAGTACTCGTCGATCGTGCCGGCCTTCGCGTCCCACAGCGGCGGCTTGCTGAGGATCAGGTCGGCGGCGGCCTTCATGATCGGCTTCTCCTTCGGGTCCTGACCCATGAAGAAGCGCGCGAAGAGGCCGACGGCGGTCATCGCTTCGCCCTTCTCGATCGGGAAGCGCGTGCCGTGGTCGCCGGGCTTGCGCGAGCTGTGCTCGCCCTGCTTCGTGTAGCCGTGCAGGCCGGTCGGATCCGAGACCTGGTCGAGCCAGACCGCGGAGTACTTCAGCGCGTCCTTGTTGATCGTGAGTCCGAAGAACTCGCCCGACTCGTAGGCCATGATGCACCAGCCGGTGACCGACGTGTCGTTGTCGTTGTCGCGCGGCTGGTAGCGCCAGACCGAGTACGGGTTGCGGTGCGACTCGAGGTAGTTGATGCCCTTCTGCGCGGTGTCCTTCAGCAGCTGGTAGTTGGACAGGCCGAACGCCTCGCACATCGCGTACGCCGCGATCGCGTGGTTGTAGATGAAGTCGTGCGACGTCGCGGTGCCGAACAGGCCGGTCGACGGATCCTGCTGGTTCTTCAGCCAGATGACGCCCTTCTTGATGACGTCGCGGTAGGGGCCCGAGCGCATCGTGCTGCCGTCGCCGAGGAAGGCGAGCAGCGCGAGGCCGGTGACGCCGACGTCGTGCACCGCATTGCCGGCGCCGTCGCACGGCTCACCCTCGGTGTCGTGCTTCATGAACTGGTCGCAGTCCCACTTGCCGTCTTCGTCCTGGTGGTCCTTCAACCACTTGAGGCCGGCGTCGATCGCCTCTGCGTAGGACTTGCCGCCCTTGCCGCCGCCCTTGCCGCCGCCGCCACGGCCGCCGTAACGACCGCCGGCGCCGCCGCCGAGGCCGACTGCGCTGTTCCACTGGTTGCTGTCGAAGGCCGACTCTTTCGCGGTCGAGTCGCTCTCGACGTTGTCGAACGCCTGCTCGGTCTTCTCGGTCACCTGCGTCTCGGTGACTTCGAGTGTCTCGACCGTCTCCTCGGTCTTCGTCTCCGGCGGGGGAGGCGGCGGCGGCTCGACGACCTCCTGCTGGGTCGTGTCGGTCATCTCGACCTTGTTCTCGATCTTCTTCTTCTCCTCCGGCGGGATCAGCACGAACAGCAGAAGGCCGATGACCACGTGGATCACGGCGGACAGCACGAGCCACGGCGCGTGCCGCAGCTGTTCGGCCATCATGTCCTGGAAGGTCTCCTCCGTCTCCCAGACTGGGAGCGCGTGGGATTCGACTTTGATCTTGGTCGGGTCGAGATGGGCCATGGTCGGAAGTGGTCCGGTCGGAGAGGCCGGTTCGAAGAGATCTGCGGGGCTTTGCCTGGCCGTCGGTGCGACAGCGGCGGGACGGGACGATTCGGGACTGGGCGGTTCGAAGCGGTTCGGTCCCGGCGCTCACGGTCGCGCCGAAACCCACCAGCACTTCGCGGGCAACGACGCAGCCGGGGGCCAGGTTCAGGGAGAGGGGGCGGAAAGTAGAGCGGGCGGAGGCGAGTGCCGCAACGAGCGGGTCGCCCGGAAGGCGGAGGGGATCGGGCGGGCCGACCGGATCCCGCCGCGCCTCAGCGGGGCGGTCGGGCGTACCAGACCAGGGTCCGCTGCTTGGCGCGCTGCATCGCCTGCGACTCGAACTCGATGCGGACCTGGCGCTGGCACAGGTCCCGGAGCTGGTCCTGCACGTCCCGATCCTCGAACTTGCCGTTCCGCGCGGGCACGAACCGCACGACTTTCGCCACCTGGAAGCCGCCGCCGTCCCGCGGCAGGGGATCCGACACACGGTCGAGCGGACCTGCGAGTGCGAACGAGGAGAGGGCGGGCACGAGGTCGCTCGCTGCGGTCTCGTCGAGGGCGATCGTGTCGGGAAAGCGCCGGGCCAGGGCGCGGCTGGTCACGTCTTCGGTCCGCCACGCGGCGGCGGCGGTGCGGGCGTTCGCTTCGGCGTCCTGGCCGACGAACATCACGATCGCGACGGCCGCCTTGGCGTCGTGCACGAACAGCTCGCGGTGCTTGCTGAACGTGTCGCGCAGCATGCGCGGCGTGACGTAGAGGTTCGCCTGGCGCTGCATGCGCATGCCGACCGAGATGTCCTGCGCGATGTCGGCCATCTTGTCGACGCGGAGTTCGCGCGCGTAGGTCGGCCACGTCTGGCCTTTGTTCTGCAGTGCGCGGCTCCACGCCTGGTAGCTGCCGAGGTCGCGCACCTGATCCTGCTCGACCTGCTCGAGATCGCGCTGCACCTGGGACTCGACCAGTTCGGGCGCCACCACGCCGAACGTCTTCGCCGCCTGCGCCCACGTGTACCACTCGACGCGGCGCTGCAGCTCCTCGTCGTACGCCGCTTCGTAGTCGGCGGGTGCGAGTCGGCGGCCACTGGCCTGCAGGGTACGGATGCGGCCCGCGGTCAGCGTCATCAGCTCGCTGTGCATGATCGCGCTGTCGTTCACCGTGGCGATCACGGTGTCGACGAGGATCGGGGGCGCCGGCGGCGCCGGTCGTTCCTGGCCGCAAAGCGGCGACAGCATGGCGAGGACGGCGAACCCGCGGCGCATCGCCGGATGATGGTCGGCGGACCGGCCCGTTGCAATCGTCGGTGCCG
>JAEUHQ010000071.1 GCA_016794565.1 Planctomycetota bacterium | reverse complement strand
GCAGGCTCGACGCCACACCCCTGCAGGCCGCACTCGCGGCCGCGGTGTTCGGTCTGCATCCGTGCCAGGTCGAGAGCGTCGCGTGGGTCGCCGCCCTCGGCGATCCGCTGTGCGGCGCGGCGACCCTGGCGGCGGTCGCCGGCTGGCGGCGCTGGCGCGAACGTGGCGGTCGCGGGCTGCCGGTCGGCGCGTGGCTCGGCTTCGTGTGCGCACTCGCGGCGAAGGACACCGGTCTGCTCGCGCTCGGATGGCTCCTGGCCCTCGACGTGACGACGCGGAGCCGCTGGCCGGTGCCGCGAGAGCGCCGGCGAACGGCATGGATCGGCGTTGCCGCCATCGTCGTCGCATGGTGGATTGCACGCGTTGTCGTGTTCGGCGACCTCGGCGCCGGCTTCGACCGCGGCCGCATGGAACTCGACTTCCACGGCGCGGGCCGCATCGGGCTCGGCGCGTTCCTCGGCTCGTCGCTGCTCGCCGTTCCGAGCGGCTGGCTCGGCATCACTCCGTACCGATGGGTGCCGCCCACGGCCGCCGAAGTGTGGGACGCACTGCCCGTTCGTGCGGTCGCGGCGTTCGTGTTCGCGATCGCGGTCGCGAGTGCGTCGCGCCACCGGCGCGAACTCGCGCTCCTCGCCGCCGGCGGATTCGCCGTCGTGCTGATTCCCGCCGTGCTGTCGCCCGCGAACCTCGGCCCATGGCCGATCTGCGATCGATACGTGTATCTCGGCGTCTTCGCGTTCGCGGCGCTGCTCGTCGGTTGCGGAGCGGCGCGACCCTGGCTCGGCGCGGCGCTCGCGGCGGCGTGCGCGACGGGCACGATGCTCGGGACTCCGAGGTGGCACGACCAGGCGGAAGTCGCCCGCCGCGCAGTCGCCGACTGCCCCCGCCATCCCGAGCCTCACTACCTCTTCGGCAACGAAGAACGCGCCGCCGCCGCGCGGGAGCCGCGCGACGACGCCCATCGCGAGGCGATCGCCAGGCACTACCGCGACGCGGTCGCCGCGTTCGCGCGGGCGCGCACCCGGCTCGAGCGTCCGCTCTACGCCGCCGCGCACCTGCGCGCGACGATCGGCGCCGGCATCGAGGTGGCGAGTGCGCTCGCCGAACTCGACGGCGGGTTGCGCCCTCCGGCCGAAGTCGCGAAGACGCTCGACGAAGCTTCGCTGCGCTTCCCGAACGACGCCTCGCTGCTGGTCGCGCGCGGCGTCGCCGCGATCCTGGCCGGCGACGTCGGCACGGCCGAGACCTCCTGGCTGCGCGCGCTGGAACTGTCGCCGGCGAACGATCAGGCCGCGTTCAACCTCGGTCGCCTCTACTTCGAGACGCGGCGATTCGCGGCGGCCCGCGAACGCTTCGAGCAGGCGCTCGCCCTTCGCCCCGACAACGCCGAGGCGCGCGGGTACCTGCTGCGGATGCCGCGCTGACCGCGGTCAGCGACGGTCGGCGATCGCCCGCGCGGTCGATTCCTGCTGCTCCCACTGCCCGTACAACTCGCCCCGCGACGCCATCGCGCGCAGCCTCCGGCGCAGCGCCGGGGCGAGCACACCGGGCGGCGCCTTGCGGAACGGGGTCCCCGGCAGCGGCAGGAACGTGTGGCCGTGCACTCTCGCGCCGCGCGCGACGAGCCGGTCCATGAGTGCCATGGTGGCTTCGAGATCGGCAGCGTCTTCGCCCGGCAGCCCCAGCAGGAAGTCGACGTGGGGCACGAACCCGTGTTCGACGCAGAGCGCGACCGCGCGCTCGACGGCCGCACTGTCGTGACCGCGTTCGCTCGCCGCGAGCACACGGTCGCTGCCCGACTGCCCGCCGACGATCAGCGCGCGGTTGGTGACGAACCGCCGCAGCAGCACGAGCGCGGCGGAGGTCACGTGCTCGGGTCGCACTTCGCTCGGGAACGTGCCGAACCACAACCGTCGTTCGGGCCCGATGTCCTCGCGAACACCCGCGAGCAGAGCTTCGACCGCAGCAAGGTCGGGTTCGGCCGTCTTCGTGCCGTAGCTCATCGACGTCGGCGACAAGAAGCGGAAGTCGCGGAAGCCGCGGCCGACGAGCCAGCGCACCCACTGCCGCACGTTGTCCACGGAGCGATGGCGGAACGCGGCGCCGGCGAAGTACGGCGTCTGGCAGAAACGGCACGCGTAGATGCAGCCGCGCGTGATCTCGATCGGGCCGAAGCGTGCATGCGTCGGCGCGAACGGCGGGAAGTCGTCGAGCGCGATGCGTTCGGCGCGGCCGTTGCGGCGCAGCTCGCCGGACGCTTCGAGCGAAGCGACGCCGGCGATCGAACGGCCGTCACCACCGGCGCGCAGATCCAGCACGAGGTCGCGCACGAGCAGTTCGCCTTCGCCGATCGCGACGAGCTCGAAGCCGGCGCGCAGCGTGGCGAGCGGTTCCGCAGACGCGTGCACGCCGCCGGCGATGTGCACGACACGAGGATCGTCGATCGCCGCGCGCACCGCGCGCAGCTCGCCTTCCATCTGCGCCGCGTCGGGCGAGTAGTACGACCAGCCGACGAGCACTCGTTCGCCGCGTTCGAGCGCGGCGCGGATCGCCGCGACCAGCGCGTCCTCGCCGTTGCAGAACTCGACCGGCACGTCGGCGCAGCGCGGATCGGCGGCGAGAGAGCCGGTCAGAACGTGGAACGCGAACTTCCCGGTGCGGCGGTAGGCCCAGATCACGCGGAGCGGCATCACGGCGCGTCAGCGTACCGGCGTTGCCAAGGCCCGGGAACACGGCGTTCCGCGCATCGTGGACGCGAAACGACACTCGGCGCCCGCTTCTGCCGAAGACCGTCGCGGCACGGCGCCACGCGCATCCATGGACCTCGACCCCGCATCGCTGATCGTCGGTGTGATCGTCAGTTCGATCGGCTTCGGTCTGTTCCTGTTCGGGAAGAAGCAGGCGCGCGCCCTCCAACTCTGCGCCGGCGTCGTGCTCATGGCGCTGCCGCTCGTCGTTCCCGCTGCACTGTTCCAGGCTGCGGCAGCCGGCGCCGTCCTCGTCGGAACGTGGTGGCTGGCGCGTTCGGCGTGAAGCACCCGCCTCGCGAACGCGACGACGCGTTCAACGATCGAAGCTGCCGTTCTCGGTGATCACGGCATCGAGCCGGCGGTCGTGCGGCTCGAGCGGCACTTCGGGCACTTCCTGGCAGGCGAATGCGACGCCGACGACGAACGGGCGCACGCCGTCCCCGCGCGCCGCCGCCGCATCGAGGCCACCGAGGAACGTGTCGTAGTAGCCCTTCCCCCATCCGAGGCGCGCGCCGCGGCGATCGAACGCGAGCAGCGGCGCCAGCACGAGGGTCGGCACGACGACGGGCGCACTGCGCAACGGCTCGAACGTCTGGAAGCCCGCGGGCGCGAGTTCGTCGTTCTCGTACCAGCGGCGGAACTCCATCACCTTGCCGACGAATGCAGGCAGACACAGCCGCGCGCCGCACGTCGCCAACGCCATCGCCAACGGCCGCGGATCGACCTCGCTGCGCATCGGCCAGTACGCCGACACGATCGTGTTCGCGGTCACCCGTTCGCGAAGCCGCGCGAGGCCGATCTCGGCGATGCGCCGCGACCACTCGGCCCGCGTCGTCGGATCGATCGCGTCGCGGATCGCGCGGACCTGCAGGCGGAGTTCGTCTTTCGTCGGCATCGTTCGCGAAGAGGCGCTGCCGGGTCAGTCGCCCTTCTTCAGCGTGAGCGCCGCCGCTTCGCGAATCCAACGGTTCTTCGACTGCGCCAGCTTCTCGAGCAGCGGGCGCGTCTTCGGGTCGTCGCGAACAGCCTCCCACGCCTTGGAGTCCTCGACACTCTCCTGATTCACGTTCCCGGCGCGCGGCTCCGCGGAAGCGAGATGCCGACCACCGAGCCACGTCAGCGTCTCGAGAACGAGCGCCGCATCGTCGCTCGCCAACGACTCGATCCACTGCGCCGTGGTGCGTTGCATGGGCCGCGGTCCGGTCCACGGATGCGAGGCCGCGAAGCTGCCCTTTGTCGCGGCGCCTCCCTCGTCCGCGATCCGCACGAGCGCGAGCCGTTCGTCCCGTACGGCGTAGTGCTGCCGCTGACGGTAGGTGAAGTCGCCGAACGAACCGATCGACCCCAAGCGCACCGTGAACACCGGATCCGACAGCGCGTCCACCCGCTCTTGCCACACGTCGAACAACGAGATCCGGTATCCCGTCGGGAAGTTGGCCACGGCCTTCTGCTTCCAGTCGGCGTCGAACAGGTGGACGGCCATCCACGAGACTCCGGGCACTTCGAGTCCCTCGTAGCTGACCACCAGCGCCCACCGCAGGGCGCCGCTGTCCAACCGACAGACGCGATGCGGGGCGCCGTCCCCTGGACCGCGCCAGTACTCGTCCTTGCCCGCCAACGTTCGCAGCGCGCTCACGACCTGTTCACGAACGTCCTCGGGCAGGCGGCGAAGGTCGCGGCCTCGCACCGCCATCGCGATCTCGGCCGGTGTCTTCGCATCGCGCAGCGCCTTCTGCCACTCGGCGCGGGCGATGGCGTCCTCCCGCCACGTCTTCCAACGGGCCTCGAGCGAATCCAACGAGCCTCCGAACGTCGCGACGAAGGCCTCGTCGAAGGTCGGCTGCTCCGCGGCCAGCAAGGCGCGCACGCGTTCGGCACCGAACGAGTCGTGCAGGAAGTGCAGCATCACCGCACCGTCGAGGTAGGGATCCTTCACCGCGAACGAAGGATGGAACCGCACGCGATCCGGATCGGCCTGCGCCCGCGCCCAGAGCTCGAGAACGTCGTCGCGCGTCGCGGCATCGAGCAGGGCGACGGCCAGGAACTCCTCGCAACCCTGCACGAACCACGACGGAGCGCTGAAGAAGCGCCAGCCCGCGGCCTTCTGCGCGGTGATTCGGTCGAGCAGGACCGTCGCGTACTCGTGCCCGAGCACCTTCGCGTGGTGGTCCTCACCCGCGGCGAATCCGGCGATGTCGCGATAGCTCGCGGAGAACGCAGCCGGAGCGAGGACATCGATCGTCGCCTCGTAGCGACCGTCGCGAGAGCCGGTGACCAGGTTCGCGGCCGACTCGGTGACGGTCGCAGTCGGTTTGCCGTGCAAGCGGACGACACAGTCGAGTCCGCGCAGACAGCGTTCGGTGGCCTCGACGCCGAACATCGCCCGCAACCGCACCACGGTGCGGCACAGCAACCGGCTGGTCAGTGCCTCGTCCTCGGCGCTGGCGTCGTGCGATTCGACTCGAAACCACTGTGCCGGCTGCACCTCGCGGATCAGGAACTCGTCGAAATCCTGGGCCTCGACGATCGCGGCGAGAACACCGAGGACGGCGACACGGGCCAAGCGGGACGTCATGGGGCAGCCTCAGCGGAGCGGTCGGATCCGGAATGGCCCGATGCCATCGTTCGCTCCGACCGGGAGTTCGAGCGTATCGAACGGCCTCTCTTCCCGAACGGGCCCGAGACCTTTGCCAAGCAGAGGCCGCCCGCGCACACTCTCGCCGCAAGATCTCAAACCCGTCCAAGGAGTCCCGCCAGATGTTCGCCCAGCGGATGCGCCAGAAGGAGTCGGAGTTCTACTTCGTCAGCTACCCGGCCGAGGACCTGCTGAAGAAGGTGCGGTTCGTGACGCGGTTCTATGGCGAACGGGGCCAGACGATCGGCGGCGAGGAGCACAAGCCGAAGAAGGGCGAGCCGGACGAAGTCGAGCGCTACGTGCAGGCGATCGAGAAGAACAGCAAGTCGTTCCAGCGCGATCTGAACCGCAGGAAGGTCAAGCAGATCAAGGACTTCTATCGCAACGAGACGCGGCAGCCCGTGATCCCGGGAGCCGTGCTGTTGTTCAGCACCGAGAAACTCGAGTTCCACCCGCTGAAGGGCATGGAGCGCGCCGGCAACCTGGTCGAGCCGCGCAGCGACTTCCTCATCATCGACGGCCAGCACCGCCTCGCGGGGCTGCACTTCTACCTGCAGGAGAAGGACGCCGACCGCCGCGTCGAAGTGCCGGTCGTGATCTTCGACGGCAAGACCGCCGACTTCGCGACGGAGATGTTCGTCGTCATCAACAGCACGCACACGCGCATCAACCGCTCGCACCTCATCGATCTGTACGAACGCATCGAGTGGGGCACGGACCCGGAGAAGAAGTACGCGGCCCAGCTAGTGCGCTCGCTCTACGAAGAGGACGACTCGCCGCTGCAGTACCACATCAACATGCTCGGCGGCCGCAGCCACCAGGAGATGTGGATCAACCAGGCGCAGATCTTCGGCGAGGTCTATCGGCTGATCCGCAGGAAGGACGCGCAGCACCGCTTCAAGGACGGGCGCGGCTGGAACAAGGACCGCGGCTACGGCCTCGTGCGCGACACGCTGAAGGCGCTGCGCA
>JAEUHQ010000065.1 GCA_016794565.1 Planctomycetota bacterium | reverse complement strand
TGCGTCGTCTGCCACACGCCGCCGCTCTTCACGGACCGTGTCTTCCACAACGTCGGCATCGGCATGCAGGCCGAGAAGCCGGACGTCGGCGCGGCGAGCGACAAGGCGCTGAACGATCCGACGAAGACCGGCGCGTTCAAGACGCCGACGCTGCGCGAGAGCGCGAAGACCGCGCCGTACTTCCACGACGGCAGCGCGAAGACGCTGACCGAAGCGGTGAAGTTCATGGCGAGCGGCGGCCACAAGAACCCGCACCTCGACCCGCTGATGCTGGACCGCGGTCTCACGGACGACGAGGTCGCGCAGATCGTCGCGTTCCTCGAGACGCTGAACGGCAAGCACGACTGGACGCCGCCCGTCGTCCCGAAGTGATCGCCGCGGTCAACCCCTCTTCGTGACGGCGAACCGCCGGCCGCGCCGGGCGCCGTCGGAGTCGACCAGGGGCTGCCGGATCGCGTCGCCCCTCATCGGACGGTGGTCACTCCGCCCGGCGTCGGCGACACCGGAAACGAGCGCACACGGACCTCGCCGCGCCACAACACGCACGTGGCGACGCTCTCGCCGACGACGATGGGCACGCTGCGCCCATCGCGCAGCGGCAGCCGCGGTTCGCTGCCGCGCGCGTTGCGCAGGGCCGGCGCCATGAGGTGCATGGTCCGGCCGTCGCGATCCGCGAACGACACGGCATCCGCTTCGCTCGGATCCGCGAGCGCGATCACGAAGCGACACCTGCGCTCGAGCACGAAAGTCGACTCCGCGCCGAGCCGCACCTCCGCGCCGTCGAAGTCCCCGGGCCGGATGTGCTGGCCGTCGAACCCGAGGAACCACGGCAGCGCGGTCGCGACCGGCAACGCGAACGTGCCGTCCGCGGCAGTCGTCGCCGTTCGGCCTTCGCGGAGGAAACCGAGCTGGAACGCCCCCGCCGGCACGGCGGTGCGGCGCGCGAACACGGCGATCTCCTGCCGCACCCTCACGCCCGCGAGCGGATCGCCGTTCGGGGCGAGCACCCGGCCGAGCACGACGTTCGCGGCCTCGACGAGGCGGATCTCCGGCGCCCCGCCCGCGATCACGTCGACCACGCGCGCCGTTCGAGCCGTCGCGGGATCGAACGCGCGCAGGGCGGCGGGGCGATCGAGCAGGCCGGGCAGCGTGAAGCGGCCCTCGCCATCGGTCGTGACGAAGAACCACGACGCCGTCGGCTCGTCCTCGTGCGCGAACTGTGCCGGCACCTGCCGATCATCGATGGCCGGATCGTCCACGGTCGCGGCATCCAGCAGCGGGATCGGGCGGCCGCGGCAACGCAGCGCCCCGCCCGCGACGAAGTACTCGAGCTGGACCGGCTGACCGCGCACCGCACCGAACCGCGTCGGATCGTCGATCCAGACCTCGGCACCCGCAACGGGACCGTGTTCGTCGACGACGCGTCCGACGACTTTGCCGCACGGCGGCCCGAGCCGCAGTTCGATCGGCCGCGGCCAGTCCTCGACGACGTCACCGCCTTCCGCCGGAGCCGCGAGCCGCGCCGGTGCGAAGCCCGGCAGCGCGGCGACCAGATCCGAAGGTCGCCCCGCGCGCAGAAGACGCAGCACGAAGTGCCCGCGCCGGTCCGTCGTCACCGACGTCACGCCGAGCGCGACGAGAGCGCCGTGCGCCGGCGAACCGTCGACGTGCAACACGTCGCCCTGCAGATCCCCCGGTCCGGCGACCGGCGCCGCGAGGACGATGCGCAGGTCCGCGGTCGGGGAGCGCGGCAACGGCACCGTTGCAGCATCACACCCGTCGCCGGTCACGACGAGTTCCGCGCCTTCGATCCACGGGAGGCCGGCGATCGCGAACGAACCGTCGGCGCCGACGCGCGTCTCGTACGCGGTCTGCGACGACGCGTCGAGCGTCCCCTCGAAGCCGGCGAGCACACCGGGCGGCAGACGCAGCGCGACCTCCCCGTGCCCGACGGGATGCCCTTCCGAGTCGACGACCGTGCCGACGACGGCCGTTCCGGGCGCAACCACGACGCACGGCTCGACGTCGGCCGCGGTCGACCACGTGCCGACGAAGATCGTCTGCAGTTCGGGCTGCCGGACGATGAGGAGCGCGTGCGTCGCCTCGAGTCGCCCGGCGAACGACCCGTCGGAATCCGTCCTGGCGAAGTCGGCGACGAACGTGCCTGCTGCGTCGGTGCGCGACCAGTAGTCGCCCGTTCGTGCGGAGACCCGCACACCCGCGAGACCATGGCCGAGCACGTCGACGACGCGTCCGCGAACGAGGGTCCCATCGACGGGCCGCGGTCGCGGCGCGGGCGGGATCGGCGCTGGATCCGTCACGGCGACCCGTTCGCTGGTGGTCGCGACGACCGCGTTCGCACGGGATCCCGGCGCCGACGGCGACGACGCACCGCTGCCGGCGCAAAAGGTCCACGCACCGAAGGCCGCCACGGCGAGCGCGACCCCGCCGAAGGCGAACTGCCGCGCGCGCAGTGCCGTCGCACGACGCAGGGCCGACGACGGCCATCCGATCGGGATCACGACCGCGAGCCACTTCGAACGGCTGCCGGACTCGTGGTCCAGGCGGCGGCGCAGCATCTGCATCGCACGCTGCAGGCGGCTGTGCACGGTCGCGACGGGCACGCCGTGCATCGCCGCGATGCGCCGCGGCGGCAGCGCGTCGAAGAAGCGCAGCAGGACCGTCGATCGATAGGGCTCTTCGAGTGCCAGCACCTGCGTGGCGATCGTGTGCTGCATCTCGGCGCGGTGCACGACGTCGTCCGTCGGCCGGGACTCGGCCACGGCGGCGATCTCGGCGCAGCGCCGGTCGAGTGCCTGCTGCCGCCGCCGTTCGTGCACCAGGTTCTTCACGACGCCGGTGAGCCACGCGCGCCACTGGTGCGGCGGCCGTGGTCGTTCGAGCGCGATCGCGCAGGCCTCCTGTACGACATCGTCGGCGGCACTGGCGTCGCGCGCGAGACGCCTCGCCAGAGCACGCAACCAGCCGAGGTCGGCGAGCAGCGTCCGGATCTCGGCGTCGTGCATCACGCGAACATCGCCGCGATCACGGCTCGATCCGGAGCGCGAGTCCGCCGGTCGCCGCGAACGGGTAGGGCGTGTACGACGGGTCGAACACGTACCCCTGGCCCACCCACTCGACGCCCGCGAGCCCCGGTGTCGCCGGGATCGGCAGTGCACGGGTCGCCACGCCGATCGGGTCGGACACGAGGAGCAGGGGCACGATCGGATCCACGAACAGGAAGCAGCCCGGCGCTCCGAACGCGGTGAGGTCCATCGGCAGCGCCTGCGCGTGCACCGTCGAGAAGCGGCGGCTGTCGCCGAGGAACAGGACGCCGAGCGTGTCGGGCGGAGCGCCGCCGAGGGACATCGCGAACGATGCGTTCCCGAGCGTCGGCAACCCCGACACGGACCACGTGGTCGCGCCACCGTTGCCGCAGCCGATCTCGTAGGGGATCGCCGACGCTGTCGTCGCGACCGCGACATCGAGATCGACGAGGTCGGCGAGCGCGTGCACGCGGATCGGCGCCGGCAGCCCGGCGCGGAACACCGCGTAGCCGAGCCCCGCGGACTCGCCCCACACGATCGAGCCGTCGGTCGTCCACGTCACGGCGACCACCGGGCCGACCGTTGCCGCATGCGTGGCGACGACGTTGCCGTTCGCGACGGCGACCTGGACCGCCGAACTGGTCGTGCCGATCGCGAGCCCGACGCCCGCGGTGTCCACCGCGATGCGCCGCACGTCCGCGTACGAGCCCACGGTCCGCTGCGCCATCGTCGCGAGGTCGATCTCGATCAGGGCCACGGGCGTCGACGGCGACGCAGCGTTCCGCCGTCCGACGAACAACTTGTTCGCCGCCACGGCGATGTCGACGGCATCGTTGAACACGGCGAGCGACGTCGGGCTGCCGCCAGCGAGCGGGGTCGATTCGATGGCTCCGCCCGACAGCGTCCAGACGTTGCCGCCCGCGACGCGGATGCGATCGGCGCCGGGATGCGTCCACAGGGAGCTGTCGGGCGCGCCGGGCACGGCGAGCATTCCGACGGGCACGCGATTGATGCCGGCGTTCGGGCCGTTCAGCAGCCCCAGGAGGAAGAAGTCGGAGGGGTTGGCCGCGTCGGCGGCGATGCCCTGCAGCGGCGGCGATCCGAACGGGGTCGCCCCGATCACGTCGGTCGAGCCGCCTCCGGCCGAGTCGAGGAACACGATCTGGTTGACGCCGAACGGCCCGGCGGAGAACCAGTCGAGGAGAACGATGCTGTCGGTCGGGACCTGCGCGGCGAGGGACGCGGCGAAGAGCAGACAGCCGGAGAAGCGGATGGGGTCGAGCATGAGTGTGGGTCGGTCCGGGACTCGGCAGAGGCGGGCGACGCACCGGCAGCCGAGAGCGACGATCCGTCGCCGATAGTTCGTCTCCCGGGCGGCGCGATCCGATGCGGGAATGACGCCCGAGTGCTCCGCGGGGCCGTCAGCGGCGCGCCGACTCGGCGATCGCTTCCAGCTCTTCCCAGCGCGCGTAGAGCGCGGCGATCCGCGGCGCGAGCGCCGTCCGCTGCTTCGTCAACTGCTCGAACCGGTCGCGTCCGGCGGCGGTGTAGACGGCCGGGTCGAGCAGCCCCGCGTCCACGGCGGCGAGGTCGCGCTCCGCGGCTTCGATCTGCGCCGGCAATCCGGCGAGTTCCTGCTGCTCGCGCGTGCTGAGCCGGCGCTGCTTCTCCACCGGCTTCGCGGCCGCCGCGGCCCTGGCCCTCTTCGCGGCCTCGGCGCGCGCGGCGGCGGCCTCCGCCTCGGCGCCCTCCGCGGCCAGATGTTCGAGCAACAGCGAGAGATCGCCCTCGTGCACACGCGCATGGCCTTCGCCGTCGAGGTGAACGACGCGCGTCGCGACGCGGTCGAGGAACCAGCGGTCGTGGCTGACGACGATCGCCGCGCCGGGGAACGCCAGCAGCGCGTCCTCGAGTGCACGCAGCGACGCGAGGTCGAGGTCGTTCGTCGGTTCGTCGAGCACGAGCACGTTGCCGCCCTCGCAGAGCAGCCGGGCCAGCAGCACTCGGTTCTTCTCGCCGCCCGACAGCGACGACACCAGGGCGTGTTTCATCGCGCCGGGGAACAGGAACTGCTCGAGGAAGGTCTCGACACGCATGCCGCGGCCCGCGACGACGACGTAGTCGTTGCCGTTCGACACCTCCTGCAGCACGGTCTTCTGCGGCGACAGCGCCGAGCGGACCTGGTCGATCGAGGCGTACTTCACCGTCGGTCCGATCGCAACCGTGCCGGTGTCGGGAGCAAGCTGCCCGAGGCACATCTTGAGCAGGGTCGTCTTGCCGGCGCCGTTGCGACCGACGATGCCGAGCCGCTGGCCGGGGCCGAGTTCGAAGTCGAGCGAGTCGAGCACGGAGCGTTCGCCGTAGCTCTTGCCGACCCCCTTCAGGCGCAGCACGAAGTCGCCGAGCCGCGGGCCCTCCGGGATCGAGAACTCGAGCTCCGCGGCCGTCGGCGGAGGTGCTTTCGCGAGCAGCGACTCCCAGCGACCGATGCGTGCCTTCGCCTTCGTCGTGCGCGCCGGCGGCCCGCGCTTCACCCACTCCGTTTCGCGGCGCAGCGTGTTGAGGCGCGCACTCTCCGCCTTCGCTTCGCGCTCGAGTCGCTCCGCGCGCTGCACGAGGTAGCTGCGGTAGCCGCCTTCGTACTCGTGCAGCATGCCGCCCTCGAATTCGACGATGCGGTTGCAGAGCCGGTCGAGGAAGTACCGGTCGTGCGTCACCATCACGAGCGGCGTGCCCTGGTCGAGCAGGAACGTCTCGAGCCAATCGGTCACCGCGGCGTCGAGGTGGTTCGTCGGCTCGTCGAGCAGCAGGAGTTCGGGGCCGCCGACGAGCAGCCGCGCGAGCGCCGTGCGCCGCCGTTCGCCGCCCGACATGTCGCCGCAACGGGCCTCCTCGCGCGGCACGCCGAGCGAGTGCAGCACCGCGCGGGCGCGGTGCTCGACGTCGTGGCCGCCGAGGTGCTCAAGGCGTTCGTCGAGGCGCTGCTGCTCCTTCAGCAGTCGTTCGAGTTTCTCCGGCGCGACGTCCGTCGCGAGTTCGGCATGCACGCGTTCGAGTGCCCGGAGGACCTCGTCACGGCCCGCGATGCCGCGCACGACGACGTCGAACGCCGAGGCGTCGGCCGGCAGCACCGGTTCCTGCGGCAGGAAGCCGAGCCGGAGTTCGCGTCGCAACGTGCGCTCGCCGGCATCGGGAACGAGGTCGCCAGCCATGATGCGGAGCAGGGTCGACTTGCCGCAGCCGTTCGGCCCCACGAAGCCGATGCGATCCTCCTCGCCGACGACGAGGGACACACCGCGCAGGAGGTGCCGCTCGCCCACCGTGACGTGGACGTCGTTCAGCGTGAGCAGGGCCATCGACGGATGCTGCCGACTCCGTCGCCCGCATGCAACGAAGTCGGTTTCGACGGTGACCGGGAGCGCCTAGACTCCGGGCCTCGTCGCATGGACCCAACACTCACGTCGAACCGGCGCCTCTCGGTCGTCTACGCATTCATGGTCGCCGCGGCGATCGCCGGCTTCGTGGCGATCACGGCGATCGGTCGCGGCCTCGACGCACCACCGCCCGCCCCATCGCACGTGGCGTTCGACGGCACGACGAGCGTCGGGACGCCACACGCGCTGGCGCATGTCCTGCTCGCGCTGGCGGTCGTGATCGTGGTCGCCCGCGGCTTCGGCGCGCTGTTCCGCCGCCTGGGCCAGCCCCCGGTCGTCGGCGAGATGCTCGCGGGCATCCTGCTCGGGCCGTCCCTGCTCGGGCGCGCGATGCCCGATGCGTTCGCGTTCCTGATGCCGCCGAACGTCGCGCCGCTGCTCGGCATCGTCGCCGAGATCGGCGTCGTGCTGTTCCTGTTCCTCGTCGGTCTCGAACTCGACACGACGCTGCTGCGCAAGCGTACGCACGCGTCCATCGCCGTGTCCCACGCCAGCATCACTGCACCGTTCCTGCTCGGCAGTGCGCTGGCCCTGCTGCTCTACCCGACCACTGCGACGGCGGACGTGCCGTTCACGCCGTTCGCGCTGTTCGTCGCGGTCGCGATGTCGGTGACCGCGTTCCCCGTGCTCGCCCGCATCCTCGGCGACACCGGGCTTTCGGCGACCCCGCTCGGCGCGATGTCGCTCGCGTGCGCCGCCGTCGACGATGTGAGCGCGTGGTGCCTGCTGGCGCTCGTCGTGGGGATCGCCCGCGCCACCACCGCGGACGCGCTGACCACGATCGCGCTCGCGACCACCTTCACGCTCGTGATGTTGCTGGTCGTGCGGCCGCTCGTCGTGCGCATGGTCGCGCGCCAGACCGCGGCCGCGAGCGGCTCGGCGACCGCGATGGCGGCCGTCGTGACCGGCCTCCTGTTGTCGGCGCTGGCGACCGAAGCGATCGGCATCCACGCGCTGTTCGGCGCGTTCCTGTTCGGCGCGATCATCCCGCACGACTCGCACCTCGCGCGCGCCGCGACGACGCGCCTGCACGACCTCGTGGTGGTGCTGTTCCTGCCGATGTTCTTCGCGTTCACAGGGCTGCGCACGGAGTTCGGACTCGTGCACGGGCTGCAGAACTGGTCGCTCTGCCTGCTCGTGATCGCCGTGGCGACGATCGGCAAGTTCGGCGGCAGCTACGTCGCCGCTCGCTGCACCGGGATCGCGAACAGGGAGGCCATCGCACTCGGTGCGCTGATGAACACGCGGGGCCTCATGGAGCTGGTCGTGCTCAACGTCGGTCTCGACCTCCGCATCATCTCGCCGACCCTGTTCGCGATGATGGTCACGATGGCAGTCGTCACCACGTTCCTGACGACACCGGTGCTGCACCTGCTCGGACTCGTGGGCCGGTGCACCACGCGGCCGGCGCCGGACCAGCGCCGCGACGAACCCGGACCATTCACCGCGGCAGCGACCGTGCCCGACGCTCCGCCCACCGACGTCGTGATCTGCGGCGGCGGCTTCGCCGGTCTCTTGCTCGCCCGCCAGCTGCGGCGCGAGATGCCCGACCTCGCGGTGACCGTCGTGGAGAAGACCGCGCGGCCCCTGCCCGCCGCCTGCCACAAGGTGGGCGAATCGTCGGTCGAACTCGGCTGCCAGTACTTCGAGCGCCTCGGGCTGCGCGAGTACATGCGCGAACGCCAGCTCCCGAAGATGGGCCTGCGGTTCTTCCCCGGCGGCGGCGACCTGCCGCTGCACCAGCGTGCCGAGATCGGCCCGTGCGCCGAACCGATCGTTCCCTCGTACCAGATCGACCGCGGCCGCATCGAGGATGACCTGCGCGGCATGAACGAGCGCGACGGCGTGACGCGCCATCAAGCGCGATTGCCCCGACGCGTCGATCAGGTAGCGGCCGGCGAAGCGTTCGCCGCGCGTCGCGACGAATGCGCCGTCGGCATCGGCACCGAGGTCGACCACCGTCTCGCCGTGACGGACCTCGGCGCCGGCAGCCCGCGCGCGATCACGCAGCGCCGTGTCGAACCGGGAGCGCTCGACCTGCCATGCGTGGCTCGCGCAGCCGGGCAGGGCGTCGTTGAAGGCGAAGATGCCTTCGCGGCCGCTCTCTTCGCAGACGAAGTGGGCGCCGCGCTTGTAGACGAAGGTGTCCGTCAGCGGCTCGACACCGAGCCGATCCAGCACAGGCAGCCCCGCGGGTAGCAGCGATTCACCGATGTGGAAGCGCGGGAAGTGGTCCTTCTCCAGGACGAGCACGCGGAGCGCTCGCTGTGCGAGCAGGCCGGCCACCGCGGAGCCGGCCGGGCCGGCGCCGACGATCAGGACGTCGAACGGGTGCGACTGCATGCCAGCCTCCATCGCCAAGGCCGCCTCGGCCTGGGGCGGCAGGACGATCGCGGCGCCGCCTGGGCCCGTCAAGCGCGGCGGCGCATCCGGCATGCAGCGTCACTGCTTCGCCGCTCCGCCGCGCACCGCCGGTGCGCCCTTGCCGAGTTCGCGCAGCAGTTCCTTCTGGCGATCGTCGAGCGTCTCCGGGAGACCGACGCGCACGACGAGATAGAGGTCGCCGCGCTGCCCGTCCGTGCGCGGCAGGCCCTGGTTGCGCAAACGCAGACGCTGGCCGGGCCGAGTGCCCGCCGGGATGCGGGCCGTCGCGGTGCCACCGGGAACGGCGACGTCGACCTTCGTGCCGTCGAGCAGGTCCCAGGGCGCCACCACCACGTCGGCCTCGACGTCGTCGTCGCGCATGCGGTAGACGTCGTCGGGCACGAGGCGCAGCGTGAGGAGCAGGTCGCCGGGCCCGGCTTCGCCCGCCTCACCGAGGCCGCGCAGCCGAAGCACCTGCCCGTCGCGCGCGTCCTTCGGGATCGTGAGTTCGACCGTCTTCTCGCGCTGCGTGCTGCCGAGTCCGCCGCACGCGGGGCACGTGCGACTCCCGATGCGCCCTTCACCGTCGCACTGCTCGCACGGCACGGCGATGCGCAGCTGGAACGACCGCTTGCCGCCGAGCAGCGCCTCACCGACCTTCACTTCGATCTCCGCCTCCGCGTCCGGCCCGGTCGCTGCGCGACGCCGCCGCGCCTGCCCGTCGCGCGCACCGCCGCCGGCGAACATGTCGCCGAACATCTGGGCGAAGAAGTCCGAGAAGCCGCCGCCGCCACCACCGCCCATGCGGCCGCCGAACATGCGCGCGAACTCCTCGGGGTCGACCTGGCGGTACCCGCCCCCGCCCGGCGGCGGCTGGAAGTCCTGGCCGTGGCGCCAGTGCTCGCCGAGCGCGTCGTAGCGCTTCCTCTTCTCGGGATCGCTGAGCACTTCGTGCGCCTCCGCGATCGCCTTGAACTTGTCCTCGACGTCCTTCCGCTTGTGCGGCGGATGGCGGTCGGGGTGCCACTCCTTCGCCAGCTTGCGATACGCGCGCTTGATCTCGTCGGCCGTCGCCGTGCGCGACACACCGAGCGTGGTGTAGTAGTCCTGGAATTGCATCGTTCGTGCGGCGGCGCCACCACCATCCGCGCGCCGGGTCTAGCGCATCGACGAACCGTCGGCAACCGCACCTTGGACGGTTCGTGCCTACGACGCGGGACGACCGAGCCCTTCGCGTGCGAGCAACGCGACGACCCGGTCGCGGATCTCGTCCCGGATCCGCCGCACGCGCTCGACCGGCTGCCCCTTCGGGTCGGGCAGCGGCCAGTCCTCGCGGCGCATGCCGGGCACCGCAGGACACTCGTCGCCGCAGCCCATCGTGACGAGCAGTCGCGCACCGCGGGCCAGCTCCGCGGTGAGTTTCGTCGGCTTCGCGGCCGCGAGGTCGATGCCCACTTCGCGCATCGCGTCGACGACCTCGGGGTGCACGCGGCTTCCCGGAGCGGTCCCGGCGGAAATCGCGCGGCCGCGACCCTGGGCGACGAGCTGCGAGAAGAACGCTGCCGCCATCTGCGAACGACCGGCGTTGTGCACGCACGCGAACACGACAACGAACGGAGAGTCGGTCATGCCTTCTCCACCACCAGGAAGCGGAAGGTGAGCAGCGCCGCGATCGCGCCGATCGCCTGCCCCGCGACGAACGACGGCACGTCCTCGAAACGGATGCCCGTGAACGTGTCGGTGAACGCGCGCGCCAGCGTCACCGCAGGATTGGCGAAGCACGTGGACGACGTGAACCAGTACCCCGCGAACACCGTGGCCGCGACCGCGGCCGGCACCGCGGCGGGCCGGGCGGCCTGCACGGCGAACACCACGAAGACGAGGAAGAACGTGGCCACCGCTTCGGCCACCCCGAGGTCGACGCCCGCTCGCACGTTGGTCGCCGCCCCGAGCGGCGGCAGGGCGAACATGACGTGCACGAGGACGACGCCGGAGACGCCGCCGGCGACCTGCGCGAGCACTCGCGCGGGCACGGCACGCCACGGCAACCGTCCCAGTGCCGCGGCGACGATCGTCACGGCGGGGTTCATGTGGGCACCCGAGATCGGACCGAACGCCGTCACGAGCACGACCAGACCGGCCGCGGTCGCGAGTGAGTTCGCGAGAAGTGCGATCGCGACGTTGCCGCCGGCGAGGCGCTCGCCCATCACGCCGGAACCGACGACGACGGCCAGAAGCAACGCCGTGGCCAGGGCCTCCGCGACGACGGCGCGCATGCTCAACAGTCGCGGCACGCGCCGCCGGGCCGCCGGTGCCAGTCCACGAGGTGCCCGCGGCGGTCGAACTCGAACGTGCAGCAGTCGAGCAACGCGGCCTCGAGACGCTGCCGTCCCCGCTGCACTCGCGACTTCACCGTGGACGACGGCACGCCGAGTTCGCGGGCGAGTTCGGCCTGGCTCAGCCCGTCGTACTCGGTGCGCAGGACGGCTTCCCGCTGTTCGGGCGGCAGGGCCTGGACGAACGCGCGGAAGGACGCGAGCAGACCGGCTCGCTCGGCCGCGGAATCGACCGGCGGCGCCTGCACTTCTGCATCCACGGTCGCCGACGATCTGCCGCGACGACGGTAGTGATCGACCACGGCGTTGTGGGCGACGCGGAGCAGCCACGCGTGCAGGGATCCGTCGATGCGGCCTTCGCGCAGCCCGGCGATGCCCTTCGCGAGAACGTCCTGCACGATGTCGTCGACGACGTCCGGGGCGCCGACGCGCCGCCGGACGAAGCGGGCGATCTGGTCGGCGATCTCGCGCCAGGGGACTTCGGTGTCGGGGGTCATGTGCGCAGAGCGGGCTTCTTCGCGGCGATCGTCGCGGACGCGACGAGCCCCGTCACGCCCCGATCGGGGAACCAACCGTCGACGGCCGCCTGCAGCTCTTCCTTCGGCCGGATCTCGACCGCCTCGAAGCCGGCCGCCGCGACCATGGCCCGCAGGTCGTCGATCGTCGCCGCACCGGCGACGCAGCCGGTGTGCAGTTCGAGGTCCGCGCGAACCGCCGCCGACAGCGGTCGCAGTGCGACGACGTCGCTGATGGCGAGCCGGCCGCCCGGACGCAGCACGCGGAACGCCTCGCGGAACACCTGCTGCTTCTCCGGCGACAGGTTGATCACGCAGTTGGAGAGCACGACGTCGACGCTCGCATCGGCGACGGGCAGATGCTCGATCTCGCCGAGCCGGAACGCGACGTTCGTGAAGCCACCCTTGTCGCGGTTCTCCCGTGCGACCTGCAGCATCTCCGGGGTCATGTCGACGCCGATGACGCGGCCGAAGGGCCCGACCGCACGCGCGGCGAGGAACGCGTCGAAGCCCGCTCCGCTGCCGAGGTCGAGCACGGTCTCGCCCGGCGCGAGGCTCCGGATCGCGAGCGGGTTGCCACAACCGAGACCAAGGTTCGCGCCGGCCGGCACGGCGGCGGTGTCCGCCGCCGAGTAGCCGAGCGCGTGGGCCGTGGCATCGGGGGTCGGCGTGCCGCAGCACCCGGTGCTCGCCGGACCGCAGCAGCCGCTGGCCGTTCGTGCGTAGCGGGCGCGGGTCTCGCTGCGGATCGCGTCCGGGGAAACGGAGGAGGGTTCGGTGCTCATGCAGGAGGAGACGCCGCGGCAGCGAAACGGACGCAGCCCGTGCTGCGGATTCCGCACGGCGGACCTCACCCGCCCGTGATCGGCGGCAGCGCGGCCTTCTTGAGGAACAGGATCGCGAAGCACGTCGCGTCGAGCATCAGCCCGCGCTCGCGCTCGGACCGGAACGACCCGCCCTTGTTCTGCTGGTCGAGGATCTGCAGCGCACCTTCGTAGTACCAGTCGCGACCGCCGATGCGCGCGATGCCGGCGAGCTCGCAGGTGCGCTCGAGGCCGTAGAGGTAGTAGTACCAGCTGTCGTCGGCGCGCTCGACGAATCCCGGGTTGCTGCGCACGTGGAACTCGGCGGCGAGCCACGCGAAGCCGCTCGCAACGGCTGCGTCGATCTTCGGAAGGATCTCGGCCTTCGGCTGGCCGGACCGCACGAGCCCGCCGCGGGCGATGACGAGACTGCCGATGCCCGCCGCGGTCATGGACCCGTACGCCGGCCGATCGGGCTGGTGATACGCGAACCCGCGCGCCGGCACCGCCGCAGCCGAGCGCGCCCTCTTCGCCGGAGCGTCGCCGCGCTCGCTCGCGGCGAGATCGCGGTACGACATGACGTCCGGCGCGAGCTGGCGACCGTTGTCGTTGCACTGCACACCGAGCTGGTGCGCGGCAGTCGCCTGCCACGTCGCGGCCGGCACGTCGAGCTGGCACAACGAAGCGGCGTAGAGACCGAGAAGGCCGTACTGGTGCACGGAGTTGTCGAAGCGCGGCGCGGCCGTGTAGTTGAACGCGAGCTTGCTGCCCGGATCGAGGCGCGTGTCGACGTTCTTCAGGAGCCGCGCGAGCCAGTCGGCGGCGAGAGCCTTGTCCGCGTCGGGCAGCGTGCGGGGCCGCGGCGCCGCGAGCGCCCCGCTGCGCAGCTGCTCGGCTTCGCCCGGCGGCGCGTAGCGCTCCGCGAGGGCCAGCAACGACACGCCGAGCGAGTAGGTGTCGACCAGTTCGCGCCGGCGCAGCTCGTCGAACGCGGCCGCGATCAGCGGATCGTCGCCGGGGACCTCCGCGTGCAGCATCGTCAGGACGGCGAGCGCGATGCGGCCCGCGCCGTACGTGTTCTCGCCGTCGTCCGGATCCCTGAAGTGGCGCCGTGACAGGTCGCCGATCTCGCGCTTCAGCCACTTCGTCCCTTCGACGATGGCGGTTGCCACCGCGCCGCGGAACGCCGCGTCCTGGTTGTCGTGCAGTGCGACGAGTTCCTGGGCGTCGGTGACGACGAGCTTGCGGAACCTGCCCTTCTCCTCGCCGAACACGAGTTCGAGCCGAGCGTCGAACGCGCCCACCGCCCCGCGCTCGCGGTCGAACGTGCGCTCGACGCGCAGCGAGCCCTGCGCCTGGTACTTGCACAGCGGCCGGACGTACTTCTGCAGCGCGGCGCGTGCTTCGCCGGGGCGCACTTCGGGGTCCTCCGTCGCGACGGCCAGCGTGAAGGTCTGCTTGCCCGCCGCATCGCGCGGCTCGGCCTTGCCGGTGAGCACGAGATCGCCGAACGGCACGAGGCGCCGGTAGCGGATCTTCACCGCCCCGTCGATGCGCAGGTCGAACGCCGCGGCGCGCAGCACGTCGCGCAGATCGCGCGGCTCGTCGCCGACGGCGCGCTGGTCCTTCGTGAGCTCACCCTGGCACAACCACGGCGCCGGCACGAGGTGCGGCAGCAGCCACTCGGGGACCTTGTCCTTCGGCGCGAGCTTCTGTGCCTCGCCGAACGACGGCGCCGTACCGGTGGCCGCGTCGTATCTGCGCGAGTACTCGGCAGCACCGCTCGGCGGCAGCTTCCAGGCGTCCTGCGCGCGGATCGATGGCACCGTCGCGGAGAGCAGCGAAAGCACCCACGCGGCGAGGAGGACGGGGCGGCGGATCGGGAACGGACGCATGCGGCGGCGGCGAGCGTAGCCGCCGCGGCCCGGCACGCATCAACTCCCGAGCACGATGCGCACGCCGTTCGAGAACACGCGGTCCGCGGGATTCACGCCGGCCGCGAGCCCCCACGCCTGGAGGAAGAACGTGAGGCCGGCCATGGCTCCCGGCACCGGCAGCGCGGCGGTCCCGGCGGTGCCTTGGAGCAGGAGCGGCATCACGAGAGTGATCGCCGCGTCCTGCAGCAGCACACAACCCAAAGCACCGTACGGGTCGAGGGACAGCGGCAGCGGCATGCCGTTCACGGACTGGTCGGACAGTCCGATCATGTATCCCGTGAGCACGGTGTTGCCCGGCAGGTCGCCTACGAACAGCGACAGCGGCTGGCTCGTGGTCGGCGTCCCGAACACCGAGAGCGACGGCCCGCACGAGGTCCCGTACGCCGTCGCACTGCCGACGCTCGCCGAAGAGAACGTGCTGATCGTCAGGTTGTCGATCGCCCACGACTCGTCGGACAAGGGCTGGATGCCGGGCCCTTCGATCACCATCGTGATCGTCAACGTCGACGCCGAATGGCCGATCGCCTGGAAGGTCGGGTCGCCACCGAGCCAGTACGCGCTGTCGGTGTAGAAGCCGCCCGGCCCCGAGAAGCCGAGATCCTGGAAGCGCGCGAGTTCGACTCCCGGCGGCGGCACGTAGCTCTGGATCTGCGACGTGGTCGCGTTCGCGAACGACTCGCGGAAGAACGTGTTGCCGTCGATCGTGATCGCGAAGAAGTCGCCGGACGGGAACGCACCCGTGCCGTCGAGCGAGTCGATCGCCGCGAAGAGGAAGTCGATCGAGATCGCGTCGTGCGGCGGCAGGTTCGTCAGCGAGATCGTCACCGGGTTGCCGGTCGCGCTGCGCAGGAACGTGCCGCCGAACTGGCTGCCTGCCGGACCGAGCCCGGCGAAGCCCTGGACGCCTTCGAGCGCGGCGCTGCCCGGGGCGACCGCGGCGGGAACGGAGGAGAAGTCGGTCGCCAGCACGACGGTCTGGCCCGCGGCGGTGCCGGCGAGGGAGACGAAGAGAACGACGCAGCCGAGGAGTGACGGGCGCATGTCCGTTCCAGCGGCGATCCGCGCGAAACCACACGCGCGCGACCTTCTTCCGGCAAGGGCGACGGGTTCTGATGCCTGCATGCGCCGATGCCACGCGTTCTTCCTCTTTGCGACCGCCGCCTGCTCCGGCGGCCCGCCCCCTGTCGCCGACGACCAGCTGCGCTACGCGCTCACCCACCAGGAGCTGGTGCCACTCGCCGAACAGAACGCGGCCTACCGCTGGCTCAACGTGACGCAGGAGGTCGCCGCCCGCGAAGTCGACCGGATCGGCGCGCGCCCGACGATCCTGTCGCGGCAGATGATGATCTGGGCAGTCGCGATGTTCGATGCGTGGGCGGCCTACGACGCGAAGGCGGTCGGCACGCGTCTGGGCGGCTCGCTGCGGCGCCCCGCAGCGGAGCGTACGATCGCCAACAAGGAGAAGGCGATCGCGTACGCGTCGTACCGCGCCCTGCTGGGCGTGTTCGGCGGCGACGCGGCCTACCTGCGCGAGCAGATGCTGGCACTCGGCTTCGACCCCGACGACGCATCGCGCGACACGTCGACGCCACAGGGCATCGGAAACACCGTCGCGGCAGCGGTCCTCGAGCATCGGCTGCACGACGGCAGCAACCAGCTCGGCGACGAACCCGGCAGCGACGGCACGCCCTACTCCGACTACACCGGCTACCGACCGGTCAACCCGCCGGATCGCATCGTCGACCCGGACCGTTGGCAGCCGATCCCGTTCACGCGCGCCGACGGGACCACGTTCACGCCGGGCTTCCTCACGCCGCACTGGTTCCGCGTGACGCCGCTCGTTCTCGAATCGGCTGCGCAGTTCCGCGCCGAGCCGCCGCCGACGACGAAGACCGACGACGCCCGCCTGAAGCAGCAGACCGACGAGGTGCTCGCGTACAACCAGCTCCTCACGCCGATGCAGAAGGCGATCGTCGAGTTCATGCGGGACGGACCGCGCTCGACGGGGCAGAGCGGGCACTGGCTGCGGTTCGCGCAGGACGTGTCGCGACGCGACCACCACGACCTCGACCAGGACGTGAAGATGTACTTCTCCGTCGCCGTCGCCGCGTTCGACGCGTTCGTGGCGTGCTGGGAGACGAAGCGCTTCTACGACACGTCCCGACCCTGGACGCTCGTGCGTCACTACTACCGGGGCCGGCTCGTGCGAGGCTGGGCCGGACCACAGGGCGGAGTCGTCTCGATGCCTGCCGAAGAGTGGCACCCGTACTCGCCGTACGTGTTCGTCACTCCGCCCTTCCCCGGCTACACGAGCGGCCATGCGACCGTCAGCGGCGCGTGCAGCAAGATCCTGGAGCTCTTCACGGGAAGCGACGCGTACGGCGCCACGGAGCGGCGGCGCTGCTGCGTCCTCACCGAGGTTCACACCGGCGACGAAGTGGCGCTCGACCTGCCGACGTTCTCGGGCACGGCGGAGATGGCGGCCCTGTCGCGCGCCATGGGCGGCTACCACATCCCGGTCGACAACGACGTCGGACTCCGCATCGGCCGCGAGATCGCCGTGTGGTCGTGGCCGAAGTACCGCGCCCACTGGGAAGGCACCGCGACCGTTCGCCCCTGACGGAGCGGGCCGGTCGGCGGGACACGGCGGATCGGACGGAATCGTGGCAGTCGCGGTCGCGCCCCGGCGCAGGGCTGCCGGCGGTGTTCCCGCCGACCCCCCGAACCACACGATGCGCCCATGACCGGATCTGCCCCGTTGCCGCACTCCCTGCCGTTCCCGCGATCCTGCCGCCGCACCGCCGCGCTGCTGGCGTGCGCCGTCGCCACTCTGCCGCTCCGCGCGCAGGGCGGCGCCTGGGCGACCGACACTGCGGCCCCCGGACTCGGGGGTCGCGTGGACGCATTCGTCGAGTGGCAAGGCGGCGTCTATGCGGGCGGCACCCGGTTCGGCGCCGAGGGCGGCTGGATCGACGGACTGGCCCGGTGGGACGGCACACGCTGGAACCCCGTCGGCACCGGCGTGCAACTGCTCGCGGGCCAGCCGTTCGTGCACGTGGCGGTCGTGAGCTCGCTGTGCGAGTGGAACGGCGACCTCGTCGTCGCTGGCACCTTCGATCGGGCCGGCGGGCAGCCCGTCAACCACATCGCCCGCTGGGACGGCGCGAGCTTCCACCCGATGGGACAGGGGCTCGTCGAAATCGGCGGCGATGCCGAGGTGCGATCGCTCGCCGTCTTCAACAACGAGCTGTACGTCGCGGGCAGGTTCGACACCGCGGGCGGACTGCCGGCGCCGGGCATCGCACGATGGAACGGCACGAACTGGTCGCCGTGTGGCAGCGGGCTCGCGAACCCGCCCGCGCAGCAGGGTGAAGGGTACGCGCTCCTGGTCCGCGGCACCGAGCTGTGGGTCGGCGGCGAGTTCACGTCCGCGGGCGGCGTGTCGGCCGCGAACGTGGCGCGCTGGAACGGCGCGACGTTCGTGCCGGCCGGCGCGGGACTCGGCGGTCGCGTGATGTCGCTCGCCGAGTTCGCCGGGCAGGTCTGCGCCGGCGGCGTCTTCGACTCCTCCGGCGCGACCCCGACGGGCCCCCGCGCCGCGTGGAACGGCTCGTCCTGGCAGTCGATCGGACCCGTGGTCTCGGGCGAAAACCCGATCGCGTTGTGCAGCCACGGCGGTGCGCTCTACGCGGCCGGCGGCTGGCTTTCCTCGACGGGCGGGTTCTTCGTCCCGGTGACCCGCTGGGACGGCGCGCAGTGGACGGAAGTGGGCGGCGTCGCCGGCGAACTCGTCGGGCAGATCACGCCCTACGTGCAGGCGCTCGCGTCGATCGGCAACGAGCTGTGGGTCGGCGGCAACTTCACGCGCGTCGGCACGCCCCCGCTCGAGGGCACCGTCGTCGCCTCGACGGGCGTCGCGACGTTCGATGGCGCCGCGTGGCAGCAGCGCGGCGGCGGACTCGGCATCGACGGCACCGTCGCGAAGATGATCCCGTGGCGGAACGGCTGGGTCGCCGTCGGCAACTTCGCGTCGGCCGGCAGCGCCGGCGCGAAGCACTGCGCGTTCTTCGACGGCGATCGCTGGCAGCGCCTCGGATCGTTCGACTACGACGTGCTCGACGCGGTCGTGTTCGAAGACGATCTCGTCGTGATGGGCGCGTTCACCGCGATCGACGGCGCGCCGATCGCCCGAATGGCGCGCTTGCACGACGCAACCTGGTCGGCGTTCGGCGGCGGCTTCGGCCCCGGTGTCTACCCGCCGCTCGCCACGCACGACGGCAACCTCTACGCGGGTCTCTACGGCCAGCTCCAGAGATGGAACGGCGTCGCGTTCACCACCGTCGCGACGGTGTCCGGCAGCATCGACGACCTGCACGTGCACTCCGACGGCAACCTCTACTTCACGACCGCGACCTGGAACCAGCACCTCGTCTTCAGATGGAACGGCGCGACCGCGACCCAGATCGGCACCGCCAACTCGTTCACACGGTGCCTCGGAAGCCACGGCGGAGACCTGCTGCTCGGCGGCACGTTCACTGCGATCAACGGGACGCCGGCCAATCTGCTCGCGCGCTGGAACGGCAGCGCCTGGTCGTCCGCCGGTGTCACCACCGCGGGATACTCCGTCGACGCCACCGCCGAACTCGACGGCCAGCTCTACATCGGCGTCAACTCGGGCGCGACGACCTTCGTCCAGCGCTGGAACGGCTCGCTCTGGCAGTCGCTCGGCAGCGGTCTCGGCGGCGCGCCGCAGTGTCTGTTCGCCGACCCCGCGACGTCGAGCGTGCGTGCATTCGGCGCCTTCTTCGAAGCCGGCGGGAAGCCGGTGTGGAACTACGCGGAGTGGCGGAACCGGCCGCGCTGGCAGAACCGCCTGCACGGACTCGCCGGCGCGGCGGGCATCCCGCTCCTGCGCGGCAACGGCACGCTGCTGCCCGGCTCCGCTTTCGAACTGACCACCGAGGGCCCGGCCAACCACCTCGAGGTACTGGCGCTCGGTCTCTCGCGCGTCCACCTGCCGCTGTTCGACGGCGTGCTGATCCCGTCGCCCGACATCCTGATGTTCCTCGGCGGTGACTCGCTCGGCGTCTCGTCGTTCGCGCTGGCCTGGCCGCCGGGGTTGCCGCCTGGCTTCGACGTCTTCGCGCAGGCCTGGCTGCTCGACCCCACCGGGCCGGTCGGTTGGACCGCGAGCAACGCACTCCAGGCGACGACGCCCTGAGCCCGCTCGACCCGCCGCCGGGCCGGGTGCACCGACGCCTGCGCCGCGGGTTCCGAGGAGCGGAGACGCGCGACCGGCCGAGTCCTTGTTGAGATGCAATCTCAAGAAGGATATGGGAGGGCCCGATGCGAACGACCCTTCTCCCCGCGCTGACCATGGCCGCCATGGCGGCGCTGCTGCCGGCGCAGACCGCCGTTCCCGCCGCCGCGACGCAGCCCACGACCTGCCGCATCGTGCACCACCCGGCGTTGCCGCGAGCGATCACCAGCTTCGGCGCGTGCTGCAGCGGCGGGTGGCTGTACGTGTTCGGCGGGCACGTCGGACGCGAGCACCGGCACACCTGCGAGAACGTCGTGGGAACGTTCCAGCGACTGAACCTCGCCGACGGCACGACCTGGCAGTCTCTGCCCGACGGTCCCGCGCTCCAGGGCACCGCTCTGGTCGCCGGGCCCGACGGCCGATTGTGGCGCGTCGGCGGAATGACGGCGCGCAACGCGCCTGGTTCGACGCCCGACCTCCACTCCACGTCGTCGGTGGCGCGCTTCGATCCGGTGCGCGAGGCGTGGGAGGAGGGCACTCCGCTGCCGGAGCCGCGCTCGTCGCACGACGCCGTGGTCGTCGGGCATCGCCTCGTCGTCTGCGGCGGATGGACCCTGGCCGGCAGTGACGAAGGCCAGTGGCTGCGCACCGTCTGGAGCGCGGACCTGCGCGAGACTCCGCTCACGTGGACCGCGCTGCCGCCACTCGACCACGACCGCCGAGCCGTGGCACTGGCCGCCTTCGGCGAACGACTCGTACTGCTCGGCGGCATCGGCCCCGACGGCCTGACTTCGACGGTGCGTGTGCTCGAACCCGGCGCGGGCGAATGGACCTCCGGCCCCGAGCTTCCGGGCGGCGCGTTCGGCACCGCCGCGGCAGCGGTCGGGGAACGACTGTTCGCGACGGTGGCTGAGGGCCGCGTCGTCGCGTGGGACGGCGGCGCCGCGTGGACCGATGTCGCCCAGCTCGCGATGCCGCGCTTCTTCCATCGCCTGATCCCCGTCGGCGACACGCTGCTCGCCCTCGGCGGCGCCGGACGCGGCGGCCACACCCGCTCGATCGAACCCGTCGCGATCACGACGCTCCCCCGACTCGAATTCACCGAGATCACGATCCCGTCGCCCGGTCGTGTCGCATGCCGCCAGGCCCTGTTGCTGCAAGGCAACACCCTGTTCGCGTTCGGCGGCAATCGCGGCGGCGCCGACCGCTTCGCGCCCGACCAGTTCGCCGACGACGTGTGGCGCGTCGACCTCCTCACGCAGTCGGCGGCGCGGATCGGCACCTTGCCGATGCCGGTGCAGTCGATGGCGGCCACCGCCTGGAACGCGGGCGCCGACAACGTGCTGATCGGCGGCCTCGGCGTCGCGGAGGGACAGGTGCGAACGCTGCCGCGCGTGCTCCGATGGAACGCACAGCGCGGGCAGATCGGCGAACTCGCCGACGTGCCGACACCGCGCACGCAGGGGCAGGTCGTGCACCACGCCGGCGAACTGTGGCTGCTCGGCGGCACCGACTTCGTGCCCGACCCGGACGGCGGCACCACGACGGACGACATGCGGACCGTCTTCGTCGCCAACGCCGCGAGCGAGCATCCGGCGTTCGTGGCCGCCGACGTCGCGCTGCCGCGTGCCCGACGTTCGTTCGGCGCCGCGGTGCTCGGCGACGAACTGCTCCTGATCGGCGGCCTCGCCGGCGGGTTCGCACCCGCGGGCCCGGGCGACGTCTTCGATTTCACCACGCGCCGATGGACCGAACTGGAGACGCCCGTCGCCTGGGTGTCGCCGGAGACCGCCGTGATCGGCCGCCGCGTCTACGTCGCGTGCGGCGGCACCATGCGCGGGCAACGCTTCACCGAGGACCGATCCCTCTGGTCGTGGAGCCGGGACGAAGGCTGGCGCCTCGTCGTGGCCGACCTGCCGTTCCCGGTGCGTCACGTGCAGATGCTCGCGTGGCGCAATCGCCTGTTGTTCTGGTCGACGAACGACCCGCGCGGCGACCGCATCGTGATCCGCACGGTGGAGCCCGACCGCCGCGTGTTCGTCGCCGAGTCGGCGATGCACCGATGACGGTGCGCGGTTCGCGATCAGCGTTTGCGGTAGATGCCGAGCAGGCAGTGCTCGGGGTACGGGAGGCCGACGGCGCGAAAGACCCGCATCGTACGCAGTTCGAGTTCTTGCAGACCCCGGAACCGCGCGAACGTGCGGCAGTCGTCGAGTCGCAGGAACCCCTCCTCCACCATCCCGATGCCGGCGAACAGCCGCTGCAGCGCGCCGCGGGTGTTCATCCGGAAGCAGGTCGGGAACGTGTCCCTCGGCTGCGTGCCCCACAGCCACGACTTCACGGAGTGCCGCAGGCCCATCGGCGCGAGGCGCGTCAGCAGCGGGATCGGCGAGCCGGCGAACACCGTGTACACCACAGCGATCCCGCCTGGCCGCAGTGCGCGGTGGATCGCACGCGCGCACGCACCGGGATCGGCGATGTGCTCGGCGACCATGCGCAGCGTGACGAGATCGAAGGCATTGCCGCCGTCGTACGCGTCGATTCCCATTCGCACCTTCTCGTGCACCCAGGGGTTCTCGTCGAGCGTCGGGTCGGGGTCGACACCGACGAGGCGACCGGCGCGCTGCGACAGCGCTCGCGCGAGTTCCCGGTTGTTGGGGAACAGTTCGCGGCCGCAGCCGACGTCGAGCCACGCCATGCCCGGCGCCACGATCCCCGCCACGAACGCCTCGTACACGTCGTCCGGCGTGAAGTGGTCGTAGTCGGCCCGCATGCGCGGTCCCCAGCCCAGGCGCCCCTCCGGTCCGTAGCGGAGGTGGAACATCTGCCGCAGCGCGCCGGCATCGGGCAGGCGAACGAGCACGGGAGCGTTCACGCGGGGAAGATCCGGTCGAGTTCGGCGAGCACCTCGGCGTCGACGACGATGTCCGCTGCCGCGAGGTTCTCCGTGAGCTGCGCTGCGTCGCGGGCGCCGACCAGCACCGACGAAACGCGCGGGTCGCGCAGACAGAACGCGAGGGCGAGCCGCCCGGCGCTCGTCTCGTGCCGCTGCGCCAAGGCGGCGAGATCGCGCACCAGGGCGAGGTGCCTGTCGGACATGTAGCGCCCGACGAACTGGTTGCTCCTCGGATCGGCCGCGCGCGACTCCGCAGGCAGCGGCGCGCCGGGCCGGTACTTCCCGGTCAGCACTCCTTGTGCGAGCGGAGAGTAGACGATCTGCCCGATGCCGAGGCGCGCGCTCGTCGGCAGGACGGCCTTCTCGATGCCGCGGTCGAACAGGTTGTAGAGCGGCTGGTTCGAGATCGGCGCGTGCAGTCCCTCGGCGGCGCACGTCGCCACGACTTCCTCGAGCCGCTCGGCCGGCCACTGGCTCGTCCCCCAGTAGAGCACGAGGCCCCGACGGATCAGGTCGTCCATCGCCCGCGCGGTCTCGAGAAGCGGCACGTCCGGATCGAACCGGTGGCACTGGTAGAGATCGACGTAGTCCGTGCCGAGGCGCTGCAACGACGCACGGATCGACTCGTGCACGTGCTTGCGCGACAACCCGCGATCGTTCGGGTCGTCGCTCATCGGGAAGAAGCACTTCGTCGCGACGACGAGCCGGTGGCGCGGCAGGCCCCGGATCGCTTCGCCGAGTGCCTTTTCGCCTTCGCCCTGGGCGTACACGTCGGCCGTGTCGAACAGGTTGACCCCGCGCTCGAACGCAGCCGCGACGAGTCGCGCGGTCGACGCGGCGTCGATCGCGTTGCCGATGGTGAGCCACGAGCCCAGGCCGACCGCCGACACCTTGAGCCCGCTCCGACCGACGTTTCGATACAGCACGGGGCGCGTTGTAGCAGGAAGCCGGTCGCGAGGCGACGCTGGCCCACACGCGACCTTCTTGCGATGCTGGAGCCTCGTGGCAACCAAGAAGCGCATCGCCCTGATCTCGACCGGCGGCACGATCGAGAAGACGTACGACGAACTGCAAGGCGTGCTCGACAACCGCGCGAGCATGCTCGACGTGATGCTCGCGACGCTGCAGCTGCAGGGCGTCGACATCGTGCGGATCCCGCTGATGAACAAGGACAGTCTGCAGATGACGCCACAGGACCACGACCTGATCGCACGGACCGCGGGCTCGATGGCGGAGGCCCACGACGGCATCGTCGTCGTGCACGGCACGGACCGCCTCGCCGTGTCCGGCGACCGCATCCACGCACTGCTCGGGACTCCGCGCGTCCCGATCGTCCTGACGGGCGCGATGCGGCCGTACGTGATGCGCAACACCGATGCGCTGCAGAACCTCACGGAAGCGCTGCTCGCGGTGCAGATCCTCCCGCCGGGTGTCTTCGTCGCGATGCACAACCAGGTCCTGCAGTTCCCGGGCGTCGTGAAGGACAAGGACCGCGGCACCTTCATCCGCACGCATGCCTGACGCGCCGACGTCGATCCGCCGCCGCCGGCTCGGCGTACGGCACGTGGCGCTGGCGCTCGTGTGGCTGATCGCCGCCGCGCCGCCGGCGCTCTGGCTCGCCCACTCGAAGGACCCCGAAGCCGCGGTGCGCGCCGTCCAGGTCGCGAATCTGTGGCTCACCCGCGGCGCGTTCGGCGCCGGCATCGTCACAGCGATCCTGCTGCTCCTGTTCCCGCCCTTCCCGGCGTGGGTCCGACTCGTCCTGCACCGCAGCAGGCTGGCGTTCGCGACGGACCGCGGCCCGCTGCTGCGCGCGCTCGGCGAACTGCAGCACTTCGAAACGGCGCAGCGCCATCTCGAGGCTGGGCGACTCGCGCTGCAGCTCGGCGATCTCGACACGGCGGCGCCCCACCTGGTGCGCGCCCGAGAACTCGAACCCGGCCTCGCGGCCGTCCACCAGCAGATCGGGCTGCTCGCGTTCCGCGTCGGCGACCTCCCGACGGCGCTCGACGGATTCACGCGGGCCGAGTCCTTCGACCCTGGGCACGCGTTCGGCGACGCGCTGCTGTTCGGGGGTCGTTGCCTGTACCTTCTCGGCGACGCGAAGAACGCGGCGGCCGTCCTCCGCGAGCACGACCGACGGCACGGCGGCAGTGCCAGGAGCCAGTTCTGGCTCGCCGAAGCGCTCGTCGCGGCGGACGACCCGGTTGGTGCAGCCGCGGCGTTCGCGAGTGCGGCCGCGCCGCCGAAGCAGAAACTCACGCCGGAGGACAACTGGTTCCGCGCACGCGCACGCGTGCGTGCATGGAGACGGAGGAACCCGTGAAGCACGATGCATCGGCCATCGACGGCATTCCCGTCACCATGCTCGTGGCGATCGCCTACGTCACGCTCGCCTTCGTCACGGATCCGTTCTCGCCGCCACCGCAGAAGCTCGAAACGTGGGGCTGGGTCACGCCGATGCTGGTCGCGGACGGCGAGCCGTGGCGGCTCCTCACCGCGGCGTTCCTGCACGGCGGCATCGTGCACCTGTTGCTCAACCTCTCGGCGCTGCTCGCCATCGGTCCAGCGCTCGAGCGCTCGATCGGCAGCCTCCGCTACGCCGCGCTGTACGTCGTCGCGGCGATCGGCGGGAACGTCGCCGTGTGCTTCGTCAACCATCCGCTGAGCCCGGTCGTCGGCGGGTCGGGCGCACTCTTCGGCATGCTCGGCGGGCTCGTCGCGCTGAACATGCGCAGCGGGCGGCACCTGTTCTCGTTCCTCGACTTCGAAGGGCCCCGCCGCCTGCTGTCGACGATCGCCGTCAACCTGGCGATCGGCTTCCTGCTGCCGTTCATCAGCAACACTGCGCACGTCGGCGGGCTCGTGAGCGGCTTCCTCGTGACGTTCCTGTTCCTGGTGCCGCCGCGGCGCCCGGTCGACTCGCTCCGCCACTGGCGCGCGGCCGTCGCGGCGCTGTTCGCGAGTTGCGTGTTCTGGAGCATCGTGCCGGCGACCCGCTGGGACCGTTGCTGGTACGAAGGCGAAGCGACGAAGGACCCGGTGCGGCGCGCGGCGCTCCTGCGCGCCGCCGCGATGGCCGCCTCCGGCGCGGCGGCAGCGGACGACGGCGACATCGAGGCGATGCGCCACGAAGTGATCGAACCCATCGAGCAGCAGCTCGAGGAAGCCGGCCGGCGGGTGCCCGGCCGGCGCTGAGCGCCAGCTGTTCTACCCCGCGATCGAGTCGGCCGCGGCCCGAAGGCGCCGCACGCTCGTGTCCTTCCCGAGCAGGAAGACCACGTCGAACAGGCCCGGCCCCTTGTCGGTGCCGGTCAGCGCCGCGCGCACGGGATGCACGAAGCTGCCGAACTTCACGCCGATGCGCTCGGTGAACGCCCGGCACGCCGCCTCGATCTGTGCCGGTGTGTCGCACATCGCGGCCACGGGCGCGCCGTCCTTCTTCGTCGGCAGTACGACCTGCGTGTCCACGGCGCCGCGCGGCGCCGGGAAGCTCGCCGGCGCATTGCTCGCCGCGAGCACGTCGGCGTAGCCGCGCAGCCAGTCGCACGCCGCCGGGTCCTTGGCGAGGTTCTTCTGCGCGGCCTCGTCCATCGCCGGATCGGCGAAGCACCAGGCGACCTTCGCGGCGAACTCCGCGAGCAGGGCAACGCGTTCCTGGTAGCACGCGAGCACGTTCTGGAGCCATGCACGATGCGCGGCGAACGCGTTCGCGGGCACCACCGACTGCAACCACGGCGTCGCGCGCTCGAGGCACTCCGCCGGCGACCACCGGCGCACGTACTCGCCGCACATCCACCGGAGCTTCTCCTCGTCGAACTTCGCACCGGACTTGCCGATGCCGTCGATGCGGAACGCCTGCACCATCTCGTCGCGCGAGAACACGTCGCGATCGGCCGAGAATCCCCAGCCGAGCAGCGCGATGTAGTTGAACACCGCCTCGGGCGGGAAGCCCTTGTCGCGGTAGTCGAGCATGTTCGTGTCGGCGTCGCGCTTGCTGAGCTTCTTGCCCTCCGCGTTGAGGATGAGCGGGATGTGCGCGAACTGCGGACACTCGTGCCCGAGCGCCTCGAACAGCAGCCGTTGCTTGATGCCGTTCTGGAAGTGCTCGTTGCCGCGAACGACGTGCGTGATCTTCATCCCGATGTCGTCGACGACGCACGCGAAGTTGTAGAGCGGCACACCGTCGGGCCGCAGCATCACCCAGTCGTCGAAGTCCTTCGTGTTGACGTCGACGTCGCCGAGGATCAGGTCGTGCACACGCAGCGCCCGCCCCTCGGGCATCCGGAAGCGCACGTTCGGCACCACGCCCTGTCGCTCGAAGTCCGTCCGCTGCGCATCGGTCAGTTGGCGGCAGTGGCCGTCGTAGCCGAGGAACGAACTCTTCGCGGCCTTCTGCGCCTCCCGCACGGCTTCGATCCGCTCGCTGCTGCAGTAGCAGCGGTACGCATGCCCGGACGCGAGGAGACGATCGGCCGCCGCGCGATAGAGCGGCAGCCGCTGCATCTGGAAGTACGGCCCGAAGTCGCCGCCCTTCTCGGGCCCTTCGTCCCAATCGATGCCGAGCCAGCGCAGCCCCGCGAGGATGATCTGCAGTGATGCGTCGGTGCTGCGTGCCTGGTCCGTGTCCTCGATGCGCAGGAGGAACGCACCGCCCATCGCCCGCGCGGCGGCCCAGTTGTACATCGCGGTGCGGGCGCCGCCGAGGTGCAGCGGGCCGGTCGGCGACGGAGCGAAGCGCAGGCGCGGGGTCGGGTGGATCATCGGGGGCGGGCAGGATCGCGCATCGGCACCGCGATGGGAAGCGCGACGTGCCGCTGCGCCCTCACGGCACCGCGCCGATGCGGTCGATCTGCCAGCCGCCCGCGTCGCGGAGCACCGTGAGGCTGCCGAGTTCGACGCCGAACGGGTCCTTCACGCCGACCGGTACGCCGAGCAACGCACGCAACGTCTGGCGCACGGTGCCGCGGTGGCCGACGACGAGCACGGAGCCGCGCCACGGCGCGGCGACCAGGTCGTGCACCGCCGCCGCGACACGCGCGGCGAAGTCGGCGCGGCGCTCGCCGCCGGGGAAACCCTCGGCGCGTCCTTCCTGATGCGAACTCCAGAACTCCGGGAACGCCGCGGCGATCTCCTCGACGGTCATGCCCTCGCACGCGCCGAACGAGATCTCGCGCAGACGTTCGTCGGCGCGGAGCAGGCGGTGACCGAGCCCGCAGGCGTCGACGAGGATGCGGGCGCTCTCCGCGGCGCGCACGAGCGGCGAGTGCACGACACTCTCGAACGGCACGCCGGCGAGCCACGGCGCCAGGGCGCGGATCTGCATGCGGCCTTCGTCGGACAGGCGTACGTCGTTGCTCCCGTGGAAGCGGACCGAGGACCGCCCCTCGGTCTCGCCGTGCCGCACGAGCCAGAGGCGCCGCTCGCTCGTCACTTCACGATCTGCAGCGCGATCAGGGCGCCGATGCCGAGCACGACGACACCGATGCCGACGAGCACCGCGCGGTTCCAGCCCGCGTTCTGCTGCACGATGAGCTGCAACCGATTGCTCTGGTCCTCGGTCGTGCGGCGCAGCGACTGCAGACTCTCGTCCGTGGTGCGCTTCAGCTCCTGCACCGCGCGCTGTTGCGACTCCTCGATGCCGTGGGCGAGCCCACGGAGCTCGTCGTCGCGGCGTTCGGCGAGCTGCTGCGACGCCTTCACTTGCTGCTCGCTGTGCTGCACCATCTGCCCCATCGCGCCGTGGATGCGATCCATCGTCGCCTGGAACTCGCGCACGGTCGCAGCCGTACGTTCGTCGGTCGCCGCGGCGCGCGCGAGAGCGCCCTCGACGTTCGAGAGCAGTGACGGCAGCTTCGTCAGCGTGCTCGCGACCTGCTCGCCGAGAGCGTTCTGGCGATCCATCTGCGACGCGACAGTGCGCAGCATCTCGAGCTGCTGCATCGACAACGAAGGCAGGGCGCTCGTCGCGGAGACCAGCTTGCCGAGTTGGTCGTCCATGCGCGCCTGCGATCCCCGCAGCATCGTCGACAGCTCCTGGAAGTGCGTGCCGAGCGCGAGCAACGCCTCCTCGCGTTCGGACAGCTTGCGTTGCGAGCGAGTGTCGGCCGGCGCGAAGGTGGTCGCGACCGGACGGATGTCCGTGTCGACTCGCTGCGCACTCGCGGCAGCGGTGGAACCGGCCGGCGCCGCATTCGCGTCGACGCGCACACCCGAACCGGACCCCCAACGCTCCTTCAACCGCTGCAAGAACGAACTCTTGTTGACCATGTGCCTCGCCGACGACCGCACGCATGCACGACCGCCGTCCCAGTGCGACCGACGGGCGCCCAACCGCACCGGAACCGCACCGGCTGCCAAGGTTGGACGAGACCGTTCCGTCCGTCGACTCGCGCGAGACTAGCGCACCTCGCAGCGACCGCAACCGCGGTCCATCGCACGATTGCGCGAGGCGCGCCGGTGCGAGAAGGTGCTTGCACTTGCTCTTGCCTTCGCTAACTTCCCCGTCCCCCGCAGGTCTCCCCGGACGCTGCGAGGAACGTGCGGCAAGTCGTCTGACGGGATGGGGAGTTAGCTCAGTTGGTAGAGCGCGACAATGGCATTGTCGAGGTCAGGGGTTCGACTCCCCTACTCTCCACCACACCCGCAGACTGGCCGCACATCGTCGTTGCCACACGGCGCGACCGAGACCGCTCGGCGTCGGCGCCGCATCACGCGCTCCTCCTCGCTCTCGATCCCGACTCGATCCCGGCCGGCGGGCGACCCCGAGCAATCAGTCGGAGAACGCGGGAGCGTAGTGTCGCCACGCGGCGGCGGCGAAACCGGCGGGCCCGGCGTAGTCGCGCCCCCAGTTCGGGTCGCTGATGCCGGCGGCCTGCATCTCTGCCTGTGCCGCCGGCGGGGGCCCTTCCATGTGCTGGCGCATCACGTTCACCATGTTCCGGTTCAGGGAGTCGCCGCGCCCCATCAACACGCACGCGAGCGTCGACCCGAGCTGCGCCGGCACCACTTGCCCGTAGTAGCAGAACGCCCAGCCCCACGTGTCGTGGTTCGCCGCGGCCGGGTTGCCCCATGTGGCCGGCGGACCGGACACGGCGCTGCCGTCGAACCCACTCGCCGTCGCGAACGGCCACGTCGCGCACCACGTGGTCGAGCCGGGTGCGAACCACCAGGTCGCGGCGTGGAACGAGTCCTCCGCGAAGCGCGGGCCGAGGAACGGCGTCGGGTCCGCGAAGCCATCGATGCCCATCAGGTGACCGCAGAGCACCACGGGCACCTTGCGCCCCCAACAGTGTCCTCCCAGCGGATACAGCGACTTGCCGTCCGCCGCCGCCCCGAGATCGTCGAGCCCCCGCTGCACGAGGGCGTGCGCGAGGCCTTCCTTCTCGGCGACGGGCGCCGTCGAACACAGGAGCAGCATCGCGGTCGACAGCGCGCCGGCGAACCACGTGCCATAGCCCTGATGCTGGGTCCAAGGCACACGCCCCGCACACCGCCAGTCGCTGTAGAGGTCACCCGCGAAACGACGGTGGATCGCCAGGGAATCCGCGATCGTCGGCCGGGCCGCACCCCACGCGTCGGGGTCGATGCGGTCGCTGTCGCCGGGCCGCGGGTGCCCCGGGATCCTGTACAGCTCGTCGAGGTCGATCACCGAGGGGAGGCGCGACAAGTCCGAGAACGCTTCGGGAATCGGTCCGAACGTGCGCAGGAACGCGACGACGGGATTCGATCGCCGGCCGACCGCGGGCGGCCGGTAGAACGCGCTGTCCACTTCGTACGGCACGAACACGATCGCCATCGCTTCGTCGACCATGCCGCCGGCCGACGCGAAACCGAGCGGTGCTGCCGCGTTCCCGCCTTCGCTCCCGGACAACAGGATCAACGAGTCGCCGGGTCGGACCTGGAGCGGCAGCGACACGTTCTGGCCGTGCAGATCGGCGACCTGGTCCCCCGGCACGTTGAGGGCCGAACTCGGCGCACCGACGGCGCTGGCGATGGCGACCACGCGCGCGGAGCCGTCCCACGGCACCTGCACGATCCAGGACTTGTCGCGCGTCTGCGCGGCGCCCCAATGCCCGGAGATCGTCGCCGACAGCTGTCGGTCGGCGAGGACTTCGTCGGGCAGTGGAACGGGGGCGGCGAGGGCCGGTGGGACAACCGACACGGAGTGCGAAGCCGCGGCCTCCACCGTGCCGCCGCCGGGCCCTCGACGGGCTCCTGCGGACGATGCCGGTTGCGCGGAGCAACCGACGAACAAACAGAGCGACGCGTACGCCGCGAGACGGGATGCATGCATCGGCCTTCCTCCGGCGCACCCGATGCACGCTGAACCCGGCAATTTCCCGGTGACTTCCCCGTCCTCGCGCAACCGCGCGGCGGGCGGCGCCGGCGCGATGCACATCACGTTCTGGATGGCGCGCTAACGATGCCGCTCCGCGAAAACCCGCGCGCGACGACGGCGCGCGCATGGATCTTCCCTCAGTCTGCGCCGCGCCGAATGGAGTACGCCGTGCGGCCCGCGGAACGTCCCCCACACGAGGTGCGGCGCGGCGCGCGCCTCACGCGCCGTACTCGAAGCCCTCGGCGCCGGCGAGTTCGGCGTTCGGGTAGATGAGATAGCAGGTCTTGCACTTGCCGAGCGGTCGCGCCGTGAACACGTGCCGCCGATAGTCCTGGTAGGTGCTGCCGTTCCACACGTCGAAGAACGACGACTTCGCGAGGTTGCCGAACGACGGCATGCCGGCGAGACAGCAGGGCACGACGTCGCCGAACGGCGCGATGTAGACCCGCTGCCACAGGAACATGCACTTGATCGGCGGCGGCCCGCACGGACGCGGTGAGCCGGCGGCCTTCGCGGGGGCCGGTGACTCGGAAGGCGCGGCAGCCGGCGCGTCCGGCGGGCCTCCGACGTCCGTGAAGTTCCACGGGATCAGGATGTTCACTCCGAGGGCCTTCGCGACCTCGCGCGTGCGGTCCTGCCACTCGTTCGCGTAGGCGCGGCAGTAGTTGAGCGATTCGCCCCTCAGGCTCGGGTGGAACGTGACCAGGTGGTTGAACGTGATGAGGTCGCCGCCCCAGCGGTGCACCATCTCGACGAACTTCGGCGCCTCGGCGACCGTGCGCCGCATGAGGATGAAGTTGAAGTTCATCTTCGGCCGCTGCGCCGGCGGCATCTCGAGACGACGCTCGGCGAACCGCGAGATGTTGCTCGTCACTTCGTCGAAGTCGGCACCGGTGCGCACCGAGTTGTAGGTGGCGCGTGTCGCACCATCCATCGAGAACGTCACCACCTCGAGGCAGCGCAGCATCTGCTCGCGGAAGCGCGACTCGCGCATCATCAGCGTGCCGTTGCTCACCATCTCGAGCTTCATCCCGTGGCGCTCGAGGTCGTCCAGCTTCTGGTCCATCTTCGGCGTCATCAGCGGCTCGCCGAACGCCGACAGCTGCATGCTCTTCGCGTACGGGTAGAGCTCGCGAACGACGCGCTGGTAGACGTCCTCGTCCATCATCTCCTTCGGGGAGTTCGGGTCGAGGAACTGGTTGCACATGAAGCACTTCAGGTTGCAGGCCGTGGTGCTGGTGAGGTTGATCCAAGTCGGCATCGCGCGCGCGAACGGCGCACACGCAGCTTCGTCTTCCGCGGCGAGGCGCGCGTTCGCCGCCTTGAACTCGGGGCTGCCGAACGGCAGCGACGCCAGCTCGGGCGGCCAGGATTCGAGGACTCGCGGGTCGGACGGGGCGGCGGGCATGGCGAACGCGCCGTTCTACCACGCCGGGGCGCGACCGCGCTCGTCCCGAGTCGGCCTCGATCGCACGGTCACTTCGGCGCCGGACCCGAGTCGTAGTACGCGTGTTCGAGCACGAGGCCGAGCGGCCCCGTGGTCGAGCCGCGGATCTTCACGCTGCGGAGGAGCGCGACCCTCGGGTGCAGGAGGAACGCCGCCGGCTGCTCGCGCAGCACGATCTCGTGCAGGCGACGGAGCAGGTCCGTGCGGAGCGCCGGGTCCATCGCGGCGCGGGCCCGCTCCACGAGTTCGTCGGCTTCCGCGTTCGACCACGCCCCGTCGTTGTCGGCGCCGCCGGTGTGCACGAGGTCGTACGGATCGGCCCACGCACGGAACATCTGCTGCACGGCCAGCCCGTCCCACTCGAGCGCGTTCTTCTGCGCGAGGAACACGCTCCAGTCGACGACGCGCAGATCGAGCTCGACGCCGGCCTGCCGGCACGCGCCAGCGAACAGGTCGAGCGCACGCCGCAACGCGTCCAGCCCGGCCGGTGCGATCACGCGGAGACGCAGCGCCGTGCCGTTCTCCGGGTCGAAGCCGCTCTCGCGCAGGAGTCGCCGGGCCTCGGCCGGCGAATACGGCGGCGGTTCGAGGTCGCGCGGGTACTCGGGGCTGTCCGGCTTCGCGAGCGCCTTCGCCTTCGTGCCGTTGCCGCCGAACGCGGCGAGCACCGCGTCCTGGTCGAACAACATGCCGAGCGCGCGCCGCACCTCGGGCAGATCGAGCGGCGTGCGCCGGCAGTTCCAGATCACGCGGAAGACGCCGAGCGTGCGGTAGTCGTACGAGACCTTCTCGTACCGGGTCGCGAGATCCGGGTGCGCCCGCAGCACCGCGTCGACATCCGGAGAACTGAACCAGTCGAGTTCACCGGCGAGCAGTGCCGCCATCGCCCCTGCCGAATCGCGGAACAGGAGCCGGATGCCCGCGAAGTTCCACGTCCCGGGATTCGCAGCGCGGCGCCACGAGAACGCATTCGGCACGAGCACGAGATCGCTGCGCCGCCGCCAAGTTCCCCCGCCATCCGGCGCGTTGTCGAGCCGGTACGGACCCGTGCCGGGCCCGCATTCGGTACGGATCCTCGAGAAGTACTGCGCGAACTCGGCACTGCCCACCACCGGCGCCGGCACGCCGTCGCGCTGCGCGAGCGCGGCCACTCGATCGACGAAGAACTGCTTCCTGCCGACGATCCAGGCCTCGCCCACGGCGTTCGTCGCCGCATGGTGAACGTCGCGGAACGTCACGCGGAAGCGTCGTTCGTCGAGCACGTCGACCGATGCGGTTCGTCGCAGCGCGTCGCCGACGCCGCCGATCGGCACGTTGCCGGCGCGCATCAGCTCCCAGCCGAAGAGCACGTCGTCCATCGTGAGCGGCGACCCGTCGGCGAAACGCACACCTTGCCGCAGAGTGAACACGCAGGACGTGCCGTCGGGCGATCGTTCGAACGTCTCGGCCAGACTGCCGCGCAGCGCGCCCGTCGCCGGATCGCTGTCGAGCAGCGTGTCGTGCGTGAACGCGAAGACGTAGCGGCGCACGACGTTGCTGTTCGCGGTGTACGGGTTGACGTCGTCGGGCTCCTCCGCGATCCCGGTGTAGACGTGGCCCTGCGGAACGCCGGCGACCGCGGCGAGGCGGCCCGTGCTCTCCACGACGGGTGGCCGTTGTGCGTCCGCCGGCGCGCGCAGCATCACCTCGAGGCCGAGTGCGGTGCCGGCGACGGCGAGCAGCAGGAGGAGCAGCAGCGAAGGGCGCATACGCGGCGCAGGTGGCGACGCGGGCAGTCTACGGGAGACCGCGATTCCCGCGAGGGTCAGCGCCCTTCTGCCTCGTCGGGCGACTGCAGCGCACGTCGCCAGCGCCGCTTGAACCACTGGAGCAGCCCGAGGCGCCCCAGCACGGCGTGGCCCAGGCGGTAGAGCGAGTGCGACGAGGCACGAACGGCGTTCAGCCACAGTCCGCGCAGCGTCGGCGCGAACACCCACACCGACACCTCGACCCGGCGCGCGTCGCACAGACGACGCTTGTAGTCCGCGTCGCCGATGCCGAAGTCGATCGTGCGAACGGCGCCACCGGCCGCGGCTTCCTCGATCAGGCGCAGCAACAGGAAGAACCCTGGGCGCAGTCGTCGGAACGCCGGGTCGTAGCCGAGATGTTCGAGCCACAGCGTCCCGCCGACCTCGTAGCCCGTCGCGAACGCCACCGGCTCGCCGCCAAAGCGCAGCAGGTGCACGACGAGGAACCCGCCTTCGACTCCGGTCCGCCAACGCGCGCGCTCTTCCGCCGTGTCGCGGAACCCCGCGCCGAGACCGCGCTGGTAGGTCTTGCGTGCGATCGACTCGACAGCCGCGGCCACCCTCTCGACGTCGTCGACGCGCTGCACCCGTTCGACCTCCACACGATCGCCGAACTGCTGCCGGATGCGCCGTTCGTACCGCCGGTTGTCCTCGCGCTCCCGCCGCGGCTGGGCCGCCAGGAACGCGGCGTAGTCGGCGGGTACGGTCATCTGCCAGTTCTGCGTCACCACGGCGAGGCGATCGCGGCACAGCCAGTTCGGCCGTCGCGCGAACGAGAGGTGCGCTGACGAGCCCTCGGCGACGTGCCGGACCGCGATCGCGTCGACACGCAGTTCGCGCATCGCGGAGCGCAGCCGGTCGCACGCGAGGTCGATGTTCTCCTGCGACTCGTCGCCGAGGATGCCGCCGCGCAGGATCTCGAGAACGCGTGCACGCGAACTGCCGAGCGTGCCGTAGCCGACGCGCCACGGCACGAGGGCTTCGACGACCTGTGCAACGACGAGCAGCACCGGAACTCCGTCGCGCTCGACCGCGAGCCGCACCGGCTCGGCGGCGCGCCCGGCGAGCAACGACGCACGGAGCAGTTCCGCGTGCGACTCGGCATGCCACTGGTGCCGCCGGTGGAAGGCGTCGACGTCGGCGATCTCGGCGGCACCACGCAGCAGACGCGCCGACAGATCACCCGCGCGCGCGGTCGTGCGCAGCTCCCCGGCCACGCTCGCGGCTGCCGGATCGCGGCCGACGGCGTCGGCGCTCTCGGTGTCGCATCGCGGGGGCTCGTTCACCGAGCCAGCTTGCCGGGCCGGCAGACCGGGAACAAGGGCGCGCTCGGGGGCTGCTCGGGGAACCGTCAGCGCAGCGATTCGAGCAGCGAGCGGGCCGCCGCGTTGTTCGGATCGCACTGCAGTGCTGCCGCCGCGCTCGCGCGCGCCTCCTGCCGCCGGCCCGTCTGCGCGAGCAGGAACGCGAGGTTGTGATGAGCCCGGGTGTCACCCGGCGCCAGTTCGATGGCCCGTCGCAACGCCCGTTCCGCCGCGGCCGCGTCGCCGGCCATCCCGTTCGCGACCCCGAGACCGATCCAGGCGCTCGCCACGTCGGGTGCGTCCAGCAGGACCCGCGCGAACATCTCCGCCGCCGCGCGCGGCTCCGGGCGTTCGCCGCGCAGGCGGCACCACGCGAGCCCGATGCTGGCGTCGACGACGACGGCGCGCACGACGGTCTTGGGCTCGCCGGACCCGGCGAGCCGGAGGGCCGTCGAGAAGTGGTCGGTCGCCGCCGCGATCTGCCCCGCTTCGAGCGCGCAGTTGCCGGCCAGCATCTGCACGCGCGCGTCCCCGGGTTCGGCCTCGAGTCCGTGGGCGACGAGACTCGCCTCGTCGCGGAACGTGCGCGTGTGCGTCACCGTCGCGAACGCGAACCCGAGCGAGAGGACGGCCAGGAGAGCCGCCCCGAAGCCGGCGCGCAGTCGGGGCACCGCCAGCATGGCGCCGCCGAGCACGGCGAGACCGGCGTAACGGTCCGCCACCGGCGACGCGCCGAGTGCGTGGCAGCGCAGAGCGACCAGCAGCGGCTCGGCGCCGACGACACACAGCGCGAACACGACGACGCGGGCGCCGCGCCGTACCGCGACGACGAGCGACCCGAGCCATGCCATCCCCCACGCGGCGCCGCGCATCGCGCTGGCCGGGTCGAGGTGCAATGCGCGGAACGGCGACTGCGGCCAAGGCCAGACGAGCAACTCGAGCTCCCGACCGAAGGTCTCGACCGCGGCGAGCGGCCACTGCGCGGCGATCACGGGATCGATCGCGGCCTGCCCGAGGCCCGCCGCGACGCCGCCGAACACCAGCGCGCGCAGGGACCACCACACGGCCACCGCAGCGGCCATCGCGGCGACGAGGCGGCGCGACCGCGTGCCCGCGATCGCGGACGCGGCGACCGCCAGCGGGACGACGACGAGCGCGTTCTCCTTCGCGAGCAGCGCCGCGAGCGCGAGCAACGCGGCGGCGACCGCGCGGCCACGCATCGCCGAGTCGACGCACGCGAGACCGAGTGCGTGCCACAGCGGATCGTTCACGGCGGAACACCACGCGACCCCTTCGACCTGTACCGGATGGATGCCGAACCACAGCGCGGCGACGAACGCAGCGCGCGCGTCGAGACCGGCACGCTGCAGCACACGCCAGGCGAACATCGTCGCGACGAGGTGCGCCGCCAGCGCCGTTGCGTGGATTCCCCCCGCGGCGCCGACCGCGTTGCCGAGCCACAAGGCGAGCGACGCGATCGGTCGCCAGTTCGCGCCGTCGCCCAGGAACGGCATCGTCACGAGGGCCGCGACGTCCCCGCGCTGGAGTGCGGCGTTGCCGGTGACCGTGACGAGGTCGTCGTACACGAACCCGCCGGACAGCGCCGACGCGTGCACCGCGCCTGTGAGGATCAGCAGCACGAGCAGCGGCGAACGGCGCACACGCGGAGCCTACCTGACGTCGCCCCGGATCCGAACGCACGGGCTCACCGGAGCGCGCCGTGCCAGCGGTCGATCGGCCGACGACAGCGCGACCGGTCCGGGCGCCCGATCGCACGGACGTTGACGCGGCGGTCACGCTTCGCGACGCTGCTCCCCCCTCGCGCGCCGCTTCCCTTGGCGCCGGAGCCATACGTGACCGAATCCGAACCAACTCCCGCCCCCCTCGACTCGTGGGAGGCCATCCTCGAGGCGATGCGTCGCCGCTTTCCCGGCCAGCGCGACAGCGTGCTCTTCTGCATCCACAAACTGCAGCAGAACCCCGACCTGACACTGCGCGACTTCCGCGCCGAAGCCGAGCTCTACGGCATCCCGATGGCCGGTCGCGCGTTGCACTCCGCACGCGTGCTGCTCGGCATCGGCGATGCGTCGCCGGCCCCCGCGCGCGCGCGCACGAAGGTCGCCGCGGAGTCCCCGTCCGAGACGACGGACGGAGCGGGCTCGATCGAGAACCGTGTGGTCGCCGCCGTTCGTCAGATCCAGAGCGCGGCGGGTGCCGAAGCCGAACGCATGCGCGCGGCGATCCAGAAGGCGATCACGATCCTGCAGCAGGCGATCGACGAGTAGCGGTCAGTCGCGCGCAGCGCCGCGATGGCGAGCCTGGCGCTCGGAACCGCCCGTGACCGGCTCCCGCATCGCCGCGCGCCGCGTCGAGACCCACGGCCGGAGGAACTCCGGCCAGTCGTGCCGCGCGCAACGTTCGTAGTCGGCGGCCATCGCCGCGCCGGCCGTCGCTTCGGGCAACGCACGAACTTCGACGAGCCACTCCCACAGCAGCGCCGCCAGCCGGTGCAACGCGATCCCCGACGTCGCGCGTGTGCGGCCGTGGAGCCACTCCGAGAACGCGGCGAACGCGCGATACGACGACTCGCCGGCGAGCAGCTGCTCGAGGACCGCGGTCCAGTTGCCGCTGTTCGCGACGACGTCCCAGAACCGCGCGAAGCGCTTCATCCGCTGCATCGCCGCGAACGGCACCGCCGCGGTCTGCAGCACTTCGTACGGCGGCTCCTCCGACCAGCCCATGCCGCAGTCCGCGTCGTGGCGCACGATCGGCGTGCCGCGCAGGCGCTTCAGCACACCGACCTGGATCTCCTGCGGTCCGAGCGACCAGAGGAGGTCGAAGCCACGCGCGAACGTCGCTTCGTCCTCGCCGGGCAGCCCGACGATGAGGTCGGCGTGCACGTGCGCGCCCGTCGACGCGCGCAGCCAGCGCAGGTTGTCCGCGAGGCGGTTCGTGTCCTGGCGCCGAGAGATGCGCTCGCAGGTCGCGTCGTCGAGCGACTGCACACCGACCTCGAACTGCAGCGCACCCGGCGGGAACGCGGCGATCTCGGCGCGGAGCACGTCGGGCAGACGGTCCGGGATGAGTTCGAAGTGCAGGAACATGCCCTCGCGCCACCGCTCACGGAAGAACCGCAGGATGGCCGTCGCCGTGTCGATGCCGAGGTTGAACGTCCGGTCGACGAACTTGAAGTGACGGACGCCGCGCACGAGCAGCGTCTCCATCGCCGCGAGGAACGGGCCGAGTTCGGCCTTGCGCACGGGGACATCGAGCGCCGACAGGCAGAACTCGCACGTGAACGGACAACCACGAGAACTCTCGACGTACACGATGCGGTGCGCGATGTCGGCCTCGCCGTACTCGTCGTACGGCAGGCGCAGATCGGCGAAGTGCGGCAACGGGGCGTCGATCACGTGTGGCACCGCGGCCTCGCCGGCGAGCACGCGGCGGCACAGATCCGCGAAGGCGAGGTCCGCTTCGCCGCGCACGACGTGGTCGGCCAGCGCGCAGATCGGTTGCTGCTCCGTCTCGTGCGAAACTTCCGGGCCGCCGAGCACGACGCACAGATCCGGCCGCACGCGCTTCAGGATGCGCACCAGTTGCAGCGACTGCGCTGCGTTCCACACGTAGACGCCGAGCCCGACGATGCGCGGTTCGTCGGCGAGGATCGCTTCCGCGACATCGACAGGCCGCTGCCCGATCTCGAACTCGCGGATGGTGCTGCGTTCGCGCAGTTCGCCGAGGTTGGCCCGCAGGTAGCGCAGCCCGAACGACGCGTGGATCCACTTCGCGTTCAGCGTCGCGAGAACGATGTCGGGCATGGGCCACGCATGATCGCCGCCCGTGCCGCGCCGCGACAAGAGCGGGCCGGACCGCGCGAGGTCAGGCGTGACCCGGCACGGGGGCCCGACCACCCGACCGCAGGCGACCGAGGCACGGGGCAACGAGGCAGGCGAGCGCCAGCAGCGCGGCGTAGAGCGGTCCCGCGAGCATCCACAGGAGCCACGGACCGGCTTCCCGCGCAACCGTGTTGTCGCGCAGCGCGATCGCGCCGATCGCGTACGGCAGCGCCCCGATCGCCAGCGAGAACGAGGAGGCGCACGCCGCGGTATCGACGCACACGGCGACTCGCCCCACGGCCGCGGGAACGACCGGCGTCACCGGCGCGTGACGATCAACCCTTGCGCAAGTCCGGCGAAAGATCCTTCACCGCGACCTCCGTTCCTTCGCAGAGGGCCCCGAGCCGCAGCATCTCGTTCTGGAGCTGGCGCACGTTCCCGGGCCACGGCGCGCGCCGCAGCGCCGCAGCGGCCTCGGCGGACAGACGAAGGGCCCGGCCGCCGCGTCGGTGCGCATCGCGCAGGAAGCGCTCCGCGAGCAGCACGATGTCGTCGCCGCGGTCGCGCAGCGGCGGCAGGTCGAGACGCAGCACGTTGAGCCGGTAGTAGAGGTCCTCGCGGAACCGGCCCGCCTTCACCGCCGCCTCGAGATCCTGGTTCGTCGCGGCGATCACGCGCACGTCGACCTTCCGCACCTTGGTGTCGCCGACCGCGCGCACCTCGCTCTCCTGCAGCGTGCGCAACAACTTCACCTGCATCGGCAGCCGCATCTCGCCGATCTCGTCGAGGAACAGTGTGCCGCCGTCCGCTGCGACGAAGTGGCCCGGGTGGTCCTTGATCGCCCCCGTGAACGCGCCCTTCTTGTGGCCGTACAACACCGACTCCAGCAGCGTCTCGGGGATCGCGGCGCAGTTCTCCGCGACGAACGGTCCGGCAGCGCGCCGGCTCACAGCGTGCAAGGCGTGCGCGACGCGCTCCTTGCCGGTGCCGCTCTCGCCGGTGATCAGGACCGGCGCGTTGGCCGGACCGAACTTCCGGATGCGGGCACGAAGTTCGAGCATCGCCGGGCACGTGCCGACGAGCCCTTGCCACGCGTCGTCGTCCGCGGCGCCCTCCGGCACGGGCGGCGACGACGCCGCGGCCAGCGCGCCCTGCATCTCCGGCAGCGCATCGGGCGCCTCGCGGATCGCGCGCGCGAGGAGTTCACGGAACGCCGCGAGGATGTCGTCGTGCGCAGTCACGTTTCCATGTCCTCGAGCAGGCGCAGCCCCGCGTACTCGAGCACGAACTCGCGCTCCACGCCGTCGTCGAAGCGCACCACCGCGCGCGCCGACGTGCCGCGGCCGGCCACGCGGCGGATCGCGCCGCGCCCGTAGAGGTCGTGCCGAACGCGCGAACCCGGCCGCAGCGCCTGCAGCGCCTCGGGATCCGGTGTGACGGTCCAACCGACACTCGACGAACCCGAATCGTCCGCGTCGTAGCGGCGCCACTCCGGCGCGTAGTTCTCGAGCAGGTCCGGTGGAAGCTCTTTGAGGAATCGCGACGGCCGCATCGTCTCCGTGCTGCCGGCGACCATGCGTTCGCGCGCCGTGGACAGGAACAACGACACCCGCGCGCGGGTCAGCGCGACGTACGCGAGCCGCCGCTCCTCCTCGAGGCCCTCCGGATCGTCCGCGGTGCGCATGCTCGGGAACACGCCCTCTTCGAGTCCGGCGACGAAGACGTGGTCGAACTCGAGCCCCTTCGCCGCGTGCACCGTCATCATCTGCACGGCCGGGCCCTCGCCCTTCGTGTCCGCGGACGTCAGCAGCGCAACGTGCTGCAGATACCCGGCGAGCCCGCGCGGTTCGTCCTCGGGCGCTTCGACGCCCTCTTCTTCGCGGTCGTCGAACTCCACCGTGTCGCTCACGAGTTCGGCGATGTTCTCCTCGCGCGTGCTGTCCTCGGCGTCGCCGAATCCCGTCGCGTGCTTCAGGTAGCCCGTGCCCTCGAGCACGACCTTGAGCGCCGGGTGCGCGCCGAGCCGGGACGCCTCCTGCGCCGCGGCGAGAACCTTCGCGAGCTCGGCGAGGCCTTTCTTCGCCTTGGTGCCGAGTTCCGCGTGCAGCGATGGCTCGGCGACGGCCTCGCGCAGCGACATGCCCTCGGCGAACGCGGCGGAGCGCAGCTTCTCGAGACCCGACTTGCCGAGGCCGCGCGGCGGCACGTTGACGATGCGTCCCATGCTGACGTCGTCGAGAGGATTCACGAGCACGCGCAGGTACGCGAGCAGGTCCTTGATCTCGCGGCGCTCGAAGAACGTCAGTCCGCCGACGATCTCGTACGGCACGCCCTGGTCCTTCATCGCCTGCTCGATCGAGCGCGACAGCCAGTGCGCGCGATAGAAGACGGCGATCTGGTCGAGCCCCACGCCTTCGGCGCGCAGGCTGCGAACGCGTTCGGCGATCGTCTCGGCCTCCTCCGTGGCACCGCCGGCCTTGAGGCGCAGCAGCGGCAGCCCCGGCGCCGCGTCGGTGCGCAGGCGCTTCTGCTTGCGCATCTTGTTGTTCGCGATCACCGTCTCCGCGGCCCGGAGGATGTTCGCCGAGCTGCGGTAGTTCTGTTCGAGCCGGACGATCGTCGTCGTCGGGTAGTCGTTCTCGAAGTCGAGGATGTTGCGGATCTCGGCGCCGCGAAAGCCATAGATCGACTGGTCCGGATCACCGACGACGCAGAGGTTGCCGGGCGGCGGGCAGAGCAGCTTCAGCAGGTCGTACTGGACGCGGTTCGTGTCCTGGAACTCGTCGACCAGGAGCCAGGGGAACCGCGCGTTGTAACGCTCCGCGACGTCGGGGTACTCGCGCAGGATCGTGAGGAAGTTGACGAGCAGGTCGTCGAAGTCCATCGCGCCCTGCTTCTGCATGCGCTCGTGGTAGGGCGTCCACAGTCGTTCGACGATGCGGCCGATGTCGTGCTCGCGCAGCATCGCGTCGGCCGGCTTCAGCGCCGCGTTCTTCAGCTTGCTGATCCAGTTGCCGATCGCCGACGGCTTCACCTGCGCACTCGACACGCCGTGCTCCTCGAGCAGCTCCTTGATCACGGAGTCCCGGTCCTGCACGTCGTAGATCGTGAAGTCGGACGGATAGCCGAGCAGATGGCCGTCCTGGCGCAGGAACCGCGCACAGGCCGAGTGGAACGTCGCGACGCGCACGAAGCCGCCCCCGATCTGCTGCACACGGTGCGCCATCTCGCCCGCGGCCTTGTTGGTGAACGTCATCGCCAGGATCTGGCCCGACCGCACGCCCTCGCGCAGGAGCCTGGCGATGCGGCGCGTGACGACGCGGGTCTTCCCCGATCCGGCGCCCGCCAGCACCATCAGCGGCCCTTCGCCGTGCACGACCGCGGCGATCTGTTCTTCGTTGAGGTCGTCGAGGATCGGGTCGGACATTCGCGGGCGGACCAGCATAGGCACGGCGCGCGTCACCGCCACCGCCTGGAACTTGCGCCGTCCCCGCCGATGCCGCTGGCACGGCGGCGGGACGTGCGGTTCGCTACTCGGCGATGACGCCCGTCGCCTGGATCGTCTTCCTCGCCGCCATCCTCTACACGATCTGGGACGGCGTGCGGCGTTCGCGCGGCGCGAAGGACCTCGAGGGCTTCTTCGCCGCCGGCCGCGCGATCCCGTGGTGGGCCGCGGGTCTGTCGGTGATGGCGACGCAGCTCTCGGCGATCACGATCCTGAGCGGCGCGGGCATGGGCTACGAACGCGGCCCCGAATGGGTGCAGTTCTACTTCGCGCTGCCGTTCGCGATGATCGTGCTCTGCATCTGGTTCGTGCCAGCACTGCGGCAGCACCCGGTGCTGACGGCGTACGAGTTCCTCGAACGGCGCTTCGGCCCGGCCACCAGGTCCCTGACGAGCTTCGCGTTCCTGGTCTCGCGCTGCTTCGCGTTCGCGGCGGTCCTCTACGCGCCGGCGGTCGTGTTCTCGGTGATGACCGACCTGCCGATCGGGCCGACGCTCTGGGTGACCGGCCTCGCGACGACCGCCTACACCGTGATCGGCGGCACGGGCGGCGTCGTGTGGACCGACGTGAAGCAGATGGCGGCGATCGTGTTCGGCATCGCGTCCGTGTTCGTGCTGCTGCTCTGGGACGCGGTGTCGCAGCTCGGACTCGGCGGCGCGATCGGCGCGATGGCCGACACCGGGCGCCTCGACGCCGTGCAGATCCACGACCCGGCATGGACGTTCGTACCGGCCGCGAAGGGCGGCGAACCGACGTTCTGGTCGGACAAGTACAACCTGTGGACCGGCCTCTTCGGCACGCTCTGCCTCTTCCTCAGCTACTTCGGCTGCGACCAGTCGCAGGTGCAGAGCATCCTCACCGCGAAGTCGGCGAACGCGTCGCGCAGTGCGCTGCTCGTGTCGGCGTTCACGAAGGTGCCGCTGCAGCTCCTCGTGCTGCTGCTCGGCGGGCTCCTGTTCGTGCACCACTCGCTCGCGACCGAGCCGCTCGTCTTCCAGCCGCAAGAACAACGCCTCGTCGCCGGACTGCAGGGCGAGGACAAGGCCGCCTTCGAACGCGCGGCGGCGGATCACCGCGCGGCGAGCGAACGACGCCGTGTCGCGATGAAGAACGACGGCGGGGACGCCGACGCCCGCGCCGCCGAACTCCGCGCCGCGGCCACGGCCGCCGCCGACGCCCGCCGCGCAGCGCGGCAGGTGCTGCACGACAGCGAGGTCCGCGCCGGCCGGCGAGCGGTCGGCAGCACGCCGACCGACGAGAAGGACTACATCCTGCCGCAGTACCTCTTCCACGAGGTGCCAAAGCCCCTGCTCGGACTGATGCTCGCGGCGATCTTCGCGGCCGCGATCAGCAGCGCGGCCGGCGCGCTCAGTTCACTGACGTCGGCATCGATGGTCGACTTCTACCGGCGCTGGCTCCGGCCGCACGCCGACGACACGACGACGCTGCGCCACAGCCGCATCGTGATGGCCGTGTGGGGCGTGGCGGCGACCGCGGCCGCCCAGACCCTCGGCGGCGGAACGTTGATCGAAACCGTGAACGAGATCGGCTCGCACTTCTACGGCAGCATCCTCGGCGTCTTCCTTCTCGCGCTGTTCGTGCCGCGCGCGAGCGGACTCGCAGCGTCGATCGGCCTCGTCGCCGGTCTCGTCGTGGTGTTCGTCGTCGACCACACGCTCGACGTCGCGTACCTCTGGTACAACCTCGTCGGCGCCGTCGGCTGCGTCGGTGCCGGCGCGATCGTCGCCATGTTCGCACCGCGCACGGCAGCCGCCGCACCTGGCCTCGACACACCCGCCGCGAACGCCGGCTGGGCCCGCACCTACGTCCTGGTGGCGGGCATCGCGGTTGTCGTGATGCTGCTCCTCCACGCGATGTCGTCGGTCGGCCGGAGCGGCTGATCGCACCCGACCGGCCGGTTGCTCACGCAGTACCACGGCGGCGACCGCGGTGGCTCGCCCACCATCCGAACAGCGTGAAGCCGACCGCGAGCGCCACCGGCAGCGGGTGCCAGTGCACGTGCGCCGACGGACCGAACCGCGCGACGATCTCGGGTTCTTCGAGCAGCAGCACGCCCGCGACGTGGCCGAGCACGCCGCCGCCGAGCCACACGACCCAGCGATGGTGCGCCATGATGCGGCCGAGGATCTGGCTGCCCCACACGACGAGCGGAATCGACAGCGCGATGCCCGCGATCGCGAGTCCGAGATGGCCGTGCGCCGCGCCCGTCACCGCGATCACGTTGTCGAGACTCATCGACGCATCGGCGATGACGATGATCCGGATCGCCGAACGCAGCGACTTCGCCGCGGCCACTTCGGGCTCCCCGTCGTCCGGCGCAGCCTGCGGCCCGCTCGGCGGCTCGATCGGCCCGTGCTCCTTCGGCGCGAGCAGTTCGTAGGCGATCCACAGCAGCACGAGTCCCCCGACGAACTGCAGCCAGGGGATCGCGAGCAGCCACGTCGCCAGCGCGAGGAACAGCACACGCAGCCCCACTGCACCCGCCGTTCCCCACAGGCGTCCGAGCCGTTGTTCGCGCGGCGGCAGGAGGCGCACCGCGAGCGCGATGACGACGGCGTTGTCCCCGGCGAGCAGGATGTCGAGCAGGACGATCTGCAGGATGCGCGTCCAGGTCGGAGTGTCGTCGAGGAACGCGATCATCGTGGGCGCGGCACTACACCGTTCGGGCCGCGCCGGCGCCAGAACCGGGCGGACGGCGCGCGGTCACTTCCGGCGCTGCACGAGGAACTTCTTCATCTCGCGCGCCTGCGAATGGTCGGGCATGCGCGCGAGCACCGCGTCGATCAGCCGCTCCGCCTCGTCGTAGCGGCGCCGCGCCGGGTCCATGAAGTACGACGCGAGGATCAGGTCAGACTCGGCGTAGCTGAAGCCGCCGCGGGCGTCGAGTACCGCGAGGAACGCCGCTTCGGCGTCGGCATGACGACCGAGGCGCCGCAGCAACAGCGCGCGCATCTCGCCGACCACCGGATCGTCGACGAGGTCCCATGCGTGAGCACGTTCCGTCGTCGCGAGCACGCTCTGCAGTGCCGCGGGAGCCACCGCCGAAGCACCCGGCGCGGCCAGGGCGCGGAACTCCGCGATCGCGGCGTCCTTCAGCCGCTGCGCGACGAACGTGTGCGCAGTGAACAGCAGCCAGCCGACGAGCAGGGCACCGCCCCACCGGCCCGTGTGGGTGAGGCGCCCGCCCTCCTTCAGGACGGTGTGCTGGAACGTGACGTCGCGTCGGCGCACGAGCCGCCAGACGAGCAGCACGAACACCGCGGTGATCACGCCGGTCGCGACCGAGAGCAGGAACGGAACACCCTCGCCGAACCAGGCGCCGCGGAAGGTCCACTGGGTCGCGACGAAGGCGACGAGCGCGACCGCGATCTCCTCGGGCCACGTGAAGTCCGACCGCGCCTGCACACGCTGCTGGCTCGTCGCGAAGAACGCGGGCTTGCCGATGCCGTAGTGCAGCGCCTCCTTCGGGCACACGGACACGCAGTCGAGGCACTTCATGCAGCCGGGGTCGACGATGCGGCCGTGCTTCGCGACCTCTTCGTGCACGCGCACGTTGCTCGTGCAGACGGTCGTGCAATGCCCGCACGCATCGCACGACGGTGTCACCTTGATGCGCATCGGCGAGAAGCGGTCGGCGACCGCGAAGAACGCGCCGTACGGACAGCCGTGCGTGCAGAATCCCTTCGCGCCGAGCCACCACACGATCAGGAACCCGACGACGAGCACCGACATCGGCGCCATGATCCACTTCGGGAACGTCGCCCACAGATCGGTGGACATCACCTCGAGCTGCCAGTCGGCGACGCGCGGCAGCGTCTTCTCGGCGGGGAACAGCCAGTGCTGCACGATCGGCCACGCGAACATCTGGCCCGCGACGAGCCAAGGCGCCAGCACGAGGAGACGGGAGCGCACGGGCCGCGGCTTCAGCCCGATCCTGCCGAGCAGCCACGCGCACAGGTCCTGGAGCGCGACGATGTGGCACGCCCAGCCGCAGAACCAGCGACCGAACACCAGCGTGCCTGCGATCAGCGCCGTGAACAGGAGGAAGCCGGCGTTGATGCGCCCGAGTTCGACCGTCTGCATCGCCTCCGACGGCTCGACCGGTGACACCGATTTCCCCGTGACGGCCCAGTGCAGGAAGTGCAGCCCGATCAGCACGTGCACGCCGATGAGCACGTACGCGCGGCGCCGCGAGACGTTCGACGGCCGCGCCGGTCCGCACTTCGGCTTGTGGCGGTCGACGCGCGGCAACGAAGCGTGGACGTCGCGCGCGGGCGTCGGCGGAACGGCTGGAGCCGGGCTCATCGATGCAGTGCTACGGGGCACGCACCAACGGGGCAAGCGCCCTTCGGCGGACGCAACTTGTCGCGTCGGGCCGGCGCCGCGATGCTGCCCGGCCATGTTCGACCGACGGCACGGCCAGCTCGACTTCAAGCGGAAGCGCCTGCCGTGGATCGACGAAGTGCGCTACGCGATCGAGGACCACGTGCGTGCCCAGCCGATCGACGCCGCCGCGCGCGCGGTGCTGCGGCAACGGCTGTTCGACTGGATGGCGCACGGCTACGTCGTCCTCGAGAGCGCGATCGAACACGAGCTCGTCGACGCGTTCCTCGCGGACATCGACGAAGTGCTGGGCAACCACCGCGCCTTCTCGAGCCTCGTGCTCAGCGACAAGTACGACCACGTGAAGATCAGGGACGCGGACCCGGCGTTCTTCTTCGGCCAGCGCATGCGCTTCGTCGACCTGCACCACGCGTCGGTGGCCGGCAAGAAGCTGTCGCTGCATCGCAGCGTGCTCGACTTCCTCGGCCACGTGTTCCGCAGCGAGATCGTGATGATGCAGTCGCTGACGTTCCTCGAAGGCAGCCAGCAGCTCCTCCACCAGGACCACGCGTACGTGATCGCGGAGAACCCCTCCCACCTCGCGGCGGCGTGGATCGCGCTCGAGGACATCGACCCGCGCGCCGGCCCGCTGCGCTACGTGCCGGGCTCGCACGCGATGCCGATGTTCGACTGGGGCAACGGCATCTACCGCCGCTCCGGGTCGACCGCGACCGACCAGCAGTTCGCCGCGCACATCGAAGGCCACTGCGAAGCAGCGGGACTCGAACCGCGCACGTTCTGCCCGAAGAAGGGCGACGTCTTCGTGTGGCACGCAGCACTCGCGCACGGCGGCTCGCCGGTCGGTGACACGTCGCTGACCCGCAAGTCGCACGTGACGCACTACTCGATGCCGCGCACGTTCCGCCGCCACTACCGCGACCCGTCGAAGAAACCGGTCGTCGAACGCGTCAACGGCGGGCTCGTCTACCACGACCCCACCGACCCCGCGAACGAGAACCGCCTGCAGCGCGGCGAGCGCCTGCCGTGACGGCGCCGCGACGACGCCGGATCCGCCGGCGTGTGCTGGCCGTCGCGGTCGGATGCGTCGTCGCGCTCGTCGCCGGCGAGGTCGCCGTCCGGATCCTCGGCCTGCCCGACACGAGTCGCCTGTTCCTGTCGGCGCAGGACTTCTCGCCCGACGAGTTCCGCAGCGACCCGGAGCTGTTCTGGCTCCTGTCGCCGCGCCACCCGGAGGCGAACGGGCTCGGCCTGCGCGGCCCGTGGTTCGCGGAGCCCAAACGGGCCGGCGAGTACCGCATCCTCGCTGTCGGCGACTCGTGCACGTTCGGCGCCGGCGTCGCGTGGGAGGAGACGTGGGGCGTGCGGCTCGAACGCGCGATGCAGGCCGTGCATCCCGACAAGGCCGTGCGCACGGGCCTCGCCGCGCTGCCGGGCTACTCGACGTTCCAGGACGAGCGCCTGCTCGAGCGGATCCTGCCTGCCGTCGCGCCGGACCTCGTCGTCTTCTACTGCGGCGCGTGGAACGACCACGTACCCGCCGCGGGCGCGAGCGACGCGACCCTCGCCGCGCGGTTGTCGGTGTCGCGCCTGTTCGTGCTGGTGCACGCCCTCTTCCAGCCCGGGCTCGCGCCGGTCCGCGCAGCGTTCGAGCGCGGGGAAGCGCCGGACGGCCGGCGCGTGCCCGTCGACGAGTTCGAACGCCGCCTCGGCGCCATGGCGGCGCGGTGCCGGGCGATGGGCGCCACGGTCGCGTTCATCGTGCCGTCACAGCCGCCGGACACGCAGCGGCGCTTTCCAGGACTCGGCGACTACCGCTCCGCGGTGCAACACGCGGCGGAGCGCGCCGGCGTCGTACTCGTCGATCTCGCCGCGGTCTGCGCACGCCTCGATCCCGACGGCGCGCCGCCGTTGCCAGGACACTCGACCGCGTGCTTCATGGACTGGGTTCACCCCACCCGAACCGTGTACGCCGCGCTGGCCGCGGAACTGTGCGCGCGAGTGGACGGCGGCACCGCGGCACCCGAACCCGCGAACCTGCCGCTCCTCGATCTTCGCGACGGAGCGGTGGTCGTCGCGGCCGGTGCCGACGCAGCGGCGCCGCTGCGCGTCTGGATCGGCGAACGACCGGTCCGCGCCAGCCGGGTCGACGGGGAACTCCGCGCGACCGTGCCGCCCCGCCTGCCGCCGGGCGATCACGTGCTGCAAGTCGTCGACGGCAGCGGGGCCCGTTCGCTCGGGATCGTCCGCGTCGCGGCGCGCCCCCTCGATGCCGCCCGAGGCTTGGGTGAGGGCGCCGCGCGCACCATCGTGCTGTCGGGCGAGGCACAGCCGGGCGACCTCGTCGTCGCGTTCGTGACGACGGAACGGCTCCGGACGCCGCTGGCCACGCCGTGTGGCCCGCTGCTCGTCGACGTGCCGGGCCTCGGCGCGCCGCGCGCCGGTGTCGTGCGTTTCGACCTCGTCGCGGCCGGCCGCCCGCACACGATCGCCGGCCCGGACGGGCGCTGGCGCATCGACGTCACGATCCCGCGGGACCCGTCGGCGCCGCGCCGGGACCTGCACGCGCAGGCGATCGTGCTCGACCAGGCCACGCTGCAGGGTGCGCTGACCGCGAGCGCGACGATCCCCGACGGCCCCTGACGCCGGGAGGTTCACGAACAGGCGATCTCCGCGGCAGGGCACTACACTGTCCCGGTGGACGACGACCAGCGCCTGTTCGACGACGCGAGCCGCGGCGACGGTGCGGCACTCGATGCGCTGCTCCAGCACCACCTCCCGCAGCTGCACGCGTTCGTGCACGCGCGCCTCGGCGCCGAGCTCCGCGCGCGCGAATCGAGCCTCGACGTCGTGCAGTCGGTCTGCCGCGAACTGCTGTCGGCGCGGGATTCGTTCGCGTTCCACGGCGCCGAACGCTTCCGCGCGTGGCTGTTCACCGCCGCCTTGAACAAGGTGCGCGAACGACACCGGCGCCTGCACGCGGGCAAGCGGGACGTCGAACGCGAAGCAGAGGCGCCGGCCGACGACTCCCTGCGCGCGATCGCGCACCTGCTGACCCCGAGCCAGGACGCGATCGGCAACGAGACGGCCCGCGCGCTGCGCGACACGCTCGCCGAACTCACGGAGGAACACCGCGAGGTCGTCACGCTGGCCCGCCTCGCCCACCTGCCCCACCGCGTCATCGGGGAGTTGATGGATCGCTCCGAGGACGCGACGCGACAGTTGCTCGCGCGGGCGATGCTGCAGCTCGTTCGCGGCCTGCGCCGGCGCGGCGTCGACGTCGACCGCTGGAACCTGGTGTCATGAAACGACAGTCGCTCCGCGTCTTGTCGGCCGCGACCAGGACCCGAGGCCGCTTCCCGTTCCCGGCATCGGCATGACCGCGGACCTGCCGGACGACCTCGCCGACGCTGCGACGGAGCGCCTTCTCGCTGCGAACGGCCCGGCGCGCGCGGCCGAGCTGGCGCGGCTCGTCGACGAGCACCCGGAACGCGCGTTCGCACTTCGCCAGCTCGCCGCGGACCTGGGCGGCGTGGAGCGGCTCCTCGACGCCACGAGCACGCAGCCGGTGATCGACGAGTCTCCGCACCGGGTCGGCGGGTACCGCGTGCTCCGCCGCCTCGGTGAAGGCGCCTTCGGCCTCGTCTACCTCTGCGCACAGGAGCAGCCGATCGTGCGCGAGGTCGCGGTGAAGGTGCTGCGCCCCGGCGCCGGCGACCCGAAGACCCTGCAGCGCTTCGCCGCCGAGCGGCAGCTGCTCGCACAGTTGAACCACCCCGGCATCACGCAGGTCTTCGACGCCGGGGAACTGCCCGACGGTCGCCCGTACTTCGTGATGGAGTACGTCGACGGCACGCCGATCCACGCCTGGTGCACCGCGCGCCAACTGCCGTACGCGGAGCGCCTGCGCCTCTTCGTCGAAGTGTGCCGCGCCGTCGCGCACGCGCACACCCGCGGCATCGTGCACCGCGACTTGAAGCCGGCGAACGTGCTGGTCGTCGACACGCCCGACGGGCCGCAGCCCAAGGTGATCGACTTCGGCATCGCCAAGGCTCTCGACCGCACCGACGACGACGCGCCGCGGACGGAGGCCGGTCGTGTGATCGGCACACCGGGCTACATGAGCCCCGAGCAGGCCGCCGGCCGCACCGACGAGGTCGATGCGCGCTCGGACGTGTTCGCCCTCGGCGTGATCCTCTACGAACTGCTCACCGACGCGCTCCCGTGGCCGCGCGGCGCCACGAGCCGCACCGAACCGGTTCGACCGAGCGTGCGCGTGACGACGCTCCGAGGCGAGTCCACGACTGCATCCACGACTGCTGCACCGCGACACCGCCTCGCCGCGGCGCTCCGCGGCGACCTCGACTGGATCACGCTGAAGGCGCTCGCGCACGACCGTGCCGAGCGTTACGCCGCCGTCGCGGACCTCGCTGCGGACGTCGAGCGCCACCTCGGCGGGCAGACGGTGTCCGTCGGACCTCCGTCCCTCGCCTACCGAACACGGAAGTTCGTACGCCGCAATCGCGCCACGGTCCTCGCCGCGGTCGTGGTCCTGCTGTCGGCGACCTCGGCGGCCGTGTTCGTCGAACGAGCGCGCCGCGAGACGGCGGCGGGCCTCGCCGACTCGCGCGCCTTCCTCGCGCGGCTCTCGCAGCGGGCGCGCACTGCGCCCGACGACGCCGTGCGCCGCGCCCTGGCGACCGAAGCGCTGGCGTTCGCCGACCGCCTGTCGGCCGCACGCTCCGACGACGTGGACCTGCTGTTCGACCGGTGCGACGCCCTGAACGTCGTCGCGGAGATCCACTGCCTGCTCGGCGAACTCGAACCCGCCCGGAAGGCCGCGGCGCAGGCGATCGCGATCGCGCAGCGACTCGTCGATGCGGCGCCCGACGACGTGGCGCGGCGCGGACTGCTCGGCAGTTCGATCCGGCTCGACGCACGCGCGATCGCGGTCGCCGGCGACGATGCCGCCGCACACGAACGCTTCGGGGCAGCACTGCAGCAGCTCGAGGCGTGCGCCGCCGCGGATCCGAAGACGTGGCAACGCCCGCTCGCCGTCGCGCTCGGCGAACGCGCGGCGGTGGTGCCCCGGAAGGAGCGCCCGACGTCGATCGCGGAGTACGAACGCGCGATCCGGCTCTTCGACGGGATCCGCGCCGATGCGGCCGTTCGCGACGCGACACAACCCGAGTACGTGCTGGCCGTGATCGGCCTCGCCTGGCAGTTGTTCCTGGAACGGCGGCACACGGACGCCCGAGCGCAGATCGATCGGATCGGCGACCTGCTGGAGACCACGGGGTACGCCCGCCTGCGCGCGACGAGCGACTACCACCACCTCCGCGCGAAGGTCCGGTGGGAGCTCGGCGAACGCGAGGCGACGATCGCCGAGTTCCGCACTGCGGCAGATGCCGCGGCGCAATGGTGCCGCGAACAGCCCGGCCGCGTCGCCGCGCACCGCCAGCGTGTCGCGACGCTGGACACGCTCGGTTTCGTGTCCAACTACGTCGACGACTTCGCGACGTCGGACGCCGCGTTCCGGGCCGCCATCGCGGCCATCGAAGCGATGCTCGTGCAGTTCCCCGACGATCCCGTGCCGCGCGCCTCGCTCGTCCAGCGTCTCTGCACGTTCGCGTACGTGCTGCGCGACCGCATGCGTCTGCACCTGCTGCCCGAGGCGGCCGACCTCGTCGCGCGCGCCTTCGTGCACGACGCCATGCTCGACCGCTTCAAGGTCTCGAGCCGGGTACCACGCTGGCAGCTCGTCGCGTTTCGCGCCGGCATCGAGGAGTCGCGAGGGGACGGCGCCGCCGCGCAGTCGTGGCGCGAAGTGGAGGCGCTGGTGCCCGTCGAAACGGAGGTCACCGACACCGGACGCGGCTACCAGATCGAGGCGTTCACCGCGATCGCCAGGACGCACGTCGACACCGGCGAACCAGGCGCTGCGCTGCCGTGGCTGGAACGCGCCCGCGCGATCGTCGCGGCGTTCCCCGACCACCGGAAGCGCCTCGTCGAAATCGAATGGCTGCGCGCGAGGATCGCATTCCTCGGCAAGCAGCCGGCCGAGGCGGTGGCCGCAGCGGACCTGATCCTGAAGGCGCGGCCGACCTGGTTCGGGTTCCGCCGCGCGGCCGACAGCATGCGACTCGCCGCGGCGGGTTGTGCGGATGCCGCGGTCGCGGACGACTACCGGGCGCGCGCCGCCGAGCTGTATCGCAGCACGGTCGCGGAACTCGACGCCGACGTCGCGAAGAACCCGGACGATCCGTGGTTCCTCGTACCCTGGGGTGTGTCGATGGTGCGCCTCGCGGAGATCGCGGCCCTGCGCGGCGACGACACCGCCGCACGCGAAGAGCTCGCCGCGGGCCTCGCGAAACTCGAGGCCGCGCGGCCCGACGCCCAGCGCGACCAGTGGGACGACGACGCGTATCGCGCCGGCCTCGCGTTGCGCGACCGCCTCGCCCGCTGATCGACCGATCAGTAAGAACCACCGGTGAGGGCGAGCCCGTTCGTCGCGGTGATCACGAGCGGCCCGCTGCCGAAGTTCTGGAACGGCACGACCTGGTGGAAGAACGTCACGCCGACCAGCGACGGCGACGGCGCGAGGAAGATGGCGGTGTCGAGCACGCCGGCGACCGGCAGTGCGGCGAGCACGATGTCGGGCGTCGTGAGCAGGTCGCACCCGGGAGCGCCTTCGGGCAACAGCGCGGCGAGCGGCGCCGACACCTGCGTGAACCCGAACAGCACGAGCGCGATGCCCAGCGGCGGCATCCCGGTGGCGCGCGTGTGCAGCGTCGCGGTCTGCCACGGCAGCGTGGTCGCAGCGAGCAGGTTCGCGCCGCCCGCGCCGACGCAGCCGGAGCCATACGGCACGGCTGCGGCCGGACACGTGGACGCGATGCGCGCGACGTTGCCCGCCACCGCGCCGCCAGCACCGTGGAAGTAACCGCCGACGACGATCTCGCCGGTGGCCGTCGTCGCCATCGCCCGCACGAAGGCGGGAGCAATCGAACCTCCCACGGGCAGCGGCTCCCACGTCGAGTAGTCGGAGACGATCCGCGCGACGTTGGCCGAAACGGCGCCGCCCGTCGTCGAGAAGTTGTCCGTTGCGCCGCCCACGACGATCGACGCGTCGGGCAGGACCGCGACCGCGAACACCTGCGCGTCGAGCTGTTGTCCGCTGTAGGGCAGCGGCGTGAACCCGAACCCGTTCCAACGCGCGACGAAGTGCACCTGGCTCGATCCCGACTGCTGGAACGCTCCGCCCGCGACGAACCTGCCATCGGGCGTCGCCGCGAGGGCATTCACGGTCCCGGCGAGGCCGGCGCCGAGCGCTCCCCATCCGTTGTTCCACACCGCTATGCGCGCAGCCGGGTAGGCGAGCGGCCCGACCTCGTAGAACTCGCCGCCCACGATCAGGTCGCCGCCGCCGGTCACGCACAGGGCGTTCACCGGGCCGTTGCAGCCGGCGTTGCAGTCGCTCCACGCGGACCCGTTCCATCGCGCGATGTTGGCGACGAGAACACCGCCGGCCGACGAGAAGGAGCCGCCGGCGATCAGGTCGCCGTTCGGCATCACCGCGAGGGAACGCACGGGACCGTTCGTGCCGAGACCGAGCGGCTGCCAGCTCGTGCCGTTCCATCGGGCGATCCGGTCCGCGACACCGCCGTTGGCGATCGAGAACGTGCCCCCCGCGACGATGTCGCCGTCGGGGAGCCGCACGAGTGCGTCGACGGAACCGTTGCCGCCGGTCACGCCGCCGCCGAGCGGTTGCCACGCGTTCGCGTTCCCGCGCGCGATGCCGTTCCTCGTGGCGCCCGAGATCGTCGCGAACGCACCGCCGATCACGACGTCACCGTCGGTCGGCAGAACACAGCGCACCGGCCGCGGGATCCCCGCTCCGTCGAGCGTCTGCCAGGCCGTCCCGTCGAAGGCACGAACGCCGCCGGAGAAAAACGCGTCGGTGAGTCCGGCGACGTAGCTGCCGCCGAAGTACGACACCGTGCGAACGACGGCCCCGGGCGACGACACGTCGAACTGCGTCGTCAGCGCCGGACCGAGCGTGCCCCAGCCGCTGCCGGCCCACAGCAGCACGCGGTCGCCCTGCCCGGCCGCGACCTCGTACGACGAGACGAACGACCGCACGAGCAGCGTGCGCACCGGGAGGAGCGTCGACGGGGTCGTGCCGAGGCCGGTCCAGGTGTTCGTCGCGACGGAGAAGCGCGCCACCTTGTCGGCGGCGACGCCGCCCGCCGTCGCGAACTCGCCGCCGAGGATCAGGTACGACGTCGTGACCGCTGCCGTGAGGCGCGTTGCGAGCGCGTTCACCGGCGCGTCACATCCCGGCGTCGCGAACCAGCTGCTGCCGGTCCAGACCGCGAGGCAGTTCGACGCGAGACCGGCGGCGTGCGTGAACGAGCCGCCGACGTAGAGCGCACTCTGGTTCAGGAAGGTGTAGACGGCGAGTGCGCGCACCGATCCGCCGCTGACGCCGGCCCCGAGCGCCGCCCACGTCGTGCCGTTCCAGCGAGCGACGCAGTTGGCGGCGGTGCCGTTCATCGCGAGGAAGTCCCCCGCGACGACGAGGTCACCGTTGAAGACGGTCATCGCCGCGATCGTCGGCCCCGAACCGCCGGAGCCGAGTGTCAGCCACGTCCCGCCGGACCGTCGGTACACCGTGGCGCCGACGGCGGCGACGAGGTCGCCGTTCCACACCGCGAGCGCACCGACGCCGTTCGTCGACGGAACGATCTGGCCGAGCGACGTCCACGCGCTGCCGTCCCACATCGCGACCTGCGTGTCCCCTGATCCCACCGTGAACGAGCCGCCGACGACGAGAGCGACCGGCGCCGGCCCGGCACCGTCCGGGTCCCAGAGCACCGAGCACGAGACCTTGCCGCGTGGCGTCGACACCGGGTCACCCGGCCCGGATGCGAAGCTGCACTGCGCGGTCGCGGAGCACGCGAGGAGCGCCGCGGCGAGGAGAAGGCGGCCCGTGCCGGACAGCGGCGATGCGGCGCACATCAGAAGGTCCCCCCGGTGAGCTGCAGCGCGTTCGTCGCCGTGATCGCGATCCACACGCCGGTGAGCGCGTCGAACTCGATCGGGATCATCTGGTGGTAGAACGTGACGCCGACGATCGGCGGCACGTTCGGGAGGAAGAACTCCGTCGACGCCTTGCCCGCCACCGCGAACTGCGCGGTGAGGATGTCGGGGGCGACATTCAGGTTGCAGCCGGGCACGCCTTCCGCGAACAACGCCGAGAGCGGCACACCCGGCGTCACTCCCACGAGGCTGGTGAGCCCGAGCACGATCGCGTTCGCGGGAAGGCCCGTCGCCTCGGCGCGGAACGTGCCGTTCGCCCACGGCAGCGTCACTGCCGACAGCGTGTTCGAACCGCCCGAACTCGGGCAACCCGGCGCGAACGTCGACGCGCTGGCAGGGCACGAAGTCACGATCGTGGCGACGTTCACGGAGACATCGCCGAATGCACTCGTGAAGATGCCGCCGACGGCGAGCCCGCCGTCGATGCCGGCTTGCAGCGACCAGACGCCGGAGCCCTGCACGTCGAGCGAACCCCACGACCCGCGCCACGTCGCCGCACACGTGCTCACCGGAGATCCGCCGATCGGGACCGAGAACTGCGCCCCGCCGACCACGACTCCTCCTCCCGGCAACCCGGTGATGGCGACGATCGGCTGCGACGGCGACGAAGTGGGATCGAGCGGCTGCCAGAAGTTGCCGTCCCACTTGGCGACGTGCGGCATCGGCACGCCACCGGAGTTCAAGAACTCGCCGCCCGCGACGAGCCCCTCGGTCGTCTCGGCGAGCGTCCACACGACCCCGCTCAATCCGGCGCCGAAGCCCGACCACGCGACGCCGTTCCAGCGGGCGACACGCACTGCCGGCGTCGTGCCCGCCGTGCCGAACGTGCCGCCGACGAGGATGTCGCCGTTCGCCGCGAGCGCGAGCGCGTAGACCCACGAACTGCAGCCGCCGCCGAGCGAGGACCAGGTGCTGCCGTTCCAGCGGGCAACGTAGTTGACCTGCGTCGCGCCCGAAGTGAGGAACTTGCCCGCCGCGACGAGATCACCGTTCGGCAGTGCAAGCAGCGCCTGCACGTCGCCGTCGAGTCCGACACCGAGCGGGCTCCACGAAGAGCCGTTCCAGCGCGCGATGTGGTTCATCGGCGTGCCGTCGCCGAGCGTGAGGAAGCTGCCGCCCGCGACGAGGTCCCCGTTCGGCATGCGGACGACGGCGAGCACCGCGTCGGCGAAGCCCTGCCCGACCGGCGACCACGCGTTCGGATGGCCGCGCGCGATGCGGTTCGCAGCCGTGGCGCCGGCGGTCGTGAACCGGCCGCCGATCACGAGATCGGCGCCATCGTGACACAGGGCGAGGACGTAGCTGTCGAAACCCGGCCCGAGCAGCGAGACCCACGCACCGGCGACACTGTCGTTGGCGACCACGCTGCCGAGGTCGGCGGACCATCCGTGCACACCGGCGACGTAGCGGCCGCCGAAGTAGCCCACCCGCACCGGACCGGACACGAAGAGCAGCGGCAGCGAGGTCCAGCCGCCGGACGCGGTCCACCGCCACACGCGGGCCCAGTTGGTCCCCGAAGGCGTGATCGTGCACGCGACCTCGTACGAGTTGACGCCGGTGCCGCGCACGAAGATCTGGTCGATGCTGGCGGTGCCGGCGGCGGGCGGTGCGGTGATCGACGTCGTCGTGCCGAGCACCGGGTTGATGCCGACGAGCGACACCGAGCTGGCGAACAACGCGTGGCGTGCGACGAACAACCAGGAGCTCGTGATCGCGAGGCCGATGCGCGCCGCGAGCGCGTCGACCGGGTCGGCCTCGGTGCCCTGGAAGTTCCAGGCCGAGGCGTTCAGGAACTGCAGCGTCGGCGTGTTGGAGAAGTTCGTGTTGCAGCCGAGGCCGGCCCACACGGTGTTGTTGAAGATCGCGAGCGCGCGGACCTGCGGCCCGGTCATCCCCGTCGTCGTCGGGCCGGCGCCGAGCGCGGACCAGCCGGTCGACGCGTTCAGCTTCGCGACCATGTTCGCGTTCTGCGACACGAACGGCGCCGTCACGCGCGTGAAGCGCCCGCCGACGACGAGGTCTCCGTTCCACAGGGTCAGCGCGTTGACGACACCGGGCAGCGGCGCCGTCGGCGATCCTTCCTCGACCCCCGCGAGCAGGTTCCACGTCGTACCGTCGAACGTGTAGAGCAGCTCTTCCGCAGCGGCGACCAGGAGCCCGTTCCACACGATGAGCTGCGAGACGTGGCCGAAGTTCGCGCCGGTCGGCGTCCACGCCGTGCCGTCCCACATCACGACGTGCTCGCCGTGCACGTTGGCGACGTCGAACGTCCCGCCGGCGACCAGCTGCAGCGGGAGCGGACCCGCGCCGTCGGGATCGAACGTCGCGACCGCGTCGACGGTCCCCTGCACCTGGCGCGGGCCATCGCCGGGGAGCGCGGACAGGGTGCACTGGGCACGAACCGCGGAGGCGACCGCCAGGACGGTCAGGAGAGAGAGCAGGGATCGGCGCGGGAACAGGAGCATGGTTGCCTCCAGAAGCGGGATGCAGGCGGTGCGGCGGCGTGACGCGGAAACACGAACGCCCCGGCTCGAGGGCGGGCGCCCCATGCGGAGCAGGGGAATCGCGACACCCACGAACTCCGGTCGAGCGACGCGGCGGCGCCCGCGTTCGCGGATCCTGCTCTTCCTGCGGTCCGACGGCTCTCGCCCGATCGTCAGAACCCGCCCGCCGTGAAACGGAGCGAGTTCGTCGCGGTGACCGCGACCCATGCGCCGGTGCCCGGATCGAATTCGATCGGGATCATCTGCTGGTAGAAGACGACACCGACGATCGGCGGGGTGTCCGGCAGCGACAACTCGTACGGCGCAGCCCCCGCCGCCGGGATCACGATGCCGAGGATGTCGGGCACGACGCCGAGGTTGCAGCCCGTTCCGCCTTCGGCGAACAACAGCGACAACGGCACTCCCGGTGCGACGGGCGTGACGCTGGTGACGGTCAGCACGATCGCGTCGGCCGGCAGTCCCGTTCCCAGCGTGCGCAACGTGCCGTTCGCCCAGGGCAGGGTCAGTGCCGTGAGCGTGTTCGCGCCGCCGGAACCCGCACACCCGGCCGCGAACGTCGTCGCGGTGGCGCCGCACGAACTCACGATCGTCGCGACGTTCGCCGAGACGATCGCCCCGGCACGACGGAACGACCCGACGAGACAGAGCCTGCCGTCGCCCGCCATCACCATGCCGCGCACCTCGCTGCCGACGACCGACAGCGACTCCCACGCGTTGCCGCGCCACACCGCCGCGCAGGTCGAAGCGGCGGTCCCCGCGGTGAAGCTCGCGCCGCCGACGACCGGTTCCCCGCCGGGCAGCGTGGCCAGCGCACGCACCGGCCGGTCGGGCTGCAGCGGCAGCGGACCGAACGGCACCCACGCGGACCCGGTCCAGCGCGCCAGGTATCGCGTCGAGAGCGAGCCGGAGGTCAGGAACGCACCGCCCGCGACGATGCCGTTCGGTGTCTCGGTGAGCGCATTCACCTGGTCGGTGAAGCCCACGCCGAAGGTCGACCACGAAGCGCCGGTCCAGCGCGCGACGCCGTTCGCAGTGAGTCCACCCGCCGTGAGGAAGAGGCCGCCCGCGACGATGTCGCCGTTCGCCGCGAGGAGCAGCGCCTTCACGCCCGAACTGCAGCCGGCGCCGAGCGGCGCCCAAGTGCTGCCGTTCCACCGGGCGATGCGGCTCGCAGGTTGCCCGCCGGCCGTCGTGAACCAGCCGCCGACGATCAGGTCGCCGTTCGGCAGCGGCAGCAGAGCTTCGACCGCACCGTCGACGCCGCCGCCGAGCTGGCTCCACGCGACGCCGTTCCACCGCGCGATGCGGCTCATCGGCGTGCCGTCGCCGAGCGACGTGAAGTCGCCTCCCGCGACGAGATCGCCGTTCGCCAGCCTCGCCACCGCCAGCACGCCGAACGGCGAGGGCCCGAACCCGCTGCCGAGCGGCAGCCACGCTCCGGCGTGGCCGCGCGCGATGCGGCTCGCCGCGGTGCCGCCGATCGCGGTGAACCGGCCGCCGATCACCAGCTCGGCGCCGTCCGGGCACACGCAGTTCACGCCGTCGTCGAAGCCGCTCCCGACGCACGGCACCCACTGCGCGAGCGCGGCGTCGTGCGACCGCAGCCCCTGGGGCGCACCGCCGCCGCAACGGAAGCCGGCCACGTAGCGGCCGCCGAAGTAGGAGACGCGCGTCGCCGTGACCGCGCCGTCGGGGTCCGTGAGGTTCGGCAGCGCGACCCAGCCGCCCGCCGCGGTCCAGCGCCACACCTTGTCGGTGCCGTTCGTCGTGATCGTGCACGCGACCTCGTACGAAGTGAGTCCGGTGCCGCGCACGAAGATCTGTTCGAGCTTGCTGACGCCCGCGGCGGGCGGTGCCGCGAACGTGTTCGTCGTGCCGAGGACCGGATTGAAGCCGGCGACGGTGAACGTCGGCGTGGTCAGCGAGTGCGCGGCGGCGAAGATCCAGGAGTTCGTGATCGCGGTGCCGATGCGCGCGGCGAGGGCGTCGATCGGGTCGGTCCAGCCGGGCTGCGCCGTCCATGCGCCGCCGTTCCAGTACTGGAGCGTCGCGGTGCCGGAGAAGTTGGTGTTGCAGCCGAGCCCCGCCCACACCGTGCCGTTGAACACCGTGAGCGCGCGCACGTTCGCTCCGGACATGTTGGTCGTCGTCGGACCGGTGCCGAACGCCGACCAGCCGGTGGCCGAGTTCAGCCTGGCAATGTGGTTCGCGTTCACCGAGACGAACGGCGCGGTGATGCGCGTGAAGCGCCCGCCGACGACGAGGTCGCCGTTCCAGGTCGCGAGCGCGTTCACGACCCCGGGCAGCGGCGCGGTGGGCGATCCCTCTTCGCCGCCCGCGAGCAGACTCCAAGTGGTGCCGTCGAACGTCCAGAGAACTTCTTCGCTGGCCGCGACCAGCAGGTTGTTCCAGACAACCATCGCCGTGACGGCACCGAACGGCGCGTTCGTGTTCACCCACGTCGACCCGTTCCACATCACGACGTGTTCGTTCGCGACGGCGCCCACGTCGAAGGTGCCGCCCGCGACGAGGTGCGTCGGCAGCGGCCCGGCGGCGCCGTCGGGATCGAAGAGGGCGAGCGAATCGACGTGGCCGCGCAGGTCGCGCACCGGGTCGCCGGGGATCGCGGCGAGGTCGCACTGGCTGCGTGCAACCGCGACGAGCATCGCGCCGGTGACGAACGGGAGGACGAAGCGCTTCGAGTTCATGGGGTTCCACGACGTGGGATGCACCGGGCCGCGCGCCGTGACGAACTTTCGTCCCGGACCTTGCAGCCGTGCTGCACGAGCGACGCGCAGCCGCGACCCGTTCGCGGATTGCCCCCGATCAGAACGCGCCCGGGGCCCCCTTCCTCCTCGCCACCCCCGTCACGGCATCGACAGCGCCGTCGGCACGCCGAGCCGGATTCCGTCCACGCCGAGCCCGATGGTCTGCAGCGCGAACGTGGTTCCGGCGGGCATCGGCGGATGGGCAAGGGTCACGACGTGGTCGCGCGTCACCGGGTCGTGCACACCGGCATACAGGGTCCCGAACGCCGTGAGGTCGAGCCAGGTGACACCGAACGGAGTCGCGACCGCCGGGGCGAGCGCGCTGAACGCCGTGATGAACACCTCGCCGGCCGGTCCGTGCGCCCGTGCCGACAACGCGGCGCCATCGCTCGACGCACGCAAGCTCGTGAAGTCGCGCACCACGGGAACCGTTCCGGCGACGGGCGGCGCGCCGCCAAGCGAACCGACCTGCGCCGTCGAGTCGAGGAGCACGAGGTCGGAATCGACCGCGTCGACGCCCGGCAACGCCGACGTCCCGACCGGATACAACGTCGAAATCGTCGCCGCCAGCACGCTGCCACCCTCGAGGCGCACCGCAGGCGTTCCGGGGAGGGCGCCGTGGGCCGAGCACGCGACGAGCGACACGACACTGGAAGTGGCCCACACGCCGAACGCCCAGCTCGACGGATCCATCACGCACTGCTCGAACATCGCCACGGAGTTCGTCACCCTCACGGAGAAGAACAACGACCGTGCGACGTGGACCTGCGTCGAGTCGAGGATCCCCAGGCCCCACATCTCGCTGCCGCCCTGGTTGTGCAGGTCGTGCACGACGACCGGTCCAGCGCAGCGCTCGATCGAGATCCCCATCGAGAACCCGCTCTGGCTCTGCAGCGTGAAGCCGCTGAACACGACCGGATCGTTCGGGCCGAGGTCGTGCACACGAACGGAGATCTGCGGCAGGAACTGCGTCCGCAGCAACGCGCCGCGACCGACCACCTGCAGCCGCTTCGAGATGTCGATGCTCTCGAGGTAGCTGCCGCCGATCACGAGCACCGTGTCGCCGGGTGCCGCGGCGGTGACGGCCGCCCCGATCGTCGAGTAGGTCTGGCCCGGACCGACCGTGAGCACCTGCTGGGACACGAGCGGCGCCATGCACCCGAGGAACGCCGCTGCGCACGAGAGGGAACGAAGGTAGCGCATGCAGGCATCATGCCGGTGCCCCCCTCGGCACGACATCCCCGGGCGTCGGTTCCTGGTTCCACCCGCCGCGACGAGCGCCGGATTTGCATTCGGTCCGATGGCCCGCGATGGTCCTCGCCGCGATGAGCCAACTTCCCGAACCCGAAGCGCCCTCCGACTTCATCCGCGACCGCATCCGCGCGGACCTTCAGTCCGGTCGCGTGACGCAGGTGGTCACCCGGTTCCCGCCGGAACCGAACGGCTATCTGCACATCGGCCACGCGAAGGCGATCACCCTGTCGTTCTCCGTCGCGAAGGAGTTCGGCGGCCGCTGCAACCTGCGGATGGACGACACGAACCCGGCCGCCGAGGACCAGGAGTACGTCGACGCGATCAAGGAGGACGTGCGCTGGCTCGGCTTCGACTGGGACGCGCTGTACTACGCAGCCGACTACTTCGACCAGATCTACGCGTGGGCGGAGCAGCTCGTCGAGAAGGGTCTCGCGTACGTCGACGACCAGCACGCCGACGCGATCGCCGCGTCGCGCGGCACGCTCACGGCGCCCGGCACGAACAGCCCGTTCCGCGATCGCCCCGTCGCCGAGAACCTGCGCCTGCTGCGCGAGATGAAGGCCGGCGAGTGGAAGGACGGCGAGAAGGTGCTGCGCGCGAAGATCGACATGGCGCATCCGAACCTCAACATGCGCGATCCGGTGATGTACCGCATCCGCAAGATGCACCATCAGCGGACCGGCGACCGCTGGTGCATCTACCCGATGTACGACTGGGCGCACGGCCAGTGCGACTCGATCGAGGGCATCACGCACTCGCTGTGCACACTCGAGTTCGAACACCACCGGCCGCTGTACGAGTGGTTCTGCGACTCGCTCGGCATCTACAAGCCGCAACAGATCGAGTTCGCGCGGCTCAACGTCGAGTACATGCTGACGAGCAAGCGGAAGCTGCTGTTGCTCGTCGAAGGCAAGCACGTCGACGGCTGGGACGATCCGCGCATGCCGACGCTGCGCGGCCTGCGCCGCCGCGGCTACCCGCCCGAAGCGCTCGTCGCGTTCTGCAAGCACGTCGGCGTCGCGAAGGTGAACGGCACGCACGAGATCGGGCTGCTCGAGTTCTTCGTGCGCGACTGGCTCAACAAGAACGCGCTGCGCCGGATGGCGGTGCTCGATCCGCTGAAGCTCGTGATCGAGAACTGGCCCGTGGGTGCATCCGGACAACCACACGTCGAGATGGTGTCCGCGCAGAACAACCCCGAGGACCCGAACGCCGGTGCGCGCGAAGTGCCCTTCTCGGGCGAACTGCTGATCGAGCGCTCGGACTTCATGGAGAACCCGCCGAAGGACTTCTTCCGTCTGGCCCCGGGGCGCGAAGTGCGGCTGCGCTTCGGCTACTTCGTGAAGTGCACTTCGGTCGACAAGGACGCGCAGGGCCACGTCACCGCGGTGCGCTGCACGTACGACCCGGCGACGAAGGGTGGCAACGCACCCGACGGCCGCAAGGTGAAGGCGACCATCCACTGGGTGTCCGCGGCCCACGCGATCGACGCCGAAGTGCGTCTCTACGACCACCTCTTCACGTCGCCCGACCCGGCGAGCGCGGACGGCGGCGACTTCCTGCGGCTGCTGAACCCGCAGAGCGAGCGGATCGTGCGCGGCAGACTCGAACCGAGCCTCGGCTCGGCCCGCGGGGGTGAGCGCTTCCAGTTCGAGCGGCTCGCCTACTTCGTGTGCGATGCGAAGGACAGCCGCCCCGGCGCACCGGTCTTCCACCGGACCGTCGCCCTGAAGGACGGATGGCAGAAGGCGCAGAAGAAGGGCGACGGCAAACCGGCCTGAGCGCGCGCCGCGCTCAACCGCGAACGACGAAGTCCGTCGCGTTGGTCAGCAGGAGCTGGCCCGCCGCGTCGAGGTGGAGCCCCTGCGCGTGGATCGTGGTGCCGAGCAGCGTGCGATCCGACGGCACCGGCCACGCGAGATAGCCGCGGTCGTCGTTGCCCATCCACACCGCCGACAGCACCACGTCGAGGGGGACGAACAGGTCGCCGAACGGCGTCGGCACCGGGCCCGGCGCGACCGCGAGCGACAGCCAGCCGACGCCGATGCCGCCGGCGCTCCCGTGGATGCCCACGGTGACCGAGCCGCCGAGCGTCTTGTTCGACACCGACATGACGTTGAGCCCGGGCCACGGCCCCGGCTGGAAGACGTAGCGACCGAGCTCGTCGGCGCCGTAGCCGTAGTTGTCGTTCGCGAGGAACCACAGGTTGCCGTCGGGCCCCATCGTCACCGCGAAACCCGCGCCAGGGTGATCGTCGAAGACGAGCTGTGCTCCGACGCCGACGCCCGTCGCGTCGAGTGCGACGGCGCGCACGGCGCCCTGGTTGTAGTCGGTCAAGAACCACACGTTGCGCAGCACGTCGGGGTAGAGGCTGCCCGAGTAGAAGCACATGCCCGTCGGCGCGATCGGCGGCCCGTAGCACGCGATCGGATCGACGAGAGCCGGGTCCGGTGTCGGCTCGAAGCCCTCGACCATCGGCCAACCGTAGTTGCCGCCCGGGACGATGCGGTTCAGTTCGTCCATCAGGCCGCCGCCGTTCTCCGTCTGGTAGAGGTCTCCCGTCATCGGATGGACCGCGAGCCCGAAGTGGTTCCGGTGGCCGTACGACCACACGGGACTGTTCGGGAACGGGTTGCTCGCGGGGATCGTGAGGTCCGGCACTTCGAAGCGCAGCACCTTGCCGCGCCAGTCGTTCAGATCCTGCGCGTGCGGCCCGAACAGGCTCTCGCCCGTCGCGACGAACAACGTGCCGTCGACGCCGAACGTCATCGCACCGCCGTTGTGGTACTGGATCGCCGGGATCGCGCCGCTCGGCGTCAACACCGTGAAGCTCGTCCCCACACCACCGACGTCGCGCAGTCGCGCGATGCGGTTCTCGCTGCCGGACGGATCGGTGTAGTAGACGTAGACGTAGCCGCTCGTGAGAAAGCCCGGATCGACAGCGATGCCGAGCAGGCCCTGTTCGGCGTACGAACCGCCGCCGTCGACCGCGACCGTCGCCCACGGCGTCGCCTGCAGCGCGCCATCCGCGAACACGCGGATCTTGCCCGTCTCCCGCTCGGCCAGGAGCAGCCGTCCGTCGGGCAGGAAGGCCATCGCGGTCACGCTGTCGAGACTGCCGACCGACAGCGTCTGGTAGACGAATCCGGGCGGCGGCGACTGCGACGGTGCCACGGCGGCGGCGAGCGCGGCGACACAGGTCGCGCGGACGAAGAGCGAGGTGCTTGGCGGCATCGGGTGCGGAACTAAACCCCGCTGGGCCTTCGCGGGGCGAGCAGGGTAGGGAACACACCGAAGATCGCAAGGCGCAGCGCGGCACCAAATTGGGCCACGGGCGAGCCGTACGCGGACCCGTTCGCGAACGAGCCTTGCCACCGTTCGTTCCCACCGCGAAGCGACGTGCGGACTTCATCCTCCCTTCACGCCGCCGCCGGGCCGCAGCGGTCCTGCAAAGAGACGGCGCAGCCCGGCGACGGCTCGCGGCAAGGTCCCGTGCGGAGCGCGCGGTCCGTTCAGAACCGGAGCGGCGAGCCGCAGGCTCGCGGCAAGGTCCCGTGCGGAGCGCGCGCGAAGCGGGCGGTCCGTTCAGAACGGGATGTCGCCGTAGTCGACGTCGGCGCCCGCCTGGCCCTCGTTGGCCGGCGCGGCCTTGCGCGCACCGCCGCCCCCGCCGCTGCGGCGCTCGCCGCCACTGCTCCCGCCGCCTTCCTCACCGCCGGCACCACCGCGGCCCGAACCCATGAACTGGAAGTTCTCGACGACGACTTCGAGCTTGCTCCGCTTCTTGCCGTCTTCCTGGCTCTCCCAGGTCGAGTACTCGAGGCGACCTTCGACGAAGAGCTGGCTGCCCTTCTTCACGTACTGGCTCAGCAGTTCGGCCTGACGCCCCCATGCCGTGAGGTCGACGAAGCACGTCGACTCCTTCTGCTCACCGTTCTGCGACCACTTGCGATTGATCGCCATGCCGAATTTGGCGAGCGCCATGCCGCTCTGCGTGTGGCGCAGTTCGACGTCGCGAGTGAGGTTGCCCATCAGGAGCACTTTGTTGAAGTTGGCCACGGGTGTTTCTTCGTCGTTGGTTCAGTCGGATCCGCCGGTCGACTCGAGCCGGCGCGGCCCGAACGCGGGATCCTAGCGCCCCTTTCGAGCCCTCGATATGGTTCGCCGCGTGACTTCGCCCACGCCCCAATCCGACCGCCGCCGCGCCGCACGCGTGCTCGGTTCGTTCCCGGTCCGCCTGTCGCCGCGTCCCGCCGACGCGCCAGCCGTGCTGCGCGACATCTCGGAGATCGGCCTCGCCTGCTCGAGCCACGACGAGTTGCCGGAGATGACCCAGGTGGGCCTCGACTTCTCGTTGCCGGGCGCGACGGAAGTGCACCACGTGACGGGCGCCGTCGTGCGCTGCGAGGCGTTGAAGAACGTCGTGCGCGGCGCGCCGAAGTGGGACATCGCGATCTACTTCACGGACGTGAAGCCCGTGACGCGCGCCGCCCTCCGCAACTACGTCGCGAAGGGCAAGAAGGTCTGAGCGCCTGACAGGCGGCGCGCTCAGGTGCGCCGCGCGAGCACGAAGCGCGGGGCGCCGCCCGCGTCGGCGACGAGGCTCGCATCGGCGAGGCAAGGCTGCGTCCGGAAGAGCGCGAGCGCCGCGTCGCTGGCACCGAGCCCGGTCTCCACGACGATCGAACCACCGACGCGCAGACGCTCGTGCAACGCCGCGACGATCGCGCGGTAGCACGAGGCCGGATCGCCGGGTGCCGAGTAGAGCGCGAGCGGCGGTTCGTGCGCCGCGACGTCGGGCGCGAGCCCGGTCGGCGCCGAGGGGTCGATGTAGGGCGGGTTGCTCACGACGAGGTCGAAGTCCATCCCCGCGGGAACGGGCTCCCACCACGAGCCGTGCAGGAACGTCACCCGGTCCGACACACCGTGCCGCGCCGCGTTTGCCTCGGCCACGACGAGCGCGTTGCGGCTCTGGTCGACCGCGACGACGTGCGCATCGGACCGTTCCACCGCGATCGCGATCGCGATGGCGCCGCTGCCCGTGCCGAGATCGACGACACGGCCACCGGCGGGAAGGCGGGCGAGCGCGTGGTCGACGAGCTCCTCGGTCTCGGGTCGCGGAATGAGCACGGCCGGCGCGACCGCGAGCTCCAGGCCGCGGAACGCCCACGTGCCGATCAGGTAGGCGACCGGCTCGCCGCGGCCGCGCCGTGCGACGAGGTCGCGCATCGCGGCGCGTTCCTTCTCGTCGAGAGGTCGGTCGTGCGCGAGATAGAGGTGCAGGCGGTCGAGGCCCAGCACCTTGCCGAGCAGCAGCTCCGCGGACCGCCGGGGCGCCTCGATCCCGCGGCGCTCGAACCAGGCTTCGGCGCCGCGCAGCACGGTGAGCACGGTGTGCACCGGCTCGCCGGCTTCGCCACCCTGCGTGCCTCCGGGCGGCGCCACCGCGTCACTTGCGCTTGCGTTCGGCCGCGGCCATCTGCTTCTGCTGCTTCTCCTGCTTGTTCTTCTTCGCGCCGCCGAGCACCCCGCCGAAGAACCCGGCCTCCGCGAAGAGCGCCCCGAGGAACACGAAGACCTGACCCGGGCCGAAGAGGCGGAAGAAGTGCTCCACACGCAGCGCGGCCGCCGAGTCCTTGCCGAGGGCCGAGCCCATGTCGCCGAACAGCTCCTTCCAGCTGCCCGACACCGGCGCGTCGGCCGGCAGCCAGCCGCGCGCCGAAGCGAACTGCAGCGCATCGGCGGGCGCGAACGCGATCATGTTCATCAGCACCGCGAACAGCGGCACGAAGCACAGGAACAGCCACTTCAGGCTCGCGGCCGTCGAGCGGTTGTTCGCGATCGCGGCCCACCACGTCCAGATCATGCCGATCGCGATCAGGGTGTAGATCGCGCCGCTCATCGTCTGGTACCCGGACAGCGCGACGTTCGCACCGAACGGCATCAGGCAGCCCACCAACATCGTCACGCCAGCGAACAGGAACTTGTAGAACGCCTTGTCGCGGCACGCCGGATTGAAGGCCGGCGCCGGCAGCACGGAGCGCATCGCGGACGCGCCCTCGTCCATCGCCGTCGGCGCCGCCGCCGGCATGCCACCGGCGTCCAGCGGTTCGAGGGGTTCGAGGGAAGCGAGTGCGCCGGGGTTACCCGAATCGGTCATCGGTCGTGCTCCAGTCGTGTGGGAGAGAGTGAGGTTTCGTCGAGGGGTCGTCCGAAGGGCGTGGGGATCGTGGCGTGACGACGTCCGCCAGTCACGCAGGAACCGGCCGGCCCGCCGCCTGCCCCGCCGCTGCGCGTAGCACGATGGAACGGGGTGTCGAGTTCACTGCGGATCACAGGCGTTCGATGCGCTCTTCGCGCTGCTGCTGTTGCAGGGCCTCGACCACCGGATCGAGCTTGCCCTCCATGACCTGGGCGAGCGAGAAGTTGCGGTTCAGCCGATGGTCGGTGAGCCGGTCCTGCGGGAAGTTGTAGGTGCGGATGCGGTCGCTGCGATCCCCGGTGCCGACCTGCTCCTTGCGTTCGGCCGCCCGCGCCGCGTCGGCAGCCCGCTTCTGCGCGTCGTGGATGCGCGCGCGGAGCAGCGCCATCGCCCGTTGGCGATTCTTCAGCTGGCTGCGCTCCTCCTGGCAGGCGACGACGGTGCCGGTCGGGAGGTGCGTGATGCGAACGGCCGACTCGGTCTTGTTCACGTGCTGGCCACCCGCGCCGCTCGAACGGAACGTGTCCACCTTGAGGTCCTTGTCGTCGATGTGGACCTCGACCTCTTCGACCTCGGGCAACACGGCGACCGTCGCCGCGGACGTGTGGACACGCCCCTTCGCCTCGGTCTCCGGCACGCGCTGCACCCGGTGGCCGCCCGACTCGAACTGCATCGCGTGGAAGACGCTCCTCCCGCGCAGCGCGAACACGATTTCCTTGAAGCCGCCCTGCTCGGCAGGCGTGCTGTGCATCGGCTCGAAGGCCCATCCGACGCGTGCGGCGTAGCGCTGGTACAGGGTGCAGAGGTCTTTGGCGAACAAGGCCGCCTCTTCGCCGCCCGTCCCCGCGCGGATCTCGACGATGCAGTCGCGACGATCGTCGCCCTGGTCGGCGAGCAGGTCGTCGAGGAGCCCATCGGCCTCGCCGGCGGCGCGCTGTTCGAGTTCGGGCAGTTCGGCGGCAGCGAGGTCGGCGAGGTCCCGGTCACCGCCGGCAGCGAGCACCCGGTGCTCCTCGATCTCCTCCTCGAGCCGCACGAAGGCGCGGTAGCGCTCGACGGTCGGTGTCAGCATGCCGAGCTCGCGCTGCAACGGCGCGAGCCGCTCGGGCCGCTCGAGCAGCTTCGGATCGGCCGACGACGCGAGGAGTTCCTCGACGCGCGCGACCATTCCGTCCAGCTTCTGCTGGATCCGCGGACGCAGGCGGGTCATGCGCCGCCTCCGCGTCGACTAGGCCTTCGCCCCTTCCTTGGACTTGCCGTAGCGCTTCAAGAACTTGTCGACGCGGCCCGCCGAGTCGACGAACTTCTGCGCACCCGTGTAGTACGGGTGGCACGCGGCGCAGATGTCGGTGCGGATCTCGCTCTTCACCGAGCGCGTCAGGAACTTGTTGCCGCAGGCGCAGGAGACCTGGCACTCGACGTACTTGGGATGGATGTCGGCTTTCATGGCAGTGGCCCGGCTGGCGTCGCCGCGCAAGGGCCGAGCACTGTAGGAAGCTGCCGGCGCCGGTCAACACCCGACTGGAACCGTCAGGGCACCCACTGGAGCAGGGCCGTCACCGCCCCACCGTCGGCGTCGAGCCCCTCGGCTCGCACGCGGCCGGGCGGCACCGGGCGCACGTCGACGAGGCGCCCCACGAGCGCCACCACCGCCGCCCGTGCCTCGGGTCCCATGGCCGCGAGCGAATGCGCCGGGAGCACGATCGCGGCGCTGGTGGACACTCCGGATCCCGCACCCGGGGCCGGCGCGCGACGGAGCGCCAGCGAGCCGTCCGCCGAGACCTCGACAACCGGCCCGGGATGCGCCGCGACGGCCGCCGCGTCCGCGACGAGCAGCACGGTGCCGGTGACCGGCGCGAGTTCGAAGCCGAACCCACGCGGCGCGGCCGCGACCGCGTTGCGCTCCTTCGCGCGGACGCTCTCGTCGTGCGCCGTCATCACGACGGTGAGCACCGCGATCGACGACCCCGCGACCGCCATCGCGAGGGCGATCTGCGCCGCCATCTGGCGCGGCCAGAACCTCAACGGCTCCCCCGCCAGCGCGAGAGCTGGGCCCGAACGACGTCGACCTCGAGGCCGATCACGGTGCCGATGCCGCCTTCGACGACGCCGAGGAAGTGCTGGGACGCATCCTGGATCCCGTAGCTGCCGGCCTTGCCTCGCCACTCGCCGCTGTCGAGGTAACGATCGAGATCGGCGCCGCCCGGCGTTCCGCAGGCGACGACGGCGTGCGTGACGACGACGTCGCGGAAGCCGCTCGTCGGGACGTGGAGGCAGTGTGCCGTGTGCACACGGTGCGTGCGCCCCGCGAGTGCGAGCAGCATCTCCTTCGCGTGTTCGCGCGAGCGCGGCTTGCCGAGTTCGATGCCGTCGAGGTCCACCACCGTGTCGACGGCGAGCACCGGGCGCCCGGGATGCGGCACTGCGGCGCCGATCGCCTTGCGCACGGCGCGCGCGACCGCGTGCGCTGCCGGATCGCCGGTCTCCGTGGTGTGCTCGTCGGTGCCCACCGCGACGTACTCGGGGCCCGGATCGCACGGCTCGAACACGATCCCCGCGGCGGCGAGGAGCGCATGGCGGCGCGGCGACGTCGAAGCGAGATAGAGGACCGGGTCCACGCGATCATGCTCGCCGCCGCCCGTCGCCATTGCCAAGCCAAGTTGCCGGGCCCGGCTGGCATCGAGGTTTCGGCGCCGTCACCGGTCCCCGGCTCCGACGAACGCAGGGGCGACCGGGACCGGCCGCGCTAGACTGGCACGATGCCCTTCCAACACGACCGCCGGTTCCTGCGCGTCAAGCTCGACATGGTGACGCGCTGCCAGATCCGGTGCGTGATGTGCCACTTCGCCCACCCCGAGTTCCGCGAGAACCCGGTGACGATGGGCGGCGAACTGCTCGAGAGAGTCGCCGCGGAACTGTTTCCGCGCGCCCACGACGTCGTGCTGTCCTCGAGCGCCGAGCCGCTGCTCGCGCCGGACCTGCCGCGCGCGCTCGAGCTGTGCAAGAAGTACGGCGTACCCAACTTCCACTTCAGCACCAATGCCCTCGCCATGACGGACACGATCATGGACACCGTGATCGACTCCGGTATGCCGCTCATCACGGTGAGCTGCGACGGGATCACGAAGGAGACGTTCGAGAAGATCCGCCGCCCCGCGAAGTGGGAGCCGTTCCTGCGCCGCTTCGACATCATCAACGAGCGCAAGAAGGCGCGCGGCTCGGCGAAGCCCGACATCAGCGTCACGTGCGTGCTGATGCGCAGCAACATCCGCGAAGTGCCGGAGATGATCCGCTTCTGGCACGCACGCGGTGTGAAGTACATGAACTTCGTGCACATGGCCGTGATCGGCGGGCTCGGCATCGAGGACGAGTCGCTGATGAACGATGCGAAGCTGTGCAACAGCACGATGGCCGAGGCGCGCCGCATCGCCGACGAACTGAAGATGGGCGTCACGATGCCGATCCCGATCGCGGAGACGTTCGCGGATCACGGCAACGTCACCGACCAGCAGCGGAGCGACGAGGGAGGCGGCTTCGCCCTGATCGCGCCGTCGGCGAACCTCGACGATCTGTCGGACAGCCAGGAGGTCGCGGACTACTTGAACCACAAGAACCGCGAGTTCCTGCTCGCGGTGAAGCCGAAGCGCTACCACAACCGGCCCTGCTACTTCCCGTGGCGCTACATCCACGTGAATCCGGACGGCACCGTGTTCCCGTGCGGCTGCTGGTTCGAGTTCACGACGTTCGGAGACTTCAAGACCCAGACGTTCCGTGAGATCTGGACCGGCCCGAAGTTCACCGAGCTGCGCCGCCAGCTCTACAACATGGAACTGCGCGACGTCTGCGCGAACTGCTCCGTCGCGAACATGGGCCGGCCCGACGTGAAGGCGTCGTTCAGCCACCGCGCGAAGGTCCGCCGCGCGCAACGCTCGGCGACGTGACGGCGACGCCGCGCATGCCGCGATCGCTCGCGTTCCCCCCGAACGTGCGCGTCGTCGATTCCTTCGACGCGCTGCTGGCGACGCCGTTCGCAGGCGAAGTGAACGCGGTCTGCTGGGCCCGCTCGCTGCGCGGCGACTTCGCCGCTCTCGCCGCGCGCCTCGCGACGTCCGAACCGGTTCGCACGGTCGGCGTCGGCGAACTCGACGACGCCGACGACCCGGCGACCGCGACGCTGCGCCGCGATCTGCGGCTGCTGCGCGCAGCGGGGCACGAGCCGTCGATCGAACTGGTGCGCGCCTACCCGCGCGACGACGACACCGACTTCCCGACCGACGTGCAGTCGTTCCACGTCGACAGCGCCACGATGCCGACCGAGACGTTCCTGTGCACGTACGCGGGCGCTCCGACCGAGGGGCTCGACCCGCGCCGCTCCCGCCGTCGCATCGACGATCCCCACCGGCGCGCCGCTCTGCTCGCGCGCTTCGGCGGCTCGGACGACGAGTCGTTCACCGCGTGGCTCGCCGAGACCCATCACGACCTGCACTGGACGCCGGACGACGCGGGAGCCGCGTATTCGTTCGGCACGGGCAACCTGTGGCGACTCGCCGTGCAGTGGGACGGCTGTCCCACGGTCGCGTGCATCCACCGCGCTCCCGGCACGACGCTCGCCGGCGCGCCTCGGCTCCTGCTGCTCAGCTGAACGGCGCGGTCACGCGCCGCCGGCGAGGCGGTCGCGCCCTTCGTGCACGAGACGCGCGAGCAATGCGCGCAGCGATGCATCGGTGGCGAACGCACGATGGCGTTGGTGGATGCGCGCACATTCGATCGGGACTCGCGGCTCGGGAGCCGGATCGCACGCGACTCCCACCGGGCGACCGAGGATCGCCGCGAGCAGCGGCGCGAGTTCGCGGAAGTCGAGCCAGCGATCCACCGTGTTGAACACTTCCCCGCGCAGCGTCGCATCGCCGACGGCGCCGGCGAGGATCTCCGCGGCGTCCTCCGCACCGATCACGTACGACCCGTGGCGACTGCGCAACTCGCCGTGGCGCAGCGCTTCCGTCACCGACTGCGCACACGGCGTCTCGTCGAACGTCGCGCGCCGCCCGAGCACGAGTCCGAGCCGGAAGACACTCACGTTGAGCCCGAACGACTGCGCCGCCGCGTTGCAGAACTTCTCCACGGATGCGCGCATCGCGCCGTAGAACGACTCGGGCCACAGCGGATACCGCTCGTCGCGCGGAGCGCGGTGCTGCAGCGGATCGGCGTTCGGATCGTGCCCGAAGACCGCGTAGCTCGACACGTAGACCATCTGCCGCGCCCCGAGCGCCGGCACACGCTCGAGCAGGCGCATCGAACCGACGAAGTTCGTCTGTACGTAGTGTTCGCCCTGACTGCGACCGGCCACCGGAATCGGCCCCGGGTGCTCGAACGCCGCGTGCACGACCGCGTCACAACCTTCGACGAGCTGGTCGATCGGTCCCGGTTCGTCGAGCCGCCCTTCGATCCACTCGCCCCCAGCGCGCGACGGAGTCGCCCGGCCGGCGCGCGGCCTCACCAGCCCGCGCACGGAGTGCCCACGCGCCAGCAGGCGTTCGACCAGCAACGGCCCGACGAGGCCGGTTGCGCCGGTGAGGGCGACCTTCATCCGCAGAATGCTCGCCGCCGCCGGCGCGAGGGCAAGGGCGGCCGCGAAAGGACCGCTTTCCCTAGCTGCGGCGCTTGCCGGATGGTGCGAGGCGCACGAGCACACACGCCGGCGACAGCGGGTGCTTCAAGTTCGGCTTGCCGCTCGGCAGGTCGGCGCCCACTTCGAGCGGCAGGCGACCGTACGGCTTGAGGTGTGCGCGCAACTGGTCGACGAACTTCACGGCAGCGGAGTCCTTCGGGTCGAGGCCGAGGCGCTGCTGGGCGCGCAGGGTCGACTTCTCGGAGAAGCAGAGGTCCTCGAGCGTGAGCACGTTGCCGAGGAACGCGACGACGTGCGGCTGCAGCGACGGCACGCGCTGGAAGAACGTGTTGCGGTCGCTGATCCCGGCCTCGCGCAGGAACGCGAGATTGACGCCGTTCTGGTCGTTGTAGATCTGGGCGATCGACTCGCGCACCGCGAGGCAGCGATCGAAGAGGTTCGGGATCTGCAGATCGCGCAGCAGATCCTCCACCTCGAAGGCCTCCGTGACACGGAACTCGTTGCGGTCGACGAACGCCTCGTTGATGCGGCGGCGCGCTTCCTGCCCGTAGCCGCACGGCATCCCGTCGGCGAAGTAGATGTGCAGCATCGCGTCGACGAGGTCGAGCTGCGGCAGCGCCATCACGGGCGGAGGCGGAGGAGGAGGCGGCGGCGCGGGCTGACCGGGCACCGCGGGCGGCGGCGGTGGCGGCGGCACGGGAACGGCGACGAGCTCCGGAATCGGAACGTCGGCCAGCACCTTCTCCAGTTCGGACAGCACGAGCTGCAGGTTCGCCGGAGTCGGCGGCAGGTGCTCGCGGAGATCAGGCGGCGCGTCGGGCAGCTTCTCGGGTTTCGACTTCTTCTTCGTCGGCACGGCGACCTCTCGATGGCGCGCCGGCGGGCGGCCGACGACGATCTGCGAGCGGATTCACGAAGGCGACCACCGGGTCGCCGCCAGCCTGCGGGCTCGGTTCGGACTGACTACTTCTTCTTGGCAGCTTCCGCGCGAGCGGCCTTCTCGGCGCGCCGCTGGGCCTTGGGCTTCCGAGTCTTCTTCGCCGGCGGCTTGAACGCAGCGGGCTTGCCCTTGCTGTGCTTGCGCACGGGCTTCTTCGGCTGCGGCACCTTGATGCCGGACTTCTCGATCAGCTCCGCGACGGTGTCCGACGGCTTCGCCCCGACCGACAGCCAGTACTGGATGCGATCGGCGTTGAGCTTCACCTGTTCCTGCGCACGGGGCATCAGGGGCAGGTAGTAACCGAGCGCCTCGATGATGCGACCGTCGCGCGGCGAGCGCGGGTCGGTGGCGACCAACCGGTAGGTCGGGTGGTTGAGGCGACCGAAGCGTTTGAAGCGAAGCGTGACTGCCAAGGACCTGTCTCCGTACTGCGTGAAGCCGCGAAAGGGGCGAGAAGCAAACCAGATGGCGGAGGCACTTGCCAGCGCTTTTTCGGGGGCTGCGCCCCTGGTTCAGCGGCGCCGCTGCCCCGGGAAACCGCCGGGGAACCCGCCGGGAAAGCCCCCCCGCGGTGCGCCCCCACGCGGCATGCCGCCACCACCGAGCAACCCGTCGAGGCCGGGCGGCAGCCCCCCGCCCTTGCCCATCTTCTTCATCAGGTCCTGCATCGCCTTGAACTGCTTGATGAGCCCGTTCACCGCGTCGAGGTCGTTGCCCGAGCCCTTGGCGATGCGGCGGCGGCGCGGCAGGTCGATCACGTCGGGCCGCTGCCGCTCCCGCGGCGTCATCGACAGGATCATCGCTTCGAGGCGCTTCATGTGGCCGTCGTCGAAGTCGACGTCCTTCATCATCGACCCTACGCCCGGCAGCATGCCGAGCACCTTCTTCAGCGGGCCGAGCTTCTTGATCATGTTCATCTGCGCGAGGAAGTCCTCGAAGTTGAACTGCCCCTTCTGCAGCTTCCTCGCGGCCTGCTCGGCCTGCTTCTCGTCGATGACCGACTGCGCCTTCTCGACCAGACCGACGACGTCGCCCATGCCGAGGATGCGCCCGGCCATGCGCGACGGATCGAACTCTTCGAGGTCGTCCGGCTTCTCGCCGACACCCGCGAACAGGATCGGCCGGCCCGTCACCTTGACGATCGACAGCGCGGCACCGCCGCGCGCGTCGCCATCGACCTTCGTGAGGATCAGGCCGTGCAGCGGCAGGCGCGCGTGGAACTCCTTCGCAGAGTTGACGGCATCCTGGCCGAGCATCGCGTCGCACACGAGCAGCACGCCGTGCGGCTTGCACACGGTGTGGATCTCCTGCACCTCGCGCATCAGCGGCTCGTCGATGTGGAGGCGACCCGCCGTGTCGAGGATCACGACGTCGTGGCCGTGCGAACGCGCGAACTCGACGCCGCGCCGGCACACCTCCGGCGGTCGTCCCGTCGCACCCTCGGCGTGCACCGCGATGCCGAGCTGCTTGCCGAGGCTCTGCAACTGGTCGACGGCCGCAGGACGCTGCAGGTCGGCGGCGACGAGCAGCGGGTTCTTCTTCTTTTGCTTGCGCAGCCACAACGCGAGCTTCGCGCAGGTCGTCGTCTTGCCGCTGCCCTGAAGGCCGCACATCATCAGGATCAACGGCGCCTGCGGCGCGATCGGCAGACCGACCGCCTGGCCGCCGAGCAGCTCCGTCAGCGCGTCGTGGAAACACTTCACGAACTGCTGGCCCGGATCGACCGACTCGATCACCTTCTGGCCGAGCACGCGCTGGCGCACGTCGGTTGTGAACTCCTTCGCGACCTGGAAGTTCACGTCGGCCTCGAGCAGCGCCTGCCGCACTGCGCGAATGCCCTCGTCGACGTTGGCCTCCGTCAGCACCTTCTGGCCGACGATCGCGCGGTAGGCCTTGCCGAGCGCATTGGCGAGCGAATCGAACATCCGAAGGAGGATGTTGGTGCGCGCCGCAACGGTCAAGGGCGAGGCCGAGCTTCGGCCGCGCGCCGGCCGTCAGTCGGTGCGGAACGCCACCGTCCGCGCCGGGCCGTCGATCACGACGCGTACGGCGAAGCCGACGTCCATGCCGAGCGTGCCGTCGACGCGCAGGAGCCGCTCGCGTGTCGCGAGCCGTTCGACCGCCAGAGCGCCGCCGAGATCCAGGCGCACGTTGCCGCACTGGATCGGACACGACGTGATCGTGCGCACTTCGCCGGAGGCGCCGCCGCCGAGACCGGTCACGGCGGTGCCCCCTTCCTTCGTCGGCCACCCCATGCGCTCCGCGCACGAGAGCCGGAACTCGGTCGACGCGGCGCCCGAGTCGAGCAGCACCAACAACCACTCCTGGCCCGAACGCAGGCGCAAGAACGGTTCCCGCAGCAGCAGCAGGTTCGGGGCCGGCGGCGCGGCCCCGGCGCTCCGCCGCACGACGAGTTGCCGCGCGGTGCCGACGAACTCCAGTGCCACGTGCTGCAGGATCTCCCATCCGACGAGGCACGACACGCCGGACAGGTCGCGCAGCTCCGCCCCATCGACGATCGCCACCGGCACGTCGCGCGCGGTGACGCCGCCGAGACGCAGTTCGCGCAGCACGCCGACGCGACCGGCCGTGCGACCGCCGGCGATGCCCTGGAGCAGCAGGTCCCCCTCGACGACACGCACGCCGAGTCGCTCGGCGTGCACGCCGTCGACGACGCACATCCCTGCGCCCGTGTCGACGATCGCGGTCACCTCGGCCTTCGCCGCGTCCCCGGCGAGTTGCACCGTGACCGCGGCCCAGTGCTCCAGATCCTCCACGAACGGCAGGACCGCCGGCACTTCCGCGACGTCGATCGTGAGCGGCTTCAGACGCGTCAGCACGTCGGGGATCGCCTTCGCTCCGAGTCCGAGCCGCGGGTGGTCGGCCCGCAGTGTCGCGAGCCGGTCCCATCGCCCTTCGAGGCGCAGCACTTCCAGCAGGCTCTGGAGCGCCCAGAAACGCGGGGTGCCGTCGGCGGTCTCGCCGAGGGCCACGAGGTCGTCGAACGCCGCGTCCGAGCCGCCGCGCACCAGCTTCGCGAACGCCGCCACGACGCGCTGTTCGTCCGGGCTGCGCGCCGATGCCCGCGCGGCGGCCTCGTCGGCCACCGCCATGGCGTTCCAGAACGCATCGTTGGCGGGCGCGGCGGCCGGATCGCCGCACGCGGCGAGCGCGAGCACGGCGACGAGGCAGGCGGCACCGCGCGGCGCGGAGGAGAGACGTCGGAACTGCATGGGATCGGGCCGTTCGTCGGCCGAGCGAGGCGCCAGAGTCCCGCCCATCGTCGACCTCGGGGCTACGCTCCCGTCCTCTGCTTGCGGGCCGGTCAGCCCGTGGCCCTCGAGGACGATACTGGTGGACTCACGCCCATGATGGCCGTGCTGCTCGCGGGCGGTCGCGGCACGCGCTTGCGCCCGTTGACGGTGACGGTGCCGAAGCCGCTCCTGCCGATCGGCGACGAGTCGATCCTCGAGGTCGTGCTCGGCCAGCTGCGCTCTGCCGGCTTCGACCGCGTGGTGATCACGCTCGGACACATGGCCCGCCTGTTCGCCGCCGTGATCGGCGACGGCGCGCGCTGGGGAATGCAGGTCGACTTCGTGTTCGAAGACGAACCGCTCGGCACCGCCGGTCCGCTGCGCATCGTGCGCGACCTCGAGGACGACTTCCTCGTGATGAACGGCGACATCCTGACGACGATCGACTACCGGCGTCTCTTCGCCTTCCACCGCGAGAAGCGCGCCCTCGGCACGATCGCGGTGACGAAGCGCACCGTGCACATCGACTACGGCGTCGTCACGGCGCTGCCGGATGCGCAGCTCGCCCACTACCACGAGAAGCCGCGCATCGACTACGCCGTCAGCATGGGCATCAACGTGCTGTCGCGGCGCTGCCTCGAGCACGTTCCCGCCGGGCAGCGGTTCGACATGCCCGACCTCATGATGGCGATGCACAGGAAGGAAGCCCGCGTGTTCTGCTTCGGCACCGACTGCTACTGGCAGGACATCGGTCGCATGGAGGACTACGAAGCGGCGTGCGCCGACTTCCAGAAGGACCCGCAGCGGTTCCGCGGTGGAACCGCGGTGACGACGGAGGCCCCGTGAAGCACGCTCTCGTGGTCGGGGCGACCGGATTCTTCGGTCGCCACCTCGCGGCAGCGCTCGACGCGGCCGGCGTCGACGTCACGGCTTGCGGCCGGACCGCGGGCGAAGGTCCATGGCGGCAGTTCGTCGCCCTCGACGTGCGTGACGCCGCATCCGTGCGCGACCTGCTCGGCGGTACGAAGGCGGACGTCGTGTTCTGGCTCGCCGGGCGCCTGCGCGGCTCCGACGCGGACCTCGCGGCGGTCAACGTGGCGCCAGTCGCGAACGCGTGCGCCGCGATCGCGCGAAGGAGAGAACGGCCGCGCCTCGTGCTCGCCGGGTCCTCCGCCGAGTACGGACCGGGCACGCCGGACGCGGCGCCGTTCCACGAAGACTCGCCGTGCGCCCCGACCATGCCGTACGGCCGCAGCAAACTGGCCGCGACTCGGACGGCGCTCGATGCCGCCGCGAAGGACGGGATCGACGTGCGCGTCGTGCGCCCGTCGAATCTGCTCGGCCCGGGGCTCTCGGAGGAACTGGCGATCGGCTCGTTCGTGGCGCAGCTCGCCGCGTGCAAGCGCGCGGACCGGCCGTTCGTCGTGCGAGCGGGCGAGCTCACGGCGCAGCGCGACTTCCTCGACGTCGAGGACGCGTGCCGCGGGCTCGTGGCGCTCGCCAGCTACGACGGTCCGATGCGTGTGTTCAACCTCGCGGCCGACGCGTGCTTCCCGATGCGCACCATCGTGGACATCCTGCAGCACGAAGTCGCGGCCCCGGTCGAAGTGCTGCGCGACGCCGAGCGTGTTCGCGAGTCGACGACCGACCGCGTCGCGATCACCGCGGCAGCAGCCGGCCGCGAACTCGGCTTCCGCCGTCACGTGTCCTTGCGCGAGTCGATCGCGCGCATGTGGCTCGGCGCGACCGCGGGCGGTCAGCCGGCCGAACCGGCGTCGCTGCAGGCGGGATTCGCGTCGTGAGCGGACCCGAACGTGTGCCGGTGTCCGCCCTGGCGAACGCCGTCACACGAAGGCCGCGGCCACTCTTCGATCCGGACGTCGAACGGCACGCTCCGGCGATCCGCGCGGCGATCGCCGGCCGCCGCGTGCTGGCGATCGGCGGAGCCGGCAGCATCGGCAGCGCCTGCGTCCGCGAACTGCTCCCCTTCCGACCGGCCGCGCTCACGATCGTCGACCAGGACGAGAACGCGCTCGTCGAGCTGGTCCGCGACCTGCGCAGCGGCGACGAGCTGGGCGACACGGCGCTCACGACCGCTCCGCTGGACTTCGGCGCCGGCGTGATGCGGCAGTTCCTCGCCGCGTCCGCGTCGTTCGACCTCGTGCTGCACTTCGCCGCGAACAAGCACGTCCGCGCCGAGCGCGACCGCTTCTCGCTGCTGCAGATGCTCGAGACGAACGTTCTGAAGACGCGGCGGCTGCTGCGCTGGCTCGCCGGCGCAGGCTTCGCCGGACGTTTCTTCCCCGTGTCGACCGACAAGGCGGCGAACCCGACGAACCTGCTCGGCGCGAGCAAGAGGCTGATGGAGATGCTCGCGTTCGCGGACGGAGCACTGCCGGACGCCAGCGTGACGTCGGCCCGCTTCGCGAACGTCGCGTTCTCGAACGGCAGCCTGCTCTGCGGTTTCCTGCACCGCCTCGACCGCGGCCAGCCGCTCGCGGTGCCGACCGACACGCGGCGCTGGTTCGTCACGCCGCGCGAAGCGGGCCAGCTCTGCCTGCTCGCGGCGACGATCGCCCCGCCGCGCACGTGCGTGATCCCGAGGCTCGACGCCGGACGCGATCTCGTGCAGCTCACCGAAGTCGCCGACCTCGTCGTTCGCGCCTGCGGGCACGAACCGCGCCACTGCACTTCGGAGGCCGAAGCGCGGCGCGCCGCGGCGCATCCGGTCCCCGGCGTGTGGCCGGTGCTGCACACGCCGCGCGACACCGGCGGCGAGAAGGAGGCGGAGGAGTTCCTCGCCGAGGGCGAAGCACCGATCGAGATCGGGTGCGCTGCGCTGCGCGGGATCCCGATGCCGGCTCGCCCGATCCCCGAACTGCAGACGCTGCTCGACGATCTCGAAGCGGAACTGCAGCGCGCGACGGGGAACCTCGACGCGGCGGCGATCACGCGCCGCATCGGCGCGCTCCTCCCGGGATTCGCCCACGCCAGCAGCGAACGGCACCTCGACCAGCGGATGTGAGCCCGACCATGCGCATCCTGATGACCATGTTCGGATGGGCGGACAGCGGCGGCGGGACGATCCTGCCCCGCCAGATCGCGCACGAGCTCGCGGCCCGCGGCCACGACGTGTTCGTGCTCCACGCGGCGACCGAGCCGCTGCCCGGCGAGCCGGCGTACGCGACACGCACCCATCGCGACGGCGCGATCACGTGCCTCGGCATCCACAACCGGCCGACGCCGTTCCTCGACGACAAGGCGCCGGCGCGCGAACTGCACGACCCCGCCGTCGTCCGCATCGTTCGCGAAGCGATCGCGACGTTCGGGCCCGAGGTCGTGCACTACCACAACTTCCTCGGCCTCTCCGCCGGCATCACCGAAGTCGCCGCCGCCGCGCGCGTACCGAGCCTCTACACGCCGTACAACTTCTGGGCCCTGTGCCCGACGCTGTACCTCACGCTGCCCGATCTCACGGTGTGCGGCGGCGTCGCACCCGACGGGCACACGTGCGTGACGTGTACGAAGTCGGCGGAGGGCGGTGCTTCCTACGTCGCGCGGCGCGACCGGATCCGCGAGACGCTGGTCCGCGACGTCGGCCTCTGTCTCCCCACGTCGACGAGCGTGCGCGACGTGTTCGTACAGAACGGCTACCCCGCCGAGTGGCTGCCGGTGCTGCGGCTCGGCAACGGCCGCGCCGAGCGGATCTGGAACGCCGTCGGCCGCGCGCGCGCACCGCGGGTGAGCGGCCCGTTGCGCATCGGCTTCGTCGGCTCGGTCATCCCGATCAAGGGCGTGCACGTGCTCGTCGAGGCCGCGCGACTCCTCCGCGGCTCGTTCGAAGTGCACGTGCACGGCTCCGGGCCGCCCGCGTACGCCGAGGCGATGCGGCGCATGGACCCGCGCGGCGTCGTGCAGTGGCACGGCGCGTTCGCGGACGACGACCATGCGCGCATCCTCGCCGGGCTCGACGTCGGGGTGGTGCCGTCGATCTGCCTCGACCACAGCCCGCTCGTCGTCGACGAGATGCAGGCAGCGCGCCTGCCCGTGCTCGGCGCCCGCATCGGCGGCATCCCCGACTACGTGCAGCCCGGCTGCGGCGAACTGTTCCCCGCGGGCGACCCGCGCGCTCTCGCCGCGTCGCTGCAGCGATGGATCGACGCGCCGGCCGACGTCGCCGAGCGGGCGCGCCGAATCCAGGCGCCGCCATCGTTCGGCGCGTACGTGAACGACCTCGTCGCGCACTACGAACGGGCCACCGGCCGCTCCACCTCGGCGCCGAGGCCGCGCGAACGCATCCGGCTGAACCTCGGCTGCGGCAAGGACCACCTCGCGGGCTGGGTCAACGTCGACACGTTCGCGGCGGCGAAGCCCGACCGCGTCGTCGATCTCGAGTCGCTGCCCTGGCCGTTCCCCGACGACTGCGCCGACGAGGTGCTGCTGAAGCACGTGCTCGAACACCTCGGCCGCGACACGCCGACGTTCCTCGGCATCTGGAAGGAGCTGTATCGCGTCTGTGCCCCGGGCGCCTCGGTCCGGGTCGTCGTGCCCCATCCGCGGCACCGCGACTTCCTGCAGGACCCGACGCACGTGCGCGCCGTGGTGCCGGAGATGTTCCTTCACTTCAGCCTCGACGCGAACCGCGACTGGGCCGCGCGCGGCCTGCCGGGCACACCGCTCGCCGAGTACCTCGGGGTCGACTTCGCGATCGCGTCGGTGTCGATGCGGCTCGATCCGCACTGGCAACAGTGGCTGCAGGCCGATCCCGCGCGGCAGAACGAACTCGACCGCGTGATGCGCACCCACAACGACGTCGTGCAGGAAGTCGACGTCGTGCTCCGCGTGCAGAAGCCGTTCGGCGGCGCGCGACGCCCGATCGCACCGTAGCCGCGCCGCAGGCGCGTGCACCTACGGGCGATGCCACGGCGGCGTCGAGAAGCGCCTCAGTGCCGAACCTCGCGACGGTCGATGCTCGCGCGTCCAGTTTCAGAACCAGCACTGCACCCAGAGAGACGACTTCCCATGGTCCATCGCCCGACGATCACCACGCTCCTGCTCGCCACGGCCGCCACGCTGGCCGCGTGCGGCGGCGGCAGCAAAGTAGGCAACGCCGCTCCGCGCATCGAGTCCGTGCCGCCGCAGCTCGTGGCCGGCGGCACGCCGCTCTCCCTCGACGTCGCCGACTACGTCACGGATCGCGAAGGCGCCACGCTCGCGTACACGGTGACGTCCGGCGGCGGCTCGTTCACCGGCAGCGTCTACACGAACACCTTCGACACGATCGGGTCCTACGACGTCGAGTTCTCGGTGACCGACGGCGCCAAGACCAACGCGGGCACGTTCGCGGTGAAGGTCACTTCGGCAAACCTCGTGGCCGTGCGCGAGGACGACCAGGGCCTGATGCTGCTCGACTCCGCGACGAACGCGTTCGTGCGCGTCGCCGCGTCCGTGTCCCAGCCGCGCGTCGACGCCACACTGTCCGACAGCCGCGTCGTGTACCACACGACCTCCGGTCCGTCGCGCCTGTGGCTGTTCGACACGTTCTCGCGGCGCAACACGGAACTCGGTGCCGACGAGACGAACCCGGCGTACGCCAATCACACGAGCGACAACAAGGTGCTCTTCACCGCCGGCGCGACCAACGCCCGGAAGCTCTTCCTCCACAACCCGGTCACGAACACGACGCGCGTTCTCGCCGAGAACCTGCTGTCGACCAACACGGTGCTGGTGAACTCGGCCGACCTCGTCTTCTACGAAGTGGCCGTCGGCGGCCAGGCGGACGTCTACGCGTACGACCCGGCCGAGGACGAGACCTTCGCAGTCGCCACGGCCGCGACCGACGAGCAGCTCGAAGCGACCTTGCCGAACGGCGGCATCGTGATCTCACGCGTCAGCGCCACCGGCCCGCACGACCTCTTCTACTACAAGGTGTCGACAGGCCTCGTCGAGATCGGCGCCGACGTGAGCGCGCTCGACTCGCGCGACAAGGTCTACGCGGCGCGCGGCACGAACAGCCACGTCGTGTTCATGGCCCAGTCGGGCACCACCAGCGACCTGTGCTCGTGGAACCCGTCGACCGGCGACACGACCGAGATCAGCACGCTGACCGGCGCCAGCGGCGACTGGGACGAGTTCGCGGCGATCGGCGCCGGCAACGAAGTCGTCTTCGGCCGCACGGACCTCGTGTCGACGCCGAGCGAGACCGACGCGTTCTTCTACGACCTCGACACCGGCACCAACGCCACCGTGCGCAACGGCAGCGACGTGTCGCAGGTGCTCGGTGTGTCGAGCGACGGCACGACCGCATGGGCGTTCGTGCGCCCGAGCGGCACGACGTCGAGCCTGCTCGCGGTGTCGCTGGTCGCGTCGCCGTCGACGCAGACTTGGGCCGCCGGCGGCGCAGTCGAGACGACGATCGGCACACTCGCGAACGGTGACGTCGTCGGTCAGCGCACCGACGGCACGGCGTTGAACGTGTTCGACGTCTCGGTCGGGACGTGGGGTTCGGCGATCACCGGCACCGGCCTCGCCTTCGGTGGCGACGGCCTCGACGCCGGCGACTTCGTCTACTCGCTCACCGCGAGCAGCCAGACCGACCTGTCGATGTGGGACGCTTCGGGCACCACTTCGGTCGTGTTGAGCAACACCGCGGGCAACGACGCCTTCCAGGCCAAGACCGCGGACGGGACCATCCTGTTCACGCGCGTCGTCGGCACCAACACGAACACCGACCTGTTCGTCTGGGACGGCAGCACGGAGACGCGCCTCACGAACACCGATTCGGGCGGTCTGCACCACGACCACACGGTGGTCGGCAAGTTCAGCGCGACGCGCTGAGGCCTGCCGAAGGTCCGGGGCTTTACGGCGCGCGCCGGGGGAACGATCCTTGCTGGCGGCGCGCGCCATGAACATCCCCACGATCCTCGTCGCCACGCCGCTGCTCTTCGCGGCGGCGTGTGCAGTTTCCGGCTCCACCGAGACGACGGTCCACCCGCTGGTGGCCGAACTCGACGACCTGCGAGTGCAGCAGCAGGTGTTCCGGCAGCAGAACACGGCACCGATCGAGTTCGACTTCCCCGAGGACGGCCGTGTCACCGTGCGGGAAATCAGCCTCGACGGCTGGCCCGGCGCTGAGTACCTGCGGTGCCGCTTCCACTACCAGAACCGCACGACGCGCCCGATCGTGAAGGCGTGGGTCTCGCTCGACGTGCTCGACGCGCGACACCAGGTCGTGTCGAGCCAGTCGGTGAACTGCATCGTCCCCGTGCCGATCCCGCTGGCGCGCGGCAGCTACTACTCGGACGAACTGCGCACGCCGACCTACGGTGCGCACCTCGAACCCGGCTGGTCCTGGCGCATCCGCTGCATCGCGACCCCGGAGACGGAGGACGAACCGCTGGATCCTCCGGTCGCGCCGCGCACGCCGCGGCAGTCGGCGCCGATGCAGATCAAGAACCGCGGCCAGAACGACCTCTGAGCATCGACGCCGCGCTGCGCCACGTCGATCGCAGCGCGATCAGCGCTTGCCGCGCGCGATGCGCGCCTTGCCCTCGTCGTTCCACTCCGGGCGCGCGTCGCGGTTCGCGAACTCGCGCACGACCTCGACCAGCGCGCGGATGACCTTCGTCATGTGCGGGATGTCGAGGCGTTCGACCTCGTCGCTCGGACGGTGGTAGTCGGAGTGCAGTGAGCCAGCGCTCAACGAGTGTGCGACGATGCCGTGGCGCACGAACGACCAGTTGTCGCTCGCGGCAAACAGCTGGTCGGCCATGCGGAAGTCGATCAATTCGACGCCGCCGCGCTTCAGCGCGGCGCCGGCGATGTCGGCGAAGTCGCTGTAGCCCGACCCGGTGATCCAGGCCTTGCCCTCCTTGCCGGGCTCGGGACGGCCGAGCATCTCGAGATTGAGGTTCGCGACGATCCCCTCGCGCGGCACCGGCGGCCGCTTGCAGAACGCCGCCGAGCCTTCGAGCCCGCGCTCCTCCGCGGAGAAGCAGACGAACAGGATCGTGCGGCGCGGCGGCGGCATCTTCGCCAGGGCTTCCGACAGCAGCACGACCGCGGTCGTCCCGCTCGCGTCGTCGTCCGCGCCGTTGTAGATCGCGTCGCCGTCGACCGGCCGCCCCGTGCCGATGTGGTCGTAGTGCGCGCTGACGACGACGAACTCGTCCTTCTTGTCGGTGCCGGGCATCGTCGCCGTGACGTTGCGTAGCGGCACGTCCTTCTTCTCCGCCGCGGGCACGGTCCACGCGGCGCTCCAGGCGACCTCCTGGTCCGCCGACCGCGCCGGCAGGACGCCGGTGCGGATCAGGAACACCGGCCGCGACGCGCCGCGCACCGAGCCGAGGCGGTCATGGGCGCCCGCGGCCCGCTTCCAGAACGGGTGCTCCGCCGGCACTTCGAGCACCGCCGTGCGACGCGCCGACGGGGCGTCGATCAGACGCTGCAGCACCGGGTCGTCGACCAGGCCGACCGTGCACTCCTCCTCACCGCTCACGAGATCCGCGGGTCGCAGGAGCCGCACGTCCTTGTCGGGCTCGAGCACGAACTCGGCGCTCTTGTCCCCCACCTTGCGCACGAGCTTCAGCGTCACCGCGCGCGAATCGAGGCCGATGCCGGGCAGCGTGTACTCGTGGAACCACGAACCGCCCGGCAGCGGCACGAGCCCCGCCGCGGCGAAGCGTTCCCCGAGCCAGTCGGCCGTCTGCTCGAGCTCCGGACTGCCGGTGTCGCGACCCGCGCGCTCGTCCGCGGCGAGCCAGCTCACGACTTCACGCACCCGCGCCTCGGTGATGCGCTCGGCGACGACGGGATCCTGGCATCGCAGGGCGCCGGCGCTGGCGAGCACGACGGGGAGCAGACGCAGGAGCATTCGCGACATCAGGATCCTCGTTCGAGCAGCACGTTCATCGAGCCGCTGCGGTAGCCGAACACGTCGAGCGCGACGAAGAGATAGCCCGCCGCCTTCAGCCGTTCCCCGATCGCGACGCGCTCGTCGAACGCGCGCGGCAGCTCGTCGGCGCCGACCTCGACGCGCGCGAGCTGGTCGTGGTGACGCACGCGGAACTGGCGGAAGCCGAGTTCGCGCATCGCCGCCTCGGCGGCTTCGATCCGCGCGAGCACCGCGAGGTCGATCGCCGTGCCGTGCGGAACGCGCGAGGACAGACACGCAAAGCTCGGCTTGTCCGCGGTGCGGAGACCCACGTCGCGGCTGTAGCGGCGCACGTCGTCCTTCGCGAAGCCGGCGTCGACGAGCGGCGCCAGCACCCCGTGCTCCGCGGCGGCCTTCTGGCCGGGGCGGTGGTCGCCGAGATCGTCGGTGATCGCACCGTAGAGGACGCTCCACTCCGCAGGAGCGACCTCGGCGCGCCGCGCCGCGACGGTCGTGAACAGCTCCTTCTTGCAGTGGTAGCAGCGATCGCCTGCGTTCTTCCTGTAGTCGGCACGTTCCAGTTCGTGCGTGGGAAGCACCACGTGGCGCACCCCGATCTCCGCCGCGAGCGCCGTCGCCTCGGCGAGTTCGGCCCGCGGCAGCGACGGCGAGTCGGCGGTCACCGCGACCGCACGGTCGCCGAGCGCTGCCCGGCACGCGTGCAGCAGCGCCGTCGAGTCGACGCCGCCCGAGAACGCGACGACGGCGCCGCGCAGCCGCACCAGCGACGCGCGCAGGTGGTCGAGCTTTCTCTCGTACGGGAGGGACGCGGTCGCGGGCAGCATGTGGCGCCCCGTTCTACCGGCCGCGGGCGTCGTGGACCACCTGTCCGCCGACGACGGTCAGCACGACCTTCGCCTCGAGCAGTTCGTTCTCGGGGCACGTGCGCAGGTCGCGGTCGAAGACGGTGAGGTCGGCGATCTTGCCCGGCTCGATCGTGCCGAGGCGTTCCTCGGCGAACATCGCGAACGCGGCGTGCTTCGTGAAGCCGGCGATCGCCTCCTCGCGCGTCAGTTTCTGGTCCGGGCGGAACCCCTGCGCGGGCCCGCCCTGCTCGGCGCGCGTCGTGACCGCCGCGAACAGGCCCTTCCGCGGATCGACCGACTCCACCGGGAAGTCGCTCCCGAACGGCACGGGAACCCCGATCGCCAGGAACGAACGCCACGCGTACGCGAGCCTCACGCGCTCCGGCCCGAGCCTGTCCGGCGCCCACGGCATGTCGGACGTCAGGTGCGTCGGCTGCATCGACGGGATCACGCCGAGGTCCCGGAAGCGCACCACGTCGGCGGCCGCGACGACCTGCGCGTGCTCGATGCGGAAGCGACGCGACGCGAGGCCGCCCTCGACCTGCACTGCGGCGTACGCGTCGAGCACGTTCCGGTTCGCGCGGTCGCCGATCGCGTGCACACACAGCTGCATGCCGGCGTCCGCACAGCGCTGCGCGAGTTCCTGCAGCTTCGCCCTCGGCATGCCCTGCAGACCGCGCGACGTGGGCCGGTCCGCGTACGGCTCGAGCAGCTCCGCGCCGCGCGAACCGAGCGCGCCGTCGGCGTAACCCTTCACCGCGCGCACGGTGAGCAGCCCGTCCCTGCTCTCCCACGGACCCTTGCGGATCAGTTCGCGCTCCGACTCCGCGACCATCGCGTAGACGCGCAGGCGCCACTTGCCCTCGAAGTGGAGGAGCCGCAGCTGTTCGAGTTCGCCCTGCGTGACGCCGGCGTCGTGCACGCACGTGAGGCCGTGCCGCAGGCACTCGCCCTGCGCGCGCAGCAGCCGTTCCTGGATCTCGGCGAACGTCGGATCGTGCTTCGGCACCGCCGCCATCGCGGCGTCGACGAGCACACCCGTGGGTTCGCCGTGTTCGTCGAGGAGGATCTCGCCGCCGGCCGGCGCCTCGCTGCCCGCGCGGATGCCCGACAAGAACAGTCCGCGCTGGTTCAGCAGCCCCGCATGGCCGTCGATGCGCACGAGCCACACCGGATGCTCGGGCACCGCGGCGGTCAGCTCCGCGTGGTGCGGCATCGCGGTGTCCGGCCAGTCGTTCTGGTCCCAGCCGCGCCCGAACACCCAGTCGCCGGGCTTCGTGTTCGCCGCAGCGGCGGCGACCCGCTCGATCACCTCGTCGTACGACTTCGTGCCGACGAGGTTCACCTCGACGAGCGACGTGCCGAGCCCGAGCAGGTGCCCGTGCGCGTCCTGCAGGCCGGGCAGCACGAACGCGCCGTGCAGGTCGATCGTCGTCGCGCCCGGCGGCGGCTCTGCGTCGGGCGAAGCGATCCTCCCGTCGCGTACGACGATGCGACCTTCGAACGGTGTCGATGCACCGGTGTGCACCATCGCATTCGTGAGCACGAGGTCCTGCGGAAACGCGGCGAGTGCAGCGGCGAGCACGACGGCGAACATCTCGCCATGCTAGGCGCACGGCCCGGCCGAACGAGGGAGCAGGCGGCGTTGCGCGCGCCAGACGTTCACCTCACCGCCGAACCGGACCCCGCTTCGACAGATCTGCTCTCGTCGTTCCGGCAAAGGACTCGATGTCGGCTGCCGCCGCGGACCTCTGCGTGAGAGCATGGACCGTGAACCACGCCGCCAGGAAGTCCGCAGTCTGGATCGCCACGAGGCGCTTCCACTCGAACGCGGCGTCACTGGCCGGCATCTTCGTGAAGCGCTCGCAGGGGTACACTTCGCCTCGGTGCACGACCGCATCGCCATCAAGCCCGATCGCGTTCGCGCGCAGGAGGTCCTTCACTTCGGCCACCGACTTTCCCGGGTACTTGCCTTCTTGCCGGGCGATCCTTGCGAGATGGCTCACGGTGGCCTCGTCGATCCGCGGACCCTCGCGAGGTTCCACCGCGCCGCTGTCGATCAACGCGACCGCCTCCTCGCGGTACAGGTCGGACCAGGCCTCGGCCAGCGGCCCCTGGGTCTCGTCGAGGGCCTTCGTCACCACGTCCAGGTCCTCGACCAGGCTTGCGGACACTTCCCGGTCGTCAGGGTTCAAGCGCGGATGTCGCAACAACACGGTCTTGTCGAGCTTCCCCATCGAGAAGAAACAGTACTCCGCGAGATTGCATTCCACTCGCTGGAGGTCGCCGGGCCAGTTCGACCGTGAGACCGATCCCACAAATCCCGCAGTGTCCCGATCCAACGGTGCCAGCGTCTCGACCATCAATTCACTCGCACGCCCGGCACGCTGGGCGACCACCGCCTGGAACGGTCGCAGCGGCCCCGATTCTGCGGTGACTGCGACGTGGACATCCCGACGGCGCACCTCATTGGAATCGGAGACAGCAGGCCACCGAATCGCCGAGAACACGACAAGGCCAAGCACCGTCAGCGCTGCTACGGCGACGGCACGACGGCCCATCAAACCGGGGGCCATGAGCCGTCACTCACACGGAGAGCACAATGCGAACACCTCGTAGAAGCAGGTTGCGTGGCAGTCCTCATTGGGGTTGAGGATCGCGGCTTCGTGCTTCTGGTGCGTATCACAGCCGGTCGTGGCAAGTGATATCGTCTTCTTCTTGTCGCCGCATCTCCCGTGGTCATCGTGACGCCGGTTGTTTGGAGCTGTGATCTCCACGGATACCGTGGCCGCACACCCTGAGTTTGGGGGGCAACGGTCCGAGTGGCTGGGTGCCTGCCAAGTGACGACCATCGTCGGAATCTCCGCAGGTGGTGTGCCCGGAGAAGGAACAAGTACGCAGCTGGCACTGCACCAAGTGTCGACCGCCCAATCCCTCGAGGCCTCAGCTCAGACTCGAGAGACGGTGTCAGCATCGGAACTGCAAAGAGCGCCCATGCGAGGGTTCCCGTTTTCGTTCGGGCACCGTGTCCCCCCCCGAGCTGTCAATGCCCCGCCTTCAGATTTCTTCGCCGCTGCAGCGGATCTCCGCGTCGGCGGTGAAGATCGAACGGCGCCGCACACGTCCGGCCGGCACGCGAGCGCCGGGGAACAGCAGGCACTCGGTCAGCTTCGCGCCCTCGCCGACCTCCGCACCCGCCATCGCGACGCAGCGCTCGAGCGTGGCGGACTTGCCGAGCTTCACGTCAGGCGCGCGGAACTCGGTCTTGCCGCTCTTGCCGAGCAGCAGCAGGTTGAGTTCGAGCAGGTCGGCCGGGTAACTGACGTTCATGTCGGCCTTCACGACCTCGGCCGCTTCGACCTTGTAACCGTCGTCGAGGAAGATCTGGATCGAGTCGGTGATCTCGTACTCGTTGCGCATCGCGGTGCGCGGCGTGCGGCGCACGGCGTCGAAGAACGACAGGTCGAACAGGTAGATGCCGCAGCCCTTGAGATCGGTGCGCGGGTGGCGCGGTTTCTCGATCACGCGGTGCACGAAGCCGTCCGGGCCGACGAGCACGACGAAGTTGCGCTTGATCGCCTCGAGGTTCGGTTCGCGCTTGCAGGCGAGCACGCCGCCGATGCCGCGTCCGTCGCAGAAGCGGCGCACCATCGACGCGAGGTTCTCGGTGTCGAAGTAGATGTCGCCGAGGAACAGGAAGAACGGCTTGTCGACGTGCGCTTCGAGGCGCGACACCGCGTGCGCGATGCCGAGCATCTCCTCCTGCTCGACATAGTCGATCTTGACGCCCCACTGGCTGCCGTCGCCGAGCGCGCGCACGACCTCGTGCCCGAGGTGACCGATGACGACCACCACGCGGCGGATGCCGAGACCCGCCATCATCTCGAGCTGGTAGGCCATCAGCGGCTTGCCGAGCACCGGCAGGATCGGCTTCGGCCAGTGCTCGGAGAACGGGCGCATCCGCGTGCCCTTGCCCGCGGCGAGGATCACTCCCATCAGGTCGTTGGACACGCGGCGATCCCGTTCGTTCAGTCGCGGATGTTGCGGACGAGCGAGACGCGCTCGGTGATCAGGCTCGAGATGAGCAGGTCCGGCAGGCCGTCCTTCGTCATGTCCTGCAGCACCGCGTTCGACGCGCCCCACGTGCCGGGGAACACCGGCAGCAGAGGGAAGCCGCCCTTGCCGTCGCCCACCATCACGCGGAAGTCGCCGCTCACGAGCGACGCGACGAGGATGTCCGGCAGCCCGTCGTTCGTCAGGTCCTGCGCGAGCAGGGCCGTCGGGCCCGTGCCCGCCGGGAACGACTGGCCGGTGAACCCCGTGGCCTGGCCGTAGAGCACCGTCACCGAACCGGAGTCGCCGTTGCTGACGACGAGGTCCGCGCGGCCGTCGAGGTTGAAGTCCGACGTGATGAGGTAGAGCGGCGACTGGCCGACCGGGACCGACAGGAAGTTCTCGAAGCCCGGATCGGTCGGCGCGAGGCCGCTCGTCGGCGTCGTGTTGCGCAGGATGACGATGTCGGCCATGTCTTCGCGCGACACGGCAAGGTCGACGAGTCGATCGCCGGTGAAGTCGGCGGCAACGACGTCCAGCGGCTTGCCGCCGAGCGGGATCACGATCTCCGGCAGGAACACGAACGGTGTGTTCGTGCCGCGGAAGATGTGCAGGCCGCCCCCGACCGAATCGCACACGGCGATGTCGCGGTTGCCGTCGCGATCGAAGTCACCGATCGTCGCGCCGAACGGTGCCGTCGCAGTGCCGAGGATCGTCGGCGTCCCCGCCGGCGTGACGAATGCGTAGCCGCTGCCCGTCGACACGTTGCGCAGCACACGCAGACCGCCCGACGTGCTGACGACGAGGTCGGGGCGACCGTCGAGGTCGAGATCGCCGGCCTCGATCTGCGCCACCGGCGCGCCGATGTCGATCGTCGCCTCGAGTTTCATCGTCGCGGCCGCGGGATCGTCGGCCCCGAGCACGCTCACCTGCGTGTTCAGGTCGCTGCCGACGATCACTTCACGATCGCCGTCGCCGTCGAAGTCGCCGCCCACCATCCACGACGCACCCGGCAGACCCGAGTCGAAGTTGCGGGCGCCGAGCAGGCGACCCGCGGCGTTCGAACGCCACAGATGGATGCGCGAACCGCCGCCGGCGAGCACGAGCAGATCGTTCCGCCCGTTGTGGTCGAAGTCGGCGACCACGGGACGCAGCGGATCCTCGACGGCGTCGTAGAAGCGCTTCGTCGAATCGTCGTCGCTGATGCCGCCGCCCGCGAGTTGCGGCGCGACCACGACGCTCGCGCGGAACGCGAGGCACGCGATGAGGTCGGGGCGCCCGTCACCGGTCACGTCCGCGATCGCCGAGATGGTCGGCCGATCGGGCATGTTGACGTCGAACGAGTCGTACGGGCACTGCTCGAGCACGACCGACACACCGTCCGTGCCGTCGCCGCCGAGCGTGCTCTTCTGGCCGATCGGCGGGAGGATGTCGGTGATCACGGTGAAGCGCTTCCCGAGGAAGCACGACACCGCGATGTCCGGGAGACCGTCGCCGCTCAGGTCGCCGACCGACGTCGCCACCGGGAAGCCCGGCACGAGGAGTTCGCACGCGTAGTTGCCGAAGCCGCCGCCGCCCTGCGTGCCCGGGAACACGACGACACGCGACAGGATGTTGTCCGACGCGATGAGATCCGGCAGTCCGTCGCGCGTGACGTCGCCGATCTGGACCGTGTAGGGCTGGCCGCCGCCCGGCAGCGACAGGTCCTGGGTCGACGGGAAGGCCCCCGAGCCGTCGCCGTAGAAGATGCGGATCTGCGGCGCCACGGGCGCCGACACGATGACGTCGAGATTGCCGTCCTGGTCGAGGTCGCCGGTGACGACCGACAGGGACGCGATCGCGGGCAGCGGCAGTTCGCCGACCTTCGTGAACGAGGCGCTGCCGTCGTTGAACCAGAGGTCGGCCGCCATCGCCATGCCGCGTACGACAACGAGGTCTTCGTCGCCGTCGTGGTCGAAGTCGCCGCCGGCGATCCAGATCGGGCTGTCGCCGATCTGGGCTTCCTGCGTCACGACGAAGTCGGTGCCGTTGCCGAGCAGCACGCGGAACTCGCCGGACAGGCTGATCACCGCCATGTCGAGTTCGCCGTCGCCGTCGAAGTCCGCGACGTGATAGTCCGAGAGGCGCTGCGTCCCAGGCGTGTACTCCGTGCGCGTTTCGAATCGCGGCAGCGAGCCGATCGTCAGGCTGGCGATGTCGCCTTCATGGCGCGCGCAGCCGGCGGCGACTGCGGCGAGAACGAGGGGAACGGCGGTGCGGGGATTGATCATCGAGGAGGAGTGCGACAACGCCTCGAAGAGTAGCACATCGGGACCGAGGACGCGCTGCGCCGCAATCTCGCGACGGGATCGTCCGCTGTTCCGCGATGCGGACGATGGCAACGGAGAGTTCAGCTGCCGGGTGCGAGGTAGCTGCGCGCTCGTTCGACGTAGTGGCGGGCGCGCCAGCGCATGCCCTCCATCTCTTCGTCGGTGACCTGACGGACGACCTTGCCCGGCATGCCGAGCACCACCGAACGCGGCGGGATCACCGCGCCTTCCTTGATCAGCGCGCCCGCCCCGACGAGCGAATACTCGCCGATCCGCGCGCCGCCGAGAACGATGCTGCCCATGCCGACCAGCGCGTAGTCGCCGATCTCGACGCCGTGCACGATGACTCCGTGGCCGATCGTCACGCCGCGGCCGATGCGCAGCGGTGCGTCGATGTCGACGTGCACGCACGTGTTGTCCTGCACGTTCGTGTCGTCGCCGATCTGGATCCAGCTGTCGTCGCCGCGGATCGTCACGCCGAACCAGATTCCCACGTCTTTGCCGAGACGAACGTCGCCGACGACGGTCGCGTTGTCGGCGACCATCGCGGAGCCGCGGCGGCGGAGGCGCCCGACCATGTCGGGGTGGACGAGGAACTGGCGCGCGGCGGGGTCCTTCGGCGGGTACTGCTGTGGGTTCATCGGGGATAGAGGTGCTCGAGGTGCCCTGGCCACAGGACGGTGACCGCGACGGTCAGCCCGTTGTGGACCGCGTGGGCCAGGATCGACGGGAGCAGCGAGCCGTTCTTCGCGCGCTGCCATCCGAAGTAGAGCGACAGGACACCGATCGGAAGCGCGTACGCCGGCCCGTGCAAGAGACCGAACACGGTCGCCGTCGCGATCTGCGTCGCCCAGCGCGGCAGGACGAGATCGAGAGCCGTGAAGAGGTAGCCGCGGAACAACACCTCCTCGACCACCGGCGCGACGACGACGATTCCGAACACCGCCAGCACGAACCCCGGCATCGCCGTGCCCTGCGTCGCCATCGTCTCGAGCGTCGGCTGCGGCGGAATCACGAACCCGCACGCGTTCGCGATGCGCAGGTAGACGACGACGAACACGAGCCACACGAGCGCGAACGGCACGTAGCCGAGCAGCACGCGCCTCGCCGCGAGCGGTCGCCACGGCACCCGCGGCGGCCAGATCGCCGCACACGCGACGACGGCGAGAACGCCGCCTTCGAGGCCGAAGACGAACCCGAGACAGCACGCCGCGAGCACGAACGGCAGCTGCACGATCGCCGCGCGATCGCCGACGACCGGCGCAGCCGCAGCGGGCGTCGGGTCCGACGGCATCGCGTCACTCGCCGGCGATGACGCCGGCGGTCGGCGACGACGCGCTCGCGTACAGCTTCTTCCCGATGCGACCCGCCAGGAACGCGTCGCGCCCCGCTTCGGCGGCGGCCCTCATCGCCCGCGCCATGCGCACCGGGTCCTTCGCGAGTGCGACGCCCGTGTTCAGCAGCACGCCGTGCGCACCGAGTTCGAACGCGACTGCCACGTCGCTCGCCGTGCCGACGCCCGCGTCGACGATCACGGGCACCTTCGCGCGTTCGAGGATGATGCGGATGTTGTTGGGATTCAGGATGCCCTGGCCGCTGCCGATCGGCGCGCCGGCAGGCATCACCGCGGTGACGCCCGCGTCCTCCAGGCGCTTCGCGAGCACGGGGTCGTCGCTCGTGTAGCACAGCACGACGAACCCTTCTTTCACGAGGGTCTTCGCGGCCTCGAGCGTGCCGAGCGGATCGGGCAGCAGCGTGTCGGGATCACCCAGCACCTCGAGCTTCACGAGATCACCGATGCCGAGTTCGCGGCCGAGGCGGGCCGTGCGGACCGCGTGCTCGGCGTCGAAGCACCCGGCCGTGTTCGGCAGCAGCACGTAGCGGTCCCGCGGCAGATAGTCGAGCAGCGACTTGCCTTGCGGAACACCGATCTGGAGGCGCCGCACCGCGACGGTCACGCACTGGGTGCCCGACACCGCGAGCGCTTCGACCATCGACTCCATCGACGGGTACTTGCCGGTGCCGAGGAACAGTCGCGACGAAAAACGGTGCGGGCCGAGGATCAGCGGTGGGTCGACGAGCGTCACGGCGCCGATCGTGCGAGGCCTCGCGTGCGGGCACAAGGGCGCCGCGCCGGGTTTCGCGCGCTGCCCCCCGGGTTCCGCCACGCCTGCCCATCGCTATCCTCCGGCGCGTGCGCCACGCCCTCCCGTTCCTCGCTCCGTTCTCCGCACTGCTCGCCGCCTGCGGCGGCGGTGGCGGCGGCGGCGGTGCACCGCCGATCGTCGTCACGTCCCTCACCGCGAGCCCGACGTTCTTCGCGCCGGGCGATTCGGTGCTGCTCCTGCCGACGTTCCCGGACGGAACGGCGCGCATCGATCCGGACGTCGGCCCCGTCGCGAGCGGTTCGTCGTACCGCGTCGGACCGACGATCGTCGCGAAGAGCTACACGCTCACCGTGACGACTGCTTCGGGCACCGAGACGAAGGTCCTCGACGTGCCGTTCCGCTACCGCGAACGGGTCCGCGAGCTGCCGCCGAGTTCGATCGAACGCACGCGCCACGGTGCGACGCTGCTCGCCGACGGCCGTGTGCTGATGGTCGGCGGGTCCGCACCGGGCCCGCAGTTCTGGAGCAACGCCGAGGTCTTCGATCCGGTGACCGCGGCGTTCGCGCCCGTCGGCGACCTGTCGCGCGGCCGCGCCGAGTGCGGTGCGATCGCGCTCGCGGACGGCGGCGTTCTCGCGCTCGGCGGCGTGACGAACAGCGCGACGTTCCTCGAAGCGACGCGCATCGAGCGCTGGGATCCCGCGGCCCTCGGCTGGTCGATCGTCGGCAACCTCGCGTGCAATCGCGACGCCGTGACCCTCTCCGAACTGCCCGGCGATCGGGTGCTGATCGTCGGCGGCTTCGTCGCGGGCGGGACGGCGACGGACCGCGACGCCGAGATCTGGGAACCGGGCACTGGCGTCCGAGCGCCGATCGGCGAAGCGATGCACGTGCGCGCCGGCCACACCGCGACGACGCTCGCGTCGGGGCTCGTGTGGATCGCGGGCGGCGTCGACGTCACGACCGGCACCGTCATCGCGACGACGGAGTTCTTCGATCCGGCGACCGAGACGTTCGCCCCCGGCCCGGCCCTGCTGCATCCGCGCACACTGCACACCGCGGTGCCGGTCGACGGCGGCGTGCTGATCGTGGGCGGCGAAGACGCGGGCAGTCCGATCGCCGCAGCCGAGATGCTCGTCACCGCGAGCGGCGCACTCGAGGAGGCGGGCAGCGCGGCGATCGCCCGCACGTTCGCGCGCGCGGTGCGCCTGGCCGACGGCCGCGTGCTCGCTGTCGGCGGCGTCGGCGCCGGCAACACGACGACGGATCGGCTGGAGACGTGGGACCCGGCGACGAGAGCCTGGACTCCGTGGGCGGCCCGCCTGCCGAGCCCGCGCACGGGACACTCGATGCACACGCTGCCGGGCGGCCGGGTCGTCGTGCTCGGTGGCGACAACGGCAACGCGTTCCCGCAGCCGACGTGCTACGTGATCGACTGACGCACCGTCAGCGCGCCACCAGGTTCACGTCGCCGGGGCGGAGCACGATGGAGTACTGCTGCTGCGACGTGCCGTCCGCCTTGCGCACGTCGAGCGTCACGGCCGCCTCGCTGAGCGACAGCACTTCGGTCTTCCCGTCGTGCAGCGCGCAGGTCGTCGTCTTCATGCTCGTGCCGCCGCTGTCCTGCTGGATCATCACCGTGTCGCCGTTCACGTCGAGGAACGCGACGTGTGCCGACGCGAACGCCGGATCCGCGAGTTGCACGCGCACGTGGCAGCGACGCAGCACCGTGATCTCGAGCCTCGTCGTGTCCACGGTCGGGTCGATGGCGTGGCTCTGGTCCACCCACTGCTTGCCCGCGAGGCTCAGCGAGACGCCGTGGCGCGCGAGGGCGGGCAGCGAGAACCGCCCCTCGGCGTCGGTCGTCGTGGACGCGCGGAGACCGATCGACGCGACGCCGCCGCCGTTGGCGTGCACTTCCATGTAGGCGCCGATCCGCACTCGCGCCGCGGGCGCCCCGCTGCGATCACGAACGATGCCGGCGACCGGTCCCTGCAGGTCGGCGGGGAGGCGGACTTCGACGTCGCGCGAGCCGCCGCGGATCTCCGGCGTCGTCCACGCCCACTGCTGCGCGCGGTCGAAGAGGCGCAGCCGGTACGGCCGCTCGTCGAGCCCCGGCAACGTGAAGCGTCCGTCGTCGTCGGTGTTCGCGAACGCCCGCACCTTGTTGCCGACCAGCGAGAGCGGCGGCCGGTCGTGCGGCGCCGCGAGGTCCTCGGCCGTCTCGTTCTCCGTCAGGTTCTCGAGCTTCCACGGATACACGGCGACGCCGGGCACGGCCTTGCCGTCGGCGTCGACGATGCGCCCTTCGATGACGGTGGCGAGCCGTTCGACCTTCAGGTCCTGCACGACCGTCGCGTCCGCACCTTCGAGTCGCGCGCCGAACCCGCGCACCACCGCGGGGAAGAGGTCGTCGGCGACCGCGTACAGCCCGGCCCTCGGATCCACGTACGCGCCGGGTTCGATCGTGAGGACGTAGCTGCCGAAGTCGTCGGTCGTCGTGCGGCGGTCGCCGATGCCGACCACCGCGCTGCGCAGGAACGAACCGCGCGGGCCGGTGACGACGCCGGTCACGATCCGTTCGCCCTTCTCGATGCGCACGAGGACGACTTCGAGGTCGGCCGCCGCCGCCTCGTCGACCCGGACCGCGACCGGCCGATGTCCTGGCTTCCGCAGCACGATCACGGTGCCGGAGAGCGGAAGTCGCAGCCACCGCACGCGCCCCGACTCGTCGCTCACGCCGTTCGCCGGCACGACGCGCGCCGCGTCGTCCAGCGAACGCGGGAAGTCGACGAGCCCGTGGACCTGCACGCTCGCCGTCGCACCGGCGACCGGGAAGCCGCGATCGTCGCGTACCGTGACGACCTGCTCGCGCGCCGCCGCGACGACGAACATCGGCGGCACCCGGGGACGATCGAACGACGGCATCTGCACCGCGACCGCGATCCACGGAGGCGCGACGTCCAGTTGCGCCACCGGCGACACCGGCCCGATCTCGACCTCGCCGCCCGCGTCGGAGACGGCGAGGCTCGTCCAGCCCGTTCCATCGGCCTTGGCAGAACGGACCTCGGCGCCGGCGACCGCACGGCCGCGGTCGTCGACGACCGACCCGCGCACGCGGTGCACGGACTCGCCGCCCCGCGCGCCGGGCACGGCGGTTCGTTCCGCGTCCACCGAGGCCACGGCGCCTGCACCCGTCGCCGAGGTCGGCGCCGACGGCTCGGACCGCGCGACCACGGGTTCGTCCGTTCGCATCGCCGGAGGCGTCGCGAACCAGGAGGGAACGGTCGCCGCGACGACCGCCAGCACGCACAGGCCACCGATCACGAGAGACGCCACGCCGAGCTTCGTCATGCAGAGGAGGGAGGACACGAGGGTGAGGGGTGCGCCGGCCGGATCGGGCGCGCAGAACCACAGCGCCGCCGGCGCGGCGCGCCAACCGCCGCCGAGTTCGCCTTCGAGCTGGCTGCGCATCGCGGCGAGACCACGACGGGTGCGCTGGCGAACGTTCGCCGCGGTCGTTCCCGTTCGCGCGGCCGTGTCCTCGGCCGAGAGCCCGTGGTAGTAGCGCAGCAGCACCGCCGTGCGCAGGGGTTCGGGCAGCGAGGTCGCCGCGGCCGCGACCGCCCGCTGCAGCGAGAGGCGTTCGACCGTTTCTTCGGTCGACGGAGTCTCGGTCGCGGAATCCCGCGCAGCCGCCGCCTCGTGGGCGCGGCGCCGGCTCTCGGCTCGGCGATGCGTCAACGCGAAGCGCGCCGCCACGCGGCGCAGCCACCCGTCCGCCGAAGACGCCGAACGCGGCGGCCTGCGCCACGCGCGGAGCCAGGTCTCCTGCAACACGTCGGCGACCACGTCGTCGTGCACGAGCGCCCGCACCAGCGGGCGCAGCCGCGCCTCCTGTCGGCGCAGCGTCTCGAGGTCGGGAAACACGTTCGCGTCGGTCACGACGGGTAGACGCCGGATCCCGCCACCGTGTGACACGATCGGGCGGTTCTTCCCGAACGGCGCCGCCTCACCCCCCGCCGAAGAACGTCACGACCTCGAGCCGGTCGCCGTCGGCGAGCGCCGTCGCCGCGTGGTCGGCCCGCCGCACGATCACCTTGTTCCGCTCGACGGCGACCTGCTCCGGGCGGAGGCCGAGGGCGGTCACGAGGTCGGCGACCGTGGCGCCGGCGGGCATCGCGCGCGGGTCGCCGTTCACGGTGATGCGGAGTGTGTGGTCGGGGGTGGCGGCCATGTCAGTCGACGCGCTGCAGCAGCAGCACCTTCAGGTATTCGGATTCAGGGTGGGTGATCGCCACCGGGTGGTCGGGACCCGCGCCGAGCCGCTGGCGCAGCATCACGCGGAACGGCAGCCCGGCGGCCGCCTGTCGCACGATCTCCTCGAACCGCGGCAGCGTCATGTGATGGCTGCACGTGCAGGTGAGGAGAAAGCCGTGCGGCGCGAGCAGGCGCAACGCCTGGCGGTTCAGGTCGCGGTAGCCGCGCTCCGCGCCCTCGACCTCGCGGCGCGACTTCGCGAACGCGGGCGGATCGAGCACGATCAGGTCGTGCTGCACCCCGGCGTCGCGCTGTGCGCGAACGAAGTCGAACACGTTGGCGTTCTCGGTCGACAGGCCGGCGAGCCCGTCCGCGGCGGCATCCGCGACCGCGAGCGCGAGCGCGTCGGCCGACTGGTCGACGGCGACGGCCGTCCGAGCACCGCCCTTCAGTGCGTTGCGCGCGAAGCCGGCCTGGTAGCAGAACAGGTCGAGCACGCGACGCCCCTTGCCGAGTTCCTGCACCAGCCCCCGCGCGGGGCGCTGGTCGAGATAGAAGCCGGTCTTGTGCCCCGTGAACGGCCGCACCGTGTGCCGCACGCCGTGCTCGACGATCGCCGTCTCGACGATGCGGCGGCCGTGCAGCAGCGTCACCTCCTCGCGCAGCCCTTCGTGCTTCCGCGCCGGAGTGTCGTTGCGGGCGACGACCGCGTCGGCGTGCAACCGCTCGGCGGCGAACGGCACGATCGCGTCGAGCGCGTCGTCCACCACCGCGGTCGTCGACTGCAGCACGAGCACCGGTCCGTAGCGGTCGATCACGAGCCCCGGCAGCCCGTCGCTCTCGCCGTGCACGATGCGCACGCCGTCGACGCTGCCGAGGAAGCCGGCGCGGCGCTCGATCGCCGCCGCGAGCCGCTGGTGGAAGAACGTCTCGCGGTCGGGAGTCCCGTTGCCGGGCCACGGCCCGCACCAGCGCAATGCGAGGCGGCTCGCCGACGTGAACGCGAGGCCGAGGTCGCGTTCGTTCTCGTCGTACACACGCACGAGCCGCGGCGGCGCGACGGCGCCGCGTTCGATGTCGTCGGCGTAGAACCACGGCTGTCCGCGGCGCAGGAAGCCGCTCGCCTTCGCGGTCAGGCGGATCGCGTGACGTGGAGCATCGGGTTCGGGGCTCGGTTCGCTCGACATCGGGGCGGGCAAGGTAGACGGCGGGCCCGCGCTTTCCGAGCCCGCAGCCGCGGAGCACTCACCGCAGCAGGATGTCCACGGCGCGCGACGCGAAGTCGAATTCGTCGATCAGCACCGCCGCGGCGGTGACGGTCGAGCCCGCGAGCGCCGCCGCGATGCCGGGCGGCACGTCGAACTTCGCCCGCGCGGCGCCGTTCGCACCGATCACTCCGAAGAAGTCGGTGAAGACGGGCGTGTTGGCTGCATTGATGCCGATCGAGGTCAGACCGTCCACCGCCACGGGGATCGGGAGGCCCGCGACGATCCATGGCGGTGTGCTGCCGGACAGGCCGAGCACCACGAAGTACGGCCGCCCCGCGTTCAGCGGACCCAGGTCGAGGTGGTACTCGATCGCGCCGCCGGTCGCGGTGTCGATCGACGTGCCGTCGGCGCCGAAGAACGGCACGGTGTACGGACGCGACAGCGGTGTGCCGCGCAGGATCCACTGGTCCGGATCGATCGCGACCGCAGTGGCGGGCGCGGGCAGCGGAATCACGACCTGGTCCGTGCGCTCGTCGTTCCACACCGTGGTGTCCACCGTCCCAGCGGACGTCGTGACGCGCACACGCACGGGCATCGTGAAGACGCTCTGCGACGTCTGCGTCTGGTCGAGTTCGAGATACAGCCGATGCGCGCCGGCGACCGTGCGGTTCGCCCACGCGAACGACCAGGCGGGCGAACCCGGATTCATCACCCATTCGTCGAAGAACCAGCCCAGCTCGCGGCCCGTGCTCCGCTCGACCGCGGCCTCGAACTGCGCCGTCGTCGCCGAATCACCTTCGTACGCGGCGCGATAGTCGAGCAGCGCCTGGAAGAACGCGGCATCGCCGAGCACTCCGCGCAGCATGTGCAGCACCCACGCACCCTTCCGGTACACGTTGGTCGTGCTGAAGATCTCGGCGACGGACGTCGGCGTGTAGACGTACACCGTGCCCGACGTCGACAGCGGTTTCCGCGCGACCATCGCGGCGAGGTAGTCGGCGAGCGTGCCGCCGGCTCTGCGTTCGGCCCAGATCGCCTCGCTGAAGGTCGCAAAACCCTCGTTGAGCCAGATGTCGCTCCACGAAGCGCACGTGATCATGTCGCCCCACCACTGGTGCGCGAGTTCGTGAGCGGTGATCGACTCGGCCACCGACGACTGGCTGCTGATCGTCTGGTGCTCCATGCCGCCGCTCCACGTGAACTGCGCGACGCCGTACTTCTCCGCGACGAACGGGTACTGGCCGTAGGCACCCGACAGCGCGTGCAGCATCGGCACGACACGATCCATGCCCGGGCCCCAGCTCACGAAGCTCTCGGGGAACACACGGAACTCCACCGGCATGGCAGCGCCGAACCCGGTGTAGATGTCGGTGCGCACGCTCCACTCGGTGCATACGAACGACGCGAGGTACGCCGCCATCGGGTAACCGGTCTGCCACCGGCTGCGCGCACGATTGCCCGCCAGCGCATCGGTGCCCTGCAGTACTCCGTTGCAGACCGCGGCCATGCTCGCGGGGTGCGTGATCCAGATCTCGAACGTCGCCTTGTCGTCGAGTTCGTCCTTGCCCGGCCACCATGTCCTGCTGTCCCACGGCTCGCTGAGCGTCCACGCACACGGCCGGCCGCCGGGCGTCGTGACGAACTGCAGGCCGCCGAAGCCCGAACTCGCGGCCGGCACGCCGCCGTACGCCACTTCGACGGTGAACGGCTGCCCGACGCCGTACGGCTGATCGAGCGCCACGACGACCCGGTCGGCCGGCCGCGTCCACGACACCGGCGCGCTCCCCATCGTCACACCGGTCACCGTGAGCGACGAGGCCAGATCGAGCGACAGGGTCTGGAGCGCCGGCGCAGTGCTCACGAACGTCGCGCTGCACTTGCCGACGATCGTGTGGTTCGCGAAGTCGAGGTCGATCTCGATCCGGTAGTGCTGCGCGTCGGGTGACTGGGCGACCGCGGCCAGCGCCGTGGTCAGGAAGGAGAGGAGGGCAGCGCGCATGGAGAGACGAGGCCCCGCTTGTCGCCGAGCCGCGCCGCCCGTGTCAAGGCCGGCCGGTGGGCGATGCACATCGTGTGCGAAACGAGTGCCCGCGGTGGCACCGGGGCGTGCACAGGGAAGAGCGGCGCCCGGTCCCGCATCGGGACGCTCCCCCGACGCACGCGCCACGAATCACGACGCCCGCCCGATACCCCGGCGATGTTCTCGCTGCTCGCGAGTCCGTTCGCAGCCGGCGCCGCCGCGGTGATCTTCGTCGTGGTGGCGGCGGCGTGGCTCGCCGCGCGGCGATCGATCGTGCGCAGCCTGCCGACGCCGGTCCGGGTGCTGCCGATGCGCGCCGTCGACCTGCTGCCCGCGACGCGCGACGCGGTCGACGGCCTCGCGCGCCTCGGCTTCGTGCCGCTGGGCGAAGCCCAGGTGCCGAACCTCGTTCCGGCCCCGGTCGTGCTGCCGTTCGTCCATCGCGAGCGCGGCATGCTCGCGGCGATCCGCCAGTTCGGCGGCGCGCGGCCGCACACGGTCACCGAGTTCGAGACGCGCTTTGCGTGCGGCGTGACGCTCTCGACATCGTCGGCCGGTCCGTCGAGCCTGCCGCTGCCGCCCCACTGTTTCCTGCAGATGGGCGACGGCGGCTCCGTCGCGGCCCTGCTCGAACGACATCAGGAAGGCGTCGCGTCGCTGCGCGCGATGGGCCGCCGCACGCGCAGCACAGCGGCCGTGACCCTCGGCGACTTCGTGCACCGCATGGTCACGCGGATCCGCGAACAACGCGAGCTGTTCGAACGGGCACCGGCCCGGACGACCGCGCTCCTTCTGTGGCGGACCCTGTTCGGCCGCGGTCGCCACGCGCGGCCGCTGCACGAACAGGTGGGCGCCGACAGTGCGCCCGTTCTCGCGCCGGCACGCTGAGCCCGGCGGAACGCGGCCGCCGCGGCGAACGGTATGCTGCGCGGCCCGATCGGACCGACCGCCCTTGCTGCCCACGTTCCACCCCACTGTCGCGCGTTGGTTCCGCGACCGCCTCGGCGCCCCGTCGCCGCCGCAGGTCGCCGGCTGGCCGCGGATCGCCGCGGGCGAACACGTCCTCATCGCAGCGCCGACCGGATCGGGCAAGACGCTCGCCGCGTTCCTGCACTCGCTCGACGCACTGCTGCAGAAGGGTGCGGCGCTGCGCGACGAACTGCACGTCGTCTACGTGTCGCCGCTGCGCGCGCTGGCCAACGACGTGCAAAAGAACCTGCAGCAGCCGCTGGCCGAACTGCGCAGCCTCGACCCGTCGCTGCCGGAAGTGCGAGTGACCGTCCGTTCGGGCGACACGCCGGCGAACGAACGCGCCGCGATGACGCGCACTCCGCCGCACATCCTCGTCACGACGCCGGAGTCGCTCTACATCCTGCTGACGACGATGCGCGGCAGGAAGATGCTCGCGACCGCGCGCACGCTGATCGTCGACGAGATCCACGCACTCGCCGGCAGCAAGCGCGGCTCGCACTTCGCCCTCACGTGCGAGCGGCTCGACCTGCTCGTGCGCCAGCACGGCGGGAACCTGCAGCGTATCGGCCTGTCGGCGACGCAGCGCCCGATCGAAGCGACCGCCGGCCTGCTCGCGGGAACCGACCGGCCGTGCACGATCGTCGACATCGGCCACTCGCGCGCGATGGACCTCGAGGTCGAGGTGCCCGGCGCTCCGCTCGACACGATCTGCAGCGGCGAGATCTGGAACGAAGTGTTCGCGCGCATGAGCGCGCTGATCGCCGGGCACCGGACGACGCTCGTGTTCGCGAACACGCGCAAGATGGCCGAACGCGTCGCCGCACGCCTCGCCGACGTCGTCGGCAAGGACCTCGTGACGAGCCACCACGGGTCGCTGTCGAAGGCGCGGCGCCTCGACGCCGAGCAGCGGCTGAAGCACGGGCAGCTGAAAGCGCTCGTCGCGACGAGTTCGCTCGAGCTCGGCATCGACATCGGCGACGTGGACCTCGTGCTGCAGATCGGCCCGACTCCGTCGATCGCCGCGTTCCTGCAACGCATCGGCCGCGCCGGTCACGGCATCGGCCGCCTGCCGAAGGGCCGGCTCTTCCCGCTCACCCGCGACGAACTGCTCGCGAGCGCCGGGCTCCTGTTCGCGGTGCGCCACGGCGACCTCGACCGCACGACGCAGCCGCTCCATCCGCTCGACATCCTCGCGCAGCAGGTGGTCGCCGCGTGCTGCGACGACACGTTCGTCGAGGACGAACTGTTCGCCGCCGTGCGCCGCGCATTCCCGTTCCGTGAGCTGTCCCGCGACCGCTTCGACGCGGTGCTGGCGATGCACGCCGGCGGCCGCGCCGCGCTGCTGCACCGCGACTCGATCCATCGCACGGTGCGCAGCACCCGCCGCGCGCGTCTCACCGCGGTGACGTGCGGCGGCGCGATTCCCGACGTCGCGGATTGGCAGGTCGTGCTCGACCACGACGACACCCCGGTCGGCACGGTGCACGAGGACTTCGCGATCGAGTCGTCGGTCGGCGACGTGTTCCAGCTCGGGACCACGAGCTGGCAGATCCGCCGCATCGGCAGCGGCCAGTTGCGTGTCGCCGACGCGCACGGCGTGCCGCCGTCGCTGCCGTTCTGGATCGCCGAGGGTCCGTCGCGCTCGGACGAACTCTGCGCCGCGATCGCCCGCGTCCGCGTGCACGGAACGTCGAACGAGTGGCTGCAGCAGGAGTGCGGCCTGCGTCCGGCGGCTGCCGACCAGCTCGCGGAGTACCTGCGCTCGGGCGCCGAAGCACTCGGCGCGATGCCGAGCCGCGACCAGCTCGTGCTCGAGCGCTTCTTCGACGAGACCGGCGGCCAGCAGCTGATCCTGCACAGCCCGTTCGGCAGCCGCATCAACCGCGCGCGCGGCCTCGCGCTGCGAAATCGCTTCTGCGTCGGTTTCGGCTACGAGCTGCAGGCCGCCGCGAACGAGGACGCGCTGCTCATCTCGCTGGGTCCGATGCACAGCTTCGAGCTCGGCGACGTGTGGAACTACCTGCACCCCGACACCGCGAAGGACGTGCTCGTCCAGTCGATGCTGCCGGCGCCGATGTTCCAGGCGCGCTGGCGGTGGAACGTCGCGCGTTCGCTGCTCGTCGAACGCTTCCGCTCGGGGCGCAAGGTGCCGGCACCGCTGCTGCGTTTCCGCGCCGACGACGCGCTCGCCGCGGCGTTCCCGCAGGCGCAGGCGTGTCCCGAGACGCTGCCGCCCGGTCCGATCGAGGTGCCCGAGGATCACCCGGTCGTCGGTCAGACGGTGCACGACACGCTGCACGAAGCGATGGACCTCGACGGCATGCTGACGCTGCTCGCGCGCATTCGCGGCGGCACGATCGGCCTGCGCGAAGTCGACCACTCCGGACCGTCGCCGTTCGCCGAGAGCATCCTGCACGCGATGCCCTACTCGTTCCTCGACGATGCTCCGCTCGAAGAGCGCCGCACGCAGGCCGTGACGTCGGCGCAGCGCGGCGCACGCCGCACGGCCGCGAGCCACGACGCAGCGAGCGAACTGGACCCCGACGCCGTCGAGCAGGTGCAGGGCGAGTGCTGGCCCGATCCGCGCTCGGCCGCGGAACTGCACGAAGCGCTCGGCTGGATGGGCTGGCTGCACGAAGGCGAGGTGGAGCCTGCGTGGCGCGAGTGGCTCGCGACGCTCGCGGCCGACGGACGCGCTCTGCGCGACGGCGACCGCTGGTTCGCCGCGGAAGCGAGCCACGAACGGCTCGCGGGCTGGCGCGGCCGCCTCGAAGCGGTGATCCCGGTGCAGGCCGACCAACTGCCCTTCGAGGACCAGGAAGCGCTGCGCGCGCTCGAAGCCGAAGGCACCGCGATGCGCGCGCGGCTCGCAGGACGCGAAGTGTGGGCGCATCGCCGGCTGCTCGCCCGGGTGCGCAACCGGATGCTCGATCGTCTGCGCGCCGCCGTGCAGCCGGTGAGCCAGGCCGTGTTCGCCGAGTTCCTCGCCGGCTGGCAGGGCCAGACGGAGCCGACCCGACGCACGGGGCCGCGCGGCCTGCACGAGACGCTGGTGCAGTGGGCATCGGCGGCGTTCCCGGTCGAGGCGTGGGAATACGACGTGCTGCCGCCGCGAATCGCCGATTACCGCCGCGAATGGCTGGACCAGGCGACGCTTTCGGGCGAGTTCGCCTGGCTGCGACTGTGGGGACCGTGGCGCGGCCCGCTGAGTCGGTTGCCGCTTTCGATCGTGCCGCGGCAGGATCTGGCGCTGTGGCTCGAGCTGCCGCTCGAACGCGCCCAGCCGCCCGAACTCGGCGCCGCCGCGCGCACGCTGCACGAACTGCTGGCACGGCGCGGCGCCCTGTTCCCCACCGACCTGCAGACGCAGAGCCGCCTGCTGCCGAGCCATCTGGAAGAAGGACTCGGCGAACTCGTCGGCAGCGGTCTCGCGACGTGCGACTCGTTCGCGACGATACGCCAGCTCGCGATCGCGCCGAGCCAGCGCGCGTTCCCGCTGTTCGCCGTCGGCCGCTGGAGCCTGCTGCCGCTGCCGCCGAACGACACGCGCGCCAGCGACGCCGCCATCGAACTCTGCGCACGCTCGCTGCTCGCGCGCTTCGGCGTGGTTTCGCATCCGCTGCTCCTCGCCGAGAAGGTGCCGGTGCCCTGGCGTCTCCTGCTGCGCACGCTCCGAGCGATGGAACTGCGCGGCGACGTGCGCGGCGGAAGGTTCGTCACGGGTTGGGCGGGCGAGCAGTATGCTCGCCCCGAAGCTGTCGTCGGTCTGAGGCGCGCCCGCCGCCAGAGCGACGAAGCCGACAGGGGATGCGATCAGGTCGCCGACGCGACGGTCCGCCCCTGAACGTCGCGACATGACTCGGAGAATCATGACGAACCAAGGCACTGCTCGAACCGGCCCACTCTCGCTCCTGCTGCTCGCCGCTTGCGGCGCTGCACCCGAGGCGCCACGCGGCCTGGCACCCACGAAGATCGTGACCGTGCCGGCCGACGTCCTCACCGACGTCGACGCGACCTACGCAGCAGGTGACCCGAGCGGCTTCCAGGCCTACGACGTGGGCAGGACCAAGCAACTGCAGTTCGACGCCTACCGACTGTCGAACGAACCGCCCGGGCCGGCCGAGACGATGCACGCCGCACCCGACTCCAAGAAGTGCTGGCTGTACGAAGGCCCCGTCGAGAACGGCAAGCCGAGCCGGATGCGGGTCGACTACCGCTTCTACGCCCACAATGGGACGGCCTACGTCGACCGCTATGGGGCATCCGCCAGCTACGTGCACGACCTCGACCTCCACGGGTTGCAGGTCCTCGAGGTGCTCGGCACGTTCAGCTTCGCTCGGTTCTTCGAAGACAACGCCATGGACGTCGTCCTGCACGTCCAAGTGAGCGAGGGGACCCCGCCCAAGACGCGCGTGACCCTGGTGCGGATGAAGATCAAGGAGATCGAGGACTGCCTCACCCGCGGAGGCCACTGATCACTTCACCGCTCGCGGCTCGTATCCCTCGAGCGCTCGCGCGGCCCGGCATCCGACGTCCCGAGCCACGGCCATTGGCGGCAATTGGGCCCGCGCGGCCGACCGCGAGGCCTGGACACGCCGCGCGAAACTGCCGCCGCGCACCACGCGCGTGTCGGGAAGGAACTGGAGAGACGGATCCAGCCCGCCGTAGTTGGCGTACCGATCGGCGCACCATTCCGCGGCATTGCCGTGCATGTCGTGCAAGCCGAAGGCGTTCGGGGCGAACGACAGGATCGGTGCGACTGCGGGGTGCCCGTCCGACTCGGCGAGCCAGCGTGGATCCGTTTCTTCGACGCGAAAGACCGCGCGCGCCGTGATGTCGGGCAGGTTGGCATGCTGCCGGAGGGTCGCGACGGAGCACGACCAGGGCCCGGTCGTGCCGGCCCGCGCGGCGTACTCCCATTCGGCCTCGCTCGGGTGCCGCAGCCCGACGGCGCGCAACGTGCGGTCGGCGGTGTACCAGTCGATGTTGGTCACCGGCAGGCCCCGCGAAAGACCAGCCGGCGTGGGACACACGACGTTCTTCTCACGGGCCTTCTGCACCGCGGCACCGACCCGCACGAGATTCCAATAGCTGGGGTCGTCTTCGAGCGCGACACACTGGAGGAAGGTCAGTTCGCCCTTGCCGAGGAAGAACGGCGCGACGGTGACCTCGTGACAGGGTCGTTCGGCAGCCGCGACCTCCTCGTCGCTGGACGGATCCGCATCCGGGCTGCCCATCGTGAACTTCCCGCCGGGAAGGAGCACCAGGACGATTGCACTGTCGACGTCCAGCACGAGCCGCCCTTCTTGATCACGTCCAGGCACCTTCCCACTCGCGATGCAGGCGAACTCGTACAACCCCGAAACCGGATCCTTGCCCAATGGGGCGAGGCCGAACTGGGGTGACAGGGAGTCGATCGCGTAGCGCTCGTCTTGCCGGATGCCGTCGACGCAGTCGGACCATTCCGCCGCCAGGCCTCGCATGGCCTGTTCCACGGCTTCGAACCGCGCGAGCAGGACATCGGCGGCAGCCGACTTGGCCTGCAACGCAGGCGCAACCGTTCGGGTGTGCTCCGCAATCGCCTTCGCCCTCGGGTCGCTGTCGGGCACCGCACGCGCGGCCTGCTCGGGCACGTTGGCCAGGATCGCCTTGGTGGTCGCCGCGTACATGAGGATCTCGCCATGCTGGCGGAGGTCGAGACCGAAGCGATCCCATTCGGCGAGCAACCGTGGTCCTGCGATGATCTCGAGGTCGAGCGCGAGTTCGCGCAGGTGGCGTCGCTCGGCGCGAGACAACTGGACCCAAGTGCCGACGGCCACGAGCGCGAGGACCACCCCCACCCCCGCCACCGCCACACCCCGCGCATGCCGCCGCAGCCACTTCTTCGCGCGGTACCACCCGCCCGGCGGGCCGGCCTCGACGGGCTGATGGCGCAGGTAGCGCTCGATGTCGCGGCCCAGCTCGCTGACGGTCGGGTAGCGGCGCTGCCGGTCGCGCTCGAGCGCCTTCATCGTGACCCAGTCGAGGTCGCCGCGGACGCTGGCGCGCAGGCGCTGCGGCGACGTGCCGCGTTCGGCGGCGGCGCTCGTCAATCGCTCCCCCATCGTCGACAGGCGCGTGCTCGGCTTCTTCGGCTCGTGCTCGCGGAGGAAGTCGCCGATCCACGCGAGGCCGCGCCGCTGCGCCTCGTCGACGTCGAGGGGCACGACGCCGGTCAGCAGTTCGTACAGCACGACTCCGAGCGAGTACACGTCCGTGCGAGTGTCGAGATCGCCTTCGGTGCGCTCCGCCTGTTCCGGACTCATGTAGGCGAACGTGCCGACGATCTGGCGCATCGACTCGTGCAGCGTCGCGCGGACTTGCAGGGGATCCGTCGGCTGTGCGAGGCCGAAGTCGATGATCTTCGCGATCGGCCGGCCGTCGATCTCGCGCACGAGCACGTTCGCGGGCTTCAGGTCGCGATGCAGGATGCCCTTGATGTGCGCATGCTGCACGCCGTCGCACACCTGCGCGAACAACCGCAGGCGCGCCTCGATCGACAGCCGGTGCTCGCGGCAGTAGTCCGACAACGGCGTGCCGGGCACGTACTCCATGGCGAACCACGACTGGCCGTCGTCGAGACCCGCGTCGAGCAGGCGCGCGATGTTGGGATGGTCCATGCGCGCGAGCGCCGTCTGCTCCATCGCGAACCGCGCGCGGTACGTGCGATCGAGGCGGTCCGTGCGGATGACCTTCAGCGCGACGCGCTGCTCGATCGGCTCGCGACGTTCGGCGAGGAACACCACACCCATGCCGCCGGCGCCGATGCGTTCGAGGATGCGGAAGGGCCCGATGCGCGCCGGCAGCTCGGCATCGCCGCTCGGATCGGGCCCGTCACCGGCCGCCTGTGTCGCGGTCTCCACCATCGGCCGCGGAGGATAACCGCCTGCGCCCCGGTGCGCGCGGTCAGCCCTTGGCGCCGACCGCTGCCTTGCCGACGTCGGCCCGGTACTCGTCGAGCACCCGCCGCAGGATCGCGATGTCGGACTCGAAGGTCTCCGGCAGCAGCGGCCCGAACGAGAAGCGGAAGAACGACTCGTACGGCGACCGGTAGGCCGGGTCCTTCCGGTGCGGCCGCGCCATGTCGCAGTCGAAGCCCTTCAAGATCGCGGCACCGTGCCGGAACAGGCGGCGATTCAGCTCGTCGGCGTCGAGCCCGGAAGGCAGCTCGAGCCAGTGGTAGAAGCCGCCGTCGCCGGTGTGCACCTTCAACCCCATCGCCGCGAACGCCCGGCCGTAGCGTTCGCGTTGCATGCCGTAGTGCCGCGCCACGGCTTCGCGCGCCTGCGCGACGCGCTTCTCCGCGAGCAGTTCGACGGCGTAGAGCTGCGACGGGTGGCTCACGCCGCCCATGCCGAAGCTCGAGTAGTTCGACATGGTCTCGATGTTCTTCCGGCTGGCGACGATCCAGCCGATGCGGATGCCCGGACACTGCAGTCCCTTGGTGCAGGCGCCGGCGAGGAACACGTTGCTGTTGTCGAGATCCTTCACGTAGCGGATGCCGCTCACGCCTTTGGACGCGTGGAACATCTCGTAGGCCTCGTCGAGCAGGATGCCGTTCTTCGGCTGCTCGGCGAGCGCGATCAGTTCCTCGAGCTCCCCGCCCGCACGCGTGTGGCCGGTCGGGTTGCCCGGGTTGGAGATCACGGGCAGCAGGTGCGTCTTCGCGTTCAGCCCGGTGCGGTCGAAGTACGCCGCGTTGGGCGGATGGAAGCCGTTCTCCTTCGTGAACGGCACGACGCGCCACGCGGTACCGGTCTGCGTCAGGATGTCGAGGTAGGCCGGCCACTCGACGTTGCCGATGCGCACCTCGACGTGCTTCTTCAGGAACGCGAGCACGGTGTAGATGCCGGGCCGCCCGCCGGCGAACACCATGACGTTCTCGGGTGCGATGCGCGAGCCGTAGAAACCGTTGTAGTGCTGAGCGATCGCCTCGCGCAGGCGCGGGTGCCCCCACGCTTTCGGATAGAGGCGGTCCTCCCACGTGACGCCGACGCTCGCCGGCAGCTCCGGCCCGCCGGGCAGCGGCGTCGTCAGCGGGAACCCCTGCGACCACGGGTGCGTGCCGGGCGAGCCCATGAACTGCCCGAAGCTGTCGCGGAAGGCGTAGAGCGTCTCGTAGATACCCATCGGCGGGCAGTCGTCGGACAGGAAGGATGCGCGGTGCATGGGAGGCGGGAGGCGGCGAAAGGGGGCGGCGAAGGACAGACCGTTGCGGCGACGACGATGACCGGCGCGCGGGCCGGGGTCAACCGCACCGGCGGGCAACATCACGCGGCGGGTCGCGAAGCCTTGCCACCGTTCCACCACTCTGCCTCGATGGCCATGATGCGTTCCGTGGGCATTCCGCACCGCGACGTCACGGCGAGCCTCGAACAGCCGGGGAGGTTCTTCATGGGCACGTCGGACCTGCACCTGGCCCTCGACCGCGTCGTGCAGAAACTCGACGAGCTGCGGATCCCGTACGCGATCTGCGGCGCGCGGTCGCCGTCGAAGCCGAAGGAAAGCGCTACCTGACGCTGCAGAAGCTGATCGAGCTGAAGCTCGCGAGCGGGCTGTCGGCGCCGGATCGGCCGAGGGACTTCGACGACGTGATCGCGCTGATCCGCGCGAACCGCCTCGGCGAGCACTTCGGCGACGCGCTGCATGGCTACGTGCAGCCGAAGTACCGCGAACCGTGGGGCTACGCGAAGCGGCCGACCAACCTGCCCGAGTAGGTGGCGGAGCGTCACCGTCGGTCGAACGCGACGCGCACGACGATCGTCCGCACGCGGCAGCGGGTTCGCGGCCTCACGCCGGGCCCGCGGCGATCGTCGCCCCCACGCTCGCCACGATGGCGCCGACGTCGAGCGGATCCCCGCCGGCCCGATCGACCTGCCGGTACACGACCGCACCCTCTCTGTCGAGCACGATGGCCCCGCCCTGCTGCCACGCGTCGCCCTGCACACGGCCCTGGCGGAACCCGGCCCGCAGCGCGCGCCACGCGTTTCCGAGGAGGCGCCAGTGCAGCGTCGCCCACACCGAACGTCGCATCCCTGCCGCGGCGAAGGTCGCCCGCGCCGGGTCGCTCAGCACGGGGTGCGGCCCCGCGTGCGTTCGCGCGAAGTCGGCGGCCATCGCCGGCGTACCCGTGCCCACGAACACGAGGTTCGCTCCGGCTGCGGCGATCTCGTTCTCCTGCCGGCGCAACTGCGCCGCGCGCTCGCGACAGAACAGTCAACCGAAGTGGCGAAGGAAGACCACGACGGTCGTGCGCGGACCGAGCCATGCACGCAACGACGAGGGGCGTCCTTCGGTGTCGCGGAGCGGTGCGTCGAGCAAGTCGTGCATCGACGCACGGTATCACGACGTCAGTCGCCGATCGTGTAGCGACGCGCCGACGAGAAGCCGAGGTCGGGCACGAGCGAGCAGCCGCCCGGCACGAGCAGGACCCACTGCGACCAGAACTGCAGCCCGAGCCACGACAGGTCGCACGGGACCGGGATCGGGTGCGGCCCGCCGCCGCCGAGCACGATGTCGAGCGCAGGCACGATCGTGCACGGGCCACACGGCGCGGACAGCTCCGACAGGCCGATGACCACGCCGATGACCGGTGCAGACGCTCCGGTCAGTGCGAGCGCGAACGTCGAGTCGCCGAGGACGGGCGATCCGACGTGGTCGACGACGCCGGTGCCGGCGCCGCAGCCGCCGGCGAGACCGGCGTAGCCGCCCCCGCCCGTCGCCTCGTGGCGCCGCGCGCGGATCACGCCCGCGTCCTCCCACACGACGAGCGCCGTGTCGCCGAGTGCACTGCTGCCGCTCCACCACGCCGCGACGGCCGGATCGTTCTGCGCCGCGGCGCTCGTCTCGACCGCCTGTTCCGCGCTGCACGCCCCGCACGTCGCCGGATCGAGGCTCTTCACGCGCACGTGCGTGGGCGAGAGGAGGTTCGACTGACGCCACGCCAGCACGTACTTGTCGGTCGCGAAGTCGATCGCGGGCGCGGAGCCGAGACCGCTCGCGCTCACGGGATCCGAAGTGACTCCCGGAGTCAGGGTCCCGCTGCTGCACGGCCCCGCATAGGTGATCGGCCGCACGTTCACGCGGTTCGTCAGATCGTTGCGCCACGCGAGTGCGAACGAGGTCCCGTCGCGCGTGGCGACCGCCGGCGTCTGCACGTCGAAGCTCGCGAGCGACACGACCGGAGTGCACACGCTCCCGACCGAGTCGACGACCCGACCGAGGATGTTGTCGAACGGCGGTGTCCCGCCGAAGAAGTCCGAACCCCACACGACCAGCCAGCGACCGGCGTTCCCGGCGTGGCGCGTGACCGCGAGGTGGCCGGCACTCCCCGACGTCGAGTGCAACGTGCTGAAGCCGCTCGCGACGGTCGGTGCCCCGCTGCTCGGCCCATGGATCAGCACCGACGTCGTGTCCGTCGAGCCCGACGCAGTCGCCATGTACACGAGCACCGCGTTCTCGTTGAAGCCGAAGAAACCGGCGCGCGAGTCGCCGCCGACGACGAAGTCGCCGGGCGACGCCGACAGGATCCCGAGTGCGCTCGAGACCGCGCCGGTCGCGGCATCGACGGTGCGCACCTGGAGCGTGTGGAACGGGATCGAACCGGAGACGGTGCGGTGCACCGACGCGAGCACGAACTTGTCCGTCGCGTTGACGTTCGCGACGCGCGGCCGGTGCGTCGCGCTCGCGCTCGTGTCGACGAGGATGTTGCTGCCGATCGGTGTTCCAGTGAACGACACGAGCTGCGCACGCACCTCGCCCGTGGTCGCGCTGGTCGCGACGCGCCACGTGACGAGCCAGTTGAGGGTCGTCGCGTCGAACGCCACGTCCGGCGCGTCGTCCGTCCCGACGGCGGCGTTGCCGACGAAGAACGCGCTGCCGAACAACGGGTCGACGACGAGGGGGTAGGCGGCGCGATCGACGAACTCGGCCGGCAGCACGTACTCGACGTTCGTGCCCTCGACCCGGAGCGCGCCGGCGCACCTCGCACCGCGCGCGTCGACGCCCGTGACCGCGCCGACCGTGACGCCGCCGATCCCGTCGGCCTCGTAGCGAAGGCCGTCGGCGGCGGCGAACGCGAGGCGCAGATCGGTCGTGAACTCGAGGTGCACGACCAGGTCGCCCGCGCCAACCGGCCGCTCCGCGACGACGAAGCTCTGTTCGACGCCGCCGACCTTCGCTTCGTAGACCTCGGTCACGGTGCCGTGCTCGCGACGGAGGGACGTGCTCTCGACGAGAGTGGCCACCGATTCGTCCCCGCGCTCCCAGACGACGATCTCGCCGCGATGCATCGACACGGGACGGACACGCAGCGGGAACTCGCGGGGCGCGTTCGACCCGAGCAAGGGCACGAACTCGAGGCCATCGCGATCCACGCGGGCCGTGTAGCCGGGTCCGACGAGCCGCGCGCCTTCGGTCGTGCGGTGCGCGCCGACGGAGGCGAACGCGGTTTGCAGATCCTGGGCGGGCGCTGCGCCGTTCGCGCCGAACACGCAGAGGAGGAACAGGGACGGTGGGAATCGCAAGGTCACGGGGACGGTCTCCTGGGTCAGGACCACCGCCCGATCCCCGCACCCGAGCCACCGTGACGCGCCACCGCCGGATTCCGCCCGCTGTCGTGCGGCCGCCGCTCCCCCGTTCACTCGCCGATCGTGAAGCGCAGCGCGCTCGTGAACGCGAGGTCCGGAAGGATCGGACAGTCGCTCG
>JAEUHQ010000141.1 GCA_016794565.1 Planctomycetota bacterium | reverse complement strand
GCGACCGGAGTGGCGCACGGGCCTGGCGCACGCGGTCCTGAAGCAGCAGCGCTTCGCCGAGGCGGCGACGCTGTTCGGCACGATGATCGAAGGGCAGCCCGAACGCGGCGAACTCTGGCTCCGCCAGGCGCAGGCGTTCCTTGGCATGAACGAACCGCAGCGCGCCGCCGAGAACCTCGAAGTGCTCGACCGACTCGGCCAGTCGACCGCCGAGAGCCTGTTCACCCTCGGCAACATCCACACCAACGCCGAGAACCACGAACTCGCCGCCGATGCCTACTGCCGAGCGATCGCCAAGGACGGCAAGGACGTGCTGGCGAGCGGACTGCGTGCGGCCAAGGCTCTCGTGGCGCGCGGCGCTGTGGCCGACGGCGTGCGTGTCCTCGACGCCGTCGACGCGAAGTTCGCTTCGGCTCTGTCGGACGCGCAGAAGAAGGAAGTGCTGTCCCTGCGCGCCCGCTGCACGGTCGCGGCGAGCGACGAAGAGGCGAAGATCCTCGAGCAGGTCGTGGCGCTCGATCCGCTCGACGGCGACGCGCTGATCCGGCTCGGGCGCTTCCACGAGGCGCACGGCGAGATCGACAAGGCGATCTTCCGGTACGAGCACGCCGCTGGCATCGCGGCGTTCGAGGCCGACGCGAAGCTCGCGCACGCGCGCCTGCTCGCCTCTCAGGCGAAGTACGCCGAGGCGATCCCGCTGCTGCGCCGGGCGCAGGTGCTGAAGCCGCGCGACAACGTCCGTCAGTTCCTCGAGCAGATCGAGCGCATCGCGCAGGGTCGCTGATCGCTGCCGGCTCGGCGCGCCTTGCGCGTCACTTCGCGCGCAGCGGGCGGACGATCAGGTCCTTCAGTGCGAAGTTGCTGCCTTCCCCGACGCGCGTCACGAACAGGTCGTTGTGGTGGCGGATCAGGCCGAACTCGTCGAAGCACGCGACGCCGCCGCACACTTCCATCGCGAGGAGCAGCAAGTCGCTCGCGGAGCGGCTGCAGTCGACCTTGACCTTCGCGGCCTGCTCGCGCGACAGGCGGTTCTCCTCGTACAGCTTGCAGCAGTGCACGAGCCACGTGAGGCCACGCTCGAGCGCGATGTCCATGTCGACGACGACGTCCTGCACACGCTGGAAGCGGCCGATCGGCTTCTCGTCGAACTGGATGCGTTCTTCGGCGTAGACGCGCGTCTTGTCGAGCGCGAACGCGAGCGACGCGAGTGCGAGCGATGCGATGAAGAGGCGACCGCCGTTCAGCGTCGTCACCATCACCTTGAAGCCGTCGTTCTCCGTACCGAGGATCGCGTCGTCGCCGACCTCGACGTTCTCGAGCATGATCGAGCCGGTGGAGGACTGCTCCCAGACCTTCTTGCCGGACATCTCCTGGTAGAAGACGCCCTTCTGCTGCATCGGGACGATGAAGCACGTCGACCGCTTGCCGTTCGGGCCGTCCGGACTGGTCAGCGCGTGCACGATGACGTGGCTCGCCCAGCGGGCGTTGGTCGACCAGCACTTCTCGCCGTTCAGCACCCAGTGCGAGCCGCGGCGGACCGCGGTGACCTGGGGGTTCGCGGCGTCGCTGCCGCGGCCCGGCTCGGACAGACCGAACACGAACATTCGCTCGCCGCGCGCCAGCGCCGGCAGGTGCGCCTTCTTCTGCGCGGCCGAGCCGCAAAGCTGCAGCGGCTTCGCTCCGAGCGAGATCGCCGCGCCCGGGGTGATCGCGACGGCCTGGCTGTGGTAGCCGAGCGCGAGGCCCATCAGGACGAGGTCGGTGTGGTCGCCGCCCTGGCCGCCGAACTCCTCGGCGATCGGCAGGCCGAAGAGGCCGAGCTCGCCCATCTTCTTGATGCACTCGTCCGGGACGAGCTGGTGCTCGCGCTCCCAGTGGAGCAGGTGGGGGGCGACCTCGGCGTCGCCGAAGTCACGGACGGTCTCGTAGAAGGCGAACTTCTCGGGGCTGACGAGGTCGGCGAGGTAGGTGTCGATTCGGCGGGCCATTCGCGGCCGGAGCGTAGCGCGGCCGGGGCCCGCAGGCGACGTTCCGGATTCAGCGGATCGTCGCTTCCGACCCCGCGGGTTCGAGCGCCGCGAGGAACGCGGCGGCGGCGCGATTCTCCGGGGACACTTGCAGCACCCGGCGGAACGCTGCCGCGGCGGCGACCGGCCTGCCCGAGAAGCGCAGGTTGTAGCCCAGCACGAGCTGCGCCTGCGCGTCGTACGGCTTCGCCTCGACGTAGCGGTTCAGTTCGTCCATCTGCTGCTCGAACAGCTTCGGGTCGCCGTAGTAGACGCGGCGGTCGATTTCGGCGGACACGATCGACGGCTGCAGGCGCACCGCTTCGCCGATCAGGAACGCGGCGAAGTGGTAGTCGCCGGTCGCGAACGACGCGTCCGCGAGGGCGAAGTGGATCGACGCGTTGTCCGGCGAGTAGCTTCGCGCGCGCGAGTAGGCGTCGGCAGCGTCGGCGAAGCGGCCGGCCTCGAAGTAGAAGTCGCCGAGTTCGACGTACTTCTTCGCGAGAGTCTCCGTCGTCTCGGCGCGGGCGGCGGCGGTGTCGGGAGTCTCGACGACGCGGGCGATGCTGCCGCCGTCGCCGACTCCGGAGCCGGCGACGACGACTTCCGGTTCCGCGGACACGGGCGCCGGGGAGGGCTCACGCTCGACGTAGACGACCGAACTGCTCGGGACGTACAGGTAGGTCGGGCAGTAGGTCGACGATGGGTACCACCAGTAGTTCGTGGACACGCACGTCGGACGGGACCGCAGGTACCACCAGGTGTCGAAGTAGCACGAGTTCCAGTAGTGGGTGCGGTACCAGTACCACGGGTGCCAGAACGAGAGACTCCAGCCGAAGGTGCTGCAGCCGCCGTACCACGACCAGTTCGAGAACGCGTCGTAGCGGCACGGATCCCACCAGGTGTTCCAGAAGACGCGGCGGCACGAATCGCGGTGTCCGTAGTGGCTGCCGTAGTCGTACGCCCGCGCAGTGGTGCGGAGGCCGCTCACGAGGGTCGCGCCGCCCGTCGTTGCACTGCGAGGGTTCAGGCGCGGCGCCGTCGAACGGGGCACGAGCCGTGGTGTCGTGCCGACGGCGGCAACAGGGGTCCGCACGTTGCTCGACACGGACTCCGGCGAACGAACGCGCGGCGAGACGGCGCCCGGGGTCGAGCGCGGAACTTCGTCGCGCGGCGCGTAGCGGCTGGGGCGGGTTTCGCTCGGACGCGGTCGTGCGACGGGCGTACGGTTCCCGGTGTCGGCGGGTGTGCGTTGCGTCGGAGCGACGGGCGAACGAACGGTGCCCGGGTACGGGCGCGACACCGGGTCGTCGGTGCGGGTTCGCGGCGAAACGGCGGGGCCGCGATACACGTTGTCGCGTGCTTCGTCGCTGCGCACCTGTCCGCGGTTCGGGATCTCGTCGCGAGTGCGCGTGCCCGGGGCCGGGACGCTCGGTTCGTTCGGGCGCGTGATCCGCGGTGCGGGACGGCGTGCCGCGTCCACCGGTGTCGGGACGACGCGGGGTGACGGCGTGACGCCCGGGACACGGGGCTGGCCCGGCTGGCGGACGATCGGTTCGGGCCGCGGCGTCGGAGCGGGCGCCGGTCTCGGCGCGATCCGCGGTGCCGGCGAACCGGCGGGCGGCCGCGAGACCGGCGCTGGGCGCGCGACCGGTTGCGGCATCGGTGCCGGCCGCGACACGGGGGCCTGCGGGGCCGGCGGGCGCGGGGTGGGTGTCACTGCTGGCCGGGGCATCGGGGTCACCGAGGGCCGCGGGCTCGGTGCGGGTGCCGGCCGCGGGCCCTGGCCGGCCGATGGGCGAGGCTGCGGCGTCGGGCGTTGAGCGGCGATCGGTGCCGCGACGGCGGCGAGCATCAGGAAGCCGACGAGCAGGGTTTGGAAACGACGGTCGTTCATGGATCTCCTCCAGGGAGGGGTCGCGCGGCCAGCAACAAGGATACCGAATCACCCGCCCCGCGGTTCCCGTGTGCCGTCGCCGGCATCGGGTCGCCGGCGTCGCGGTTCGCGCGGCGTTGTCTCGGGGGGAAGACACGCGGCGGAAAGCGCGGATCGGCGTGGCACGATGGGCAGATGCGGTTCCTCGCGAAGCTCTTCTTCCGCGGTCTCGCGGCGATCCTGCCGTTGGCACTGACCGGTTACCTCGTGTGGTGGGCGGTTGCGACGGGTGAGCAGTTGCTGCGGAGCGTGCTCGTGCCGTTCCTCGGCGAAGCGCGCTACTGGCCCGGGATGGGGTTCGCGCTGTCGATCGCCCTGGTCATGGTGATCGGGCTCCTCATGTACTCCTTCGTCGTGCGGAAGGTGTACGCCCGGCTCACGGCGATGCTCGAGCGGATCCCGGTCGTGAAGTCGGTCTACGGGATGATCGTCGACGTCGTGCGACTGTTCGGCAGCGCGGACGAGCGGCCGTTCCGCAGAGTGGTGATGGTGGAGCAGACGAAGGGCATGGAACTGATCGGATTCCTCACGCGCGAGGACTTCGACGACCTGCCGGACATCGGCGAAGGCAAGGTCGCGGTCTACCTGCCCATGAGCTACCAGCTCGGCGGTTTCACCGTCGTCGTACCGCGCGACCGGGTGCGCCCGATCGAGATGAAGGTCGAAGAGGCGCTGCGGTTCTGCGTGACCGCCGGTGTCGCCCGGCACGGCGGGCAGTCGGGCTGACGACGCGCTACCCTCGTCGCCATCCGTTTCGACCTCGACTGCCGGTGACTTCATGCTCCGCCCGCTGCTCTTCGCTTCGTTCCTCGTGACATCGGGCGCGGTCGCGTTCGCGCAGACGGCGCAGCAGGCCGCCGTGCGCGTCGAAGCAGCGGTGCAGGCGAGTCCGCCGGCGATCGTCTTCACGTGGCCGGCGGAGGCGGGCGCCACGAGCTACACCGTGCGCCGCCGCGCTCCCGGATCGCTCGTGTGGGGAGTGCCCGCCGCGGTTCCCGGTGGGGGCAGCGCCACCACGTGGACCGACGCCGCCGTCGCGACGGGTGCTCGCTACGAGTACTGGTTCCAGCGCGCAGGTTCGCCGGCCGGCAACGGCTTCGCGACCGCGGGCATCGCCGCGGATGCGATCGAGGACCGCGGCAAGGTGGTGCTGCTCGTCGACGCGTCGAAGGTCGCGTCGCTCGGCAGCCGCCTCGACCGGCTCGTCGAAGACCTCGTCGGCGATGGTTACGGCGTTCTGCGGCACGACGTGGCGCCTGGAACGAGCGTGCCCGCGGTCCGGGCGCTGGTCGCCGCCGACTACGCCGCGCACCTCGGCCAGGTCACGACGGTCTTCGTGCTCGGGCACGTTCCGGTGCCGTACTCGGGCTCGATCGCGCCCGACGGCCACGTGCCCGACCACTACGGCGCGTGGCCCGCGGACGTCTTCTACGGCGAGATGAACGGGCTGTGGACCGACACGTCGGTCAACAACATCGGGGCGTCGCGCGTCGAGAACAGGAACGTGCCCGGCGACGGCAAGTTCGACCAGTCGTCCTTGCCGAGCGACGTCGACCTCGGGGTCGGCCGTGTCGACTTCGCGAACATGCCTTCGTTCGCCGCGGGCGAGGACGCGCTGCTCGCCGCGTACCTCGACAAGGATCACGACTGGCGGCACAAAGCCTTCACCGCCGGCCAGCAGGCCGTCATCGACGACAACTTCGGCTGGTTCGGTGGCGAGGCGTTCGCCGCGAGCGGCTGGCGCGCATTCAGCGCGCTCGTCGGCGCCGCGAGCGTCGTCGCCGCCGACTACTTCGGCACGCTGAACGTTTCGAGCGGCCCGGGCCACGTCTGGTCGTACGGCTGCGGCGGCGGCTGGTTCTCCGGTGCGAGCGGCGTCGGGTCGACGACGGACTTCGCCGCGAGCGGCAACCGAACCGTGTTCACGATGCTGTTCGGCAGCTACTTCGGGGACTGGGACTCGACCGACAATTTCCTGCGCGCTCCGCTCTGCCAGGGCTGGACGCTCGCCAGCGTCTGGGCCGGGCGTCCGCACTGGCAGTTCCATCCGATGGCGCTCGGTGCGTCGCTCGGTCAGTGTGCGCGTCTCAGCCAGAACGACACGTCCGCGGCGGGACTCTCGTCGCGTTCCGTGCACGTCGCCCTCATGGGCGACCCGACGCTGCGGCAGCACGTCATTGCACCGCCGACGGCCGTCGCGGTCGCCGACCTGTGGCCCGCAGCGAGCCTCGGCTGGAACGCGAGCGCCGACCCGGTCGCGGGCTACCACGTCTACCGCGCCGCCTCGCCGGGTGGGCCGTTCGTGCGCATCTCGCCTGCGGTGGTCGCGGGAACGACGTTCGTCGATGCAGCGCCGCTCGCCGGTCCGTCGACCTACATGGTGCGCGCGATTCGCCTCGAGACGGCGCCGACGGGCACGTACTGGAACCTGAGCCAGGGCTCGTTCGCCTCGGTCACCCTGCCGACCGCGCCCGCGTCGCACACCGCCTACGGGTCGGGGTGTCACGGCGTGTCGATCGCCGTTTCGCCCGCGCCGGTGTCCACGCCGACCGCCGGCACGCTCCTCACCTACACCGTGAGCGGTGTGCCCGAGACCTCGCCTGGCAGCGGGGTGCACTTCGGCGTGACGATCGTGAGCCCGTGGCCGAACCCGAGCGGTACGCCGCTCGACTCGCTCGGCCTGCCCGGCTGTGTGTTGTGGGTCGGCGGCCTCGACATCCTGGCCGCGTTCGTCGGCAGTTCGCCGGTGCAGTCGACGCCGCTCACGGTGCCGCCCGGCATGCCCGGAGGAAGCCAGTTCTTCGCGACGGCCATCGTGCTCGTCGACCCCGGCACGCTGAATCCGTTCGGCGGCGCGATGGCGGGCGGCATCGCGAGCTCGGTCAACGCGTTCTAGTGCCATGAACCGAAGTCGCCTTACGTTTCGCGGGCCCTCGTCGTCCCTGGCTGCGTTGCGCCTCCTCGACAGGTCTCCTGGACATGCCTGCGGTGCCGCGCCTTGCCAGGAACGACGATGACCTCGCGAGAACACAGGGCCACATCCAGTTCACGGCACCAGGCTCCGCCCCGATCCCGTATCGGGAACGGACGATGCTTGCCCAGGCGGTCGCCGCCGTGCGATCGTGGCGCGCATGCACGCGCGCGCCCCCTCGTCCGCCTTCGCTCTCGTCCTCACGCTCGCCACGACGGTCGCGACGGCGCAGAAGCGCGATGCGCCGATGCAGTACGGCAACCACCTGATGACCACCGTCGAACTCGGTGGGCAGGCCGGCACGACCGAGAAGGGGCTCGTGATCCGCATCCCCGGCGGAGCGACCGTCGTCTTCGACACCGAGCTGCTGCGCATGTCCGCCGCGTGGAGCGAGGGCTGGGTGCGCCTTCGCGGCACTGCGTACGAAGGCGGTCACGGACCGATGCCACGGCGCGCCGGACCGACGCTCGTCGAGACGGCTCCCGGCCCGGGCTGGGCGTTCGCCGGTGACTTCGCGGATCCTCGCCCGATCCCGCACGGACCGTTGCCGAAGGAGCGCGCGACCTACCGCGGCTTCTGGCTCAGACGCGACGACGTGGTGGTGGACTACCGCATCGGGGACATGGACGTCCGTGAGACGTACTCCGCCGAGAAGGGGCCGCTGCCGATCGTCGTCCGGAACATCGAGGTCGGGCCCTCGCGCGCCGAACAACGCATGGTCGTCTGTGCCGCCGTCGACTCCGACGCGCAAGCCGTGCCGGGTGCGGAGGGGCGGACGATGCTGCTGGCGTCGGCGCCGAAGCAGGCGCTCGTCTCGACCGACAGCGGTTATGCGTGGAGCCTGCTCGCGACCGGCGGTCCGTCGAAGACGGACTGGCTCGATCCGTCGAGCGGCAGCGGTGCGACGATCACGTTCGTTCCGGCATTCGCGCGCCTGCACGGAAGGAAGGCGCCCGCGAACGGCGGCGAAGAGGGCTCGTTCGCCGTCCCGCTCCTGTGTGACGGTGAGGCCGCGGACAACGACGACGACACGTTCCATTCGGTCTGGTTCGATCCGCGCCGCACGAGCGACGGCGAGATCGACGAAGGTCGCTTCCTCGTCGACCTGAAGAAGCGAGTGCAGGTGCACCGCGTGAACTCCTTCTCGTGGCACCGCGCGGAGCGTTGTGCGCAGCAGTACGAGTTGTTCGGCAGCGATGCCGAAGAGGCGCCGTCCGCCGCCGCTGCGGATCCGGCCGCGGCTGGATGGAAGAAAATCGCCGACGTCGACACCACCGCGCTCGACGAAGGCATGAAGCACGGCGCCGGCGTCGCTCTGCCGGGCGGTCTCGGCGAGTTCCGTCACCTGCTCTTCCGGGTCGTCCGCGGCGGCACGTTCTTCTCCGAGATCGATGTCTTCGCGGACCGTTGTGTGTCGCCGGCCGATACGGCGCCCCGGCCGGGATCGGCGGTGGCCGCGGGGCTGCGGGGCACGGCGCGCGGCCCGCATTTCGTTGCGGACGGCGGCCGCATCGTGCTGGTCGTGCCGCCGCACGAAGGAGAGATGTCGATCGGCGTCGCGATGACGGCGGGCCAGCGGCCCGCGGTCGAGGCCGCCGTCGTGCGCCTGCCGGGCGCCGACGCCGTGGCGGTGGTCGGTGCCTCCGCGAAGCCGATGTGGGGCGACACGATCGTCACGAAGGGCGAACGCGGCGCCGACGACGGCCCGTTCGCGGTGGACACGATCACGATCCCCTTCGACAACCGCTTCCACTCGCGGATGCGTACGGCGGCATTCGACTTCTTCCGCGACGGCCGCGCTGCGATCTCGACCTGGAACGGCGACGTGTGGGTCGTGTCGGGCATCGACGACTCGCTCGCCCGGCTCGAGTGGAAGCGCTTCGCGACGGGGCTCTTCGACCCGCTCGGTCTCAGGATCGTCGACGACGAGATCTTCGTGCACGGTCGCGACGGGATCACCAGGCTGCGGGACACGAACGGCGACGGCGAAGCCGACGCGTACGAGTGCTTCAACCACGACGTGAACATCACGCCGGCCTTCCACGAGTTCGCGTTCGACCTGCAGACCGATCGCGAAGGCAACTTCTACTTCAGCAAGGGCGGGCCGGTGCGGCCGGGCGGCCGCGGGTTCATGGCGATCGCGCCGCACCACGGCACGATCATGAAAGTGTCGAAGGACGGTTCGACCCTCGAGACGATCGCGACCGGACTGCGCGCGCCGAACGGCATCGGTGTGTCGCCGACGGGCATCGTGACGTCGGGCGACAACGAAGGCACCTACATGCCTCGCTGCCGGCTCAACTGGATCGAGAAGCCCGGCTTCTACGGCGGAGTCAAGGACACCGCGCATCGCACGCCGGTACCGGACCAGCCCGACCTTCCGCTCTGCTGGTTCCCGATGGAGGTGGACAACAGCAGCGGCGGGCAGGTGTGGGTGACCGGCGACGCGTGGAAGGACCTCGACGGTCGCCTGCTCCATCTGTCCTACGGCACGTGCTCCGTCTTCCTCGTGTTGACGGAGAAGGTCGAAGGACGCATGCAGGGCGGCGTCGTGCGCCTGCCCGCGCAGTTCTCCTCGAGCTGCATGCGCGCCCGGTTCTCGCCGCGCGACGGTCAGTTGTACGTCGCCGGGTTCCAGGGCTGGCAGACGAGCGCCGCGCGCGACGGCGGGTTCCACCGCGTGCGCCGCACGGGCAAGCCGCTCGGGTTCCCGACCGGACTGCGGACCTGCGACAAGGGGATCTACCTCACGTTCGACGAGCCGCTCGATCCCGCGACCGCGAACGACCCCGACAGCTTCGGCGTCGAGATCTGGAGCTACCTCTACTCGGCGAACTACGGTTCGCCCGAGGTCTCCGTCCTGCACCCCGAACGCAAGGTCGAGCAGGGCAAGCCGAACCGCGATCCGCTGAAGGTCACCGCGGCGAAACTGTCGCCCGACGCGCGCACGGTGTTCCTCGCGATCGACGGGATGCGCCCGGTGAACCAGATCCAGGTGCGCTGGAGTCTCGACGCGAAGGACGGCCGGGAACTGAAGGGCGAACTGCACGCGACGATCCACGCGCTCGCCGGCGATCCTGGCTTCCCGCAGGAGCACTGAGCCGTGGCCGCCCTCCGCGCCCTGCTCGCGCCGATCCTGCTCGGAGCCCTCGCCGGAGCGCAGACGCCGCCCGAGGCTGCGCGCCTCGAACGCGGCGTGCTCGCGACGTTCGAACGCGTCGGTGAGGCGACCGAGCGCGCGACTCTGCGCTTGCGGCTCCTGTCGTTCGCCGTGGAGAGAGGGGAAACGCCGAGCCCGTGGATCGAGCCCGGCCTGTTCCGCGCGACGCTGCGCACCACGGTCGAGCTGCCGTTGCGCGATCGACTGCGTTTCCGCATCGAGGGCCGCGGCTCCGCGAAGCTCGTCTGCAACGGCGAGCCCGTGCTCGACGGCCGCCTCCGTCCCGGCAAGCCGCTCGAGTCCGCCGAACCGGTGCGCCTCAAGAAGGGGCCCAACGAACTGCTCGTGACCTTCGAGAGCAACGCACCTGGGGACGGCGAACTGCGTGTGTCGTGGGCGGGGGGCGACTTCGGGTTCGAACCGATCGCTCCCGAGCGCCTGCACATCCCTGCCGAGGCCGACATCGCGGCAGCCGAGCTGCTGCGGGCGGGGCACCGCCTCTTCGCGGAACGCCACTGCGCGCGGTGCCACGAGCCCGAGACCCGCCGCATCGGCGAGTCCGCGTTCGGCGAACTCGACACGCAGGGCCCGGACCTCCGCACGGTCGGCGCGCGGGCGAGCGCCGGCTGGATGGCCGCCTGGCTGCGCGATCCGCGCGCGATGCGTCCCGACGCGACGATGCCCAGGATCCGCTTCGCGAACGAACACGACGCCGACGACGTCGCGGCGTACCTCGCGACGCTCGGGGCTCCGCTCGCGGCGCCGCCGTTCCCCGGCGGCTTCGCCGGATCCGGCGAGATCCGCTTCCGCCAGCTCGGCTGCGTCGCGTGCCACACGGCTCCCGGCGCCGCGCCTGCCGACGCCGCGCTCGGCGATCGCATCCCGCTCGGCCACGTCGCCGCGAAGTGGCATCCGGCGGCCCTGGTTTCGTTCCTCCAGGACCCGCTGCGCGACCATCCGTCGTCGCGCATGCCGGACTTCAATCTGTCGCGCGACGACGCGATGCAGCTCGCTGCGTTCCTGTCGTCCGCGCCCGCCGTGCAGATCCCCGCGAGCCGCGGCAACGCGGAGCACGGCCGCAAGCTCGTCGAACGCCACGACTGCGTCCAGTGCCACGCGATCGACGTCCCGATCACCGAGCGCCGCCCCGCGAAGCTGCGCAATCTGCGCGCGGACCGCGGCTGCCTGCAGGACGGCGGCGGCGACTCCGGGCTCGACCACGGATTCGCCCCCGAGCAGGTCGCGGCCCTGCGCGCCTTCCTGCCGTTCGCGGAGCAGGTGCCGTTCCGTTCGTCGCCGCTCGACTACGTGGCGCAGAACGTCGCCGCGCGCCGCTGCACGGCGTGCCACGCGCTGGACGGTGCCCCGTCGACGTGGGCGCGCGTCGTCGAGCGCGTCGCCGTGGCGGGGCCGGTGCCGGTGGACCAGGACCCGACGGCGCAAGGTGTGCCGGCCCTCACCTGGGTCGGCGCCAAACTGCAGCCGACGTGGATCGCGCGGTTCGTCGGCGGCGATCAGCCGTCGCCGCGGCCCTGGCTGCACGCCCGCATGCCGAAGTTCCGCTCCCACGCGCAGGCCCTCGCGCAGGGGCTCGTTCGCGAACACGGCTATCCGGCGGCGGATGAAGTGCAGCCGGCGCCGGACCTGCAGTCCGCGATGCACGGGGAGCGTCTCGTGCAGATGGGCAAGGGGCTCGGCTGCGTGCAGTGCCACGCGCTCGGCGATGCGCCGGCCGTACAGGTCTTCGAGCGCGCCGGCATCGAACTCGGAACCGCGCGATCGCGGCTGCGCCACGAGTACTTCACCCGCTGGCTGCGCGATCCGACGCGGCTCGATCCCGACTCGCGCATGCCGCGCTACGCGCCGTCGGGCACGACAGCGATCACGGACGTGCTCGGCGGCGACGGGGCGCAGCAGTTCGAGGCGATCTGGCAGTTCCTCGGCACGAAGGTGCCGGCGCGGCGATGAGCGCCGGCGGTCCGGGTCCGCGGCCCGCGGGGCGGGTGCCCGCAGCCGGTGCCGGGATCCCGAAGGCGCCGGCGTGGGTGAACGTGCGACTCGACGGCAACCAGGGGCGCGCGCCGACGCCGCAGTTCCTCGCCGGGCTCGCCCGCGAGGTCGAGGCCATCCGCCGCTATCCGCTCGACGACTCCCTCGAACAGGTGCTCGCGCATCGCCACGGCGTCGCCGTCGATCGCATCTTCGTCGGTGCGGGCGGCGACGACGTGCTCGACCGCCTGTGCCGGGCGGTGCTCGAGCCGGGCCGCCGCGCGATCGTGCCGGCGCCGACGTTCGAGATGCTCGAACGCTACGTGCCGCTCGCCGGCGCCGAGCTCGTGTCGGTGCCGTGGACCGACGGCGTCTGGCCGCGGCGGGCTGTGCTCGACGCCGTCACCGCCGACACCGCGCTCGTCGCGATCGTGTCGCCCAACAACCCGACCGGTCTCGTCGCGACCGTCGACGACGTTCGCGCCGTCTGCGCCGCCGCACCGAACGCGGCGGTCCTCGTCGATGCCGCGTACGCGGAGTTCGGCGGCGAAGACCTGACGGCGGCGGCTCTCTCGTTTCCCAACACGGTCGTCGTGCGCACCTTCAGCAAGGCCTTCGGCCTCGCCGGTCTGCGCGTCGGCTACGCGATCGCCCGACCCGACGTCGTGCGGTGGCTGCGCTCGGTCGGCAGTCCGTTCACGTGCGGGACGTGGAGCCGTCGCGCCGCGGAGGTCCGGTTGCTCGAAGGAGGCGCGGAGGTCGCGGCGTACGTGCGCGACGTCGCGAGAGAACGCGACGCGATGGAGCGCCACGCGGCGAAGCGCGGGCTGGCGCCGCTGCCGTCGGCGGGGAACTTCGTGTTCGTGCGGCCGCCGGAGCCGGCATGGCTGCGCGACGCGCTGCTCGGCGTCGGGATCGCCGTGCGCGCGTTCCCCTCGGGCGTGCGGATCACGATGCCTGCCGACGATCGCACGTTCGCTCGCCTGCTCGCCGCGATCGACGCCGCCGTCGCGCCCGCGGCGATCCTGCTCGACCTCGACGGCGTTCTCGCGGACATCGAGGGCAGGAGCGCGATCGCGAACCTCGACGACGTGTGCGCGCTCGCGGCAGTGCGTCCGCTCGGCGTCGTCACGAGCTGCCCGCGGCGGCTCGCCGAATCCGTGCTGCAACGGCACGGGTTCGCGCCGTTCGTGAAGGCGCTGGTCACCGACGAAGACGGTCCGGGCAAACCCGATCCGGCGCCGGTGCGGCTCGCGCTCGAACGGCTCGGTGCGACGAGTGCGTGGATGCTCGGCGACAACCCGAGCGACGTCGCTGCCGCGCGCGCGGCCGGAGTCATCCCGCTCGCCGTGGCGCCGTCGGGCATCGGCGGCGAAGCGCATGCCGACCGGTTGCGCGTCGCCGGGGCCGCGCGCCTGATCGGCGGGATCGCGGCCCTGCGCGGGCTCCTCGAATCGGCGGCGCGCCTCGTGCCGTGAAACGGGGCGCGCCGCCGTGCGTGTTCAGCGATTCGGCGTCGCGGCGGCCACCTGGTCGGGCGCCGCGCACTCGAACACCAGGAGCGTCACTTCGTCCCGTGTCGGCGACTGCGGCCATACGAGGCACACGGCGTCGGTCGCGCCCAACGAAGCCCGCGTCGTGATCTGCTGGTGGAACAGCACCGGAACCTGGATCGACACCGGCGAGGTGCGCGGCCAGAGCGTCCCCGTCGCGATCGCGAGCGGACGAACCACCTCCGCCGTGTCGAGCCGGAGATCGAGGGTGATGCGCGTTCCGTCGCGCCCTGGGCTCACGGCCAGGGCGTAGCCTTCGTGGGTGAGGCCGACCTCGGGATCGCCGACCATCGCATCGGTCGTGGCCTGCACGGCGAACGCCTGGACGTAGGCGTGCTGTCGCACGTGTTCGAAGTGCGTCGTCCGCCCGATCGTCGAGGGCAGCAGCAGCGATTCCTCCCGGGTCGCGGCGTCGGCGGCGACAAGATCGTCGATCGAGTCCCCGAACGCGCGCGCCGGAACCCGGACGCAGTCGATGCCGGCGGCGCTGATCGCGCCCGCGCGGCCCTGTTGCAGGAGCCGGTTCGCCACGTCGCCGCGCATCGTGATGCGTCGACCGTGCAGCACGAGCGGCTCACCCTGGTCCGGCGCGACGCCCGGTTCGCCGTTCGGCTCGAACGCCGTTCCGTCGAGTCGGCCGGAGTACTGGACATCGAAGCGCTCCATGATCTGCACCTGCCGGTGCGACGGCATGCTCTGGCACGCGGCGAGCACGAGGAGGACCGCTGCACAGGAGACGCGGGACGAGCGGGAAACCGTGGTCATGAGGGGCTCCGAGAGGGTGTCGCGGCCGGGGGGCGGCGCGCGGCAGGATCCTACCTGCGGGCGCCGTTCGCCGCGGCCCGCGCCGAGCGCTCCGGCTATTTCGCCCGCAGCTGGCGGTAGCGCTCGCGGTACTTCGCAGCCAGTTCCGTCTGCTTGTTGCGCAGGTCGATCTGGCGGCCGCTCACGAAGGCCATCTCGATCTTCGTCTTCAAATCGAACGGGTGGCCGTCGGCGACGAAGAGCGTCGCGTCCTTGCCGACCGACAGTGAGCCGAGGCGGTCGTCGACGCCGAGGATCTTCGCGGCGTCGAGCGTGATCGCCTGCAGCGCCCGCTGGCGGCCGAGGCCGAACGCCGCCGCTGTCGCGGCGTGGTAGGGGAGGTTGCGGTCGTTGGCGAAGTCGGTGCCGCCGCCGATGCAGAAACGCACCCCCGCTTCCTGCAGGCGCGCGGGCAGCGTGAACGCCTCGTCGTACGGACTGTCGTCGCGCCGCGGCAGCCGATGCACGCCGTCGAGGATGACCGGCACGCGGCGGTCCGTGAGCAGGCCCGCGCAGAGCGCGGCGTCGCGCCCGCCGACGACGACCGCGCGGAGACCGCGGCCCGTGGCCCACAGCACCGCCGACTCGATCTGCTCCTGTTCGTCCGCGAGCAGGAACACCGGGACCTCGCCGCGCAGCGCGGGGACGAGCGCTTCGTGCCGGATGTCGAGCGGCACCGACGGGTCGGTCTTCCTGGCGTCGAACCAGGCGCGCGCCGCGGTGAACACTTCGTCGATGCGGTCGCGCGCCTTCTTCGCGCCCGAGCCCTCGTTCTCCTCCGCGCCGTCGCCGCCTTCCGGGCGCGGTCCGCGTCGGCCGCGGCGCTCACCCGACTGCGCCGGCCACGCGACGATCGGACCCGCATCGGCGCGCACGGTCATGTCGGCGTTCGTCCAGCCGTCGACCTTCATCACCGACGCGCGGCCGGGCAGGGAGCCGCCGCTCGGGAACACCGCGGCGACCAGCACGCCGTTCCGGCGGGCGACGGGGATCGCGGCCGAGTCCGGGTTCCACGCGACGGCCGCGGTCGCCTCCGGCGTCGTGTCGCCGACCTCGTCGACGTCGTTCGTCTGGCGGACCATGCCGATCTCGACGAGGCCGAGGGTCGTGTGCGGCGAGATCAGCCCGGGGAACACGTGTTTGCCCTGGAGATCCACGACCACCGGCTCGGCGCCGTTCGGGAGCTTCAGCGTGCCGCCCTCGCCGACGATGCCGCGGATCACGCCGTCGTCGAACCACAGCGAACCGCCGAGGATGACGCCGTCGGACACCGTGTGCAGCACCGCGTTGCGCAGCACGACCGGCGCCCGCTGCGGCGCGGCCTTCGGAACGAGGTCCTGCGCTGCGGCGGGGACGGCGCAGAGCACGAACAGGAGCGTGGGGACGAACGCGTGCATCAGCGGCCTCCTTCGCAGTCGCGGCAGCAGTAGTCGGTGGTCAGGTCCTCGGCGGCCCAGTAGGCGTCCTTCGTGTCGCCGTCGCGCGCCGTGCGCTTCTTGCCGGAGGCGACGGCTCTGCCGACGAGGCGCTGTCGCTCCGCGGCGATGGTCTCGCGCATGGTCCGGTCGGTCCCGAGCGAGAACAGCAGCCGCCCGTCGACCCATGTCGCTTCGCAGCGCGCTGCGTAGCTCAGCGGATCGTCGGACCACAGCGCGATGTCGGCGTCCTTGCCCGCGGTGAGCGAGCCCGTGCGGTCGAAGATGCCGAGCTGGATCGCCGGGTTCTTCGTGACGAAGCAGAGTGCATCCCAGGGCGCGACGCCGCCGTACTTCACGGCCTTGCCGGCTTCGGTGTTCAGGCGGCGCGCGTGTTCATTGCTGTCGCTGTTGAACGACACGCACACGCCGGCTTCGTGCATGATCGCGCCGTTGTCGGGGATCGCGTCCCAGACCTCGAATTTGTACGCCCACCAGTCGCTGAAGGACGACGCTCCGACCGCGTTCGCCGCGATCGCGTCGGCGACCTTGTAGCCCTCGAGCACGTGCTGGAACGTGCCGATCTTGATGCCGAGTTCGCGCGCGAGCCCGCAGAGCATGAAGATCTCGTCCTGCCGGTAGCTGTGGCAATGGATGCGGCGGCTGCCGTCGAGCACCTGCGCCAGCGCCTCCAGCTCGAGGTCGCGGCGCGGCGGGATCGCCTTCGCGCGTTCCGCGGGGGCGAGCTTCTCGTAGGTGGCGAGCGCCTGTCGGTACGCGTCCGCTGCGGCGAAGCGGTCGCGCAGCAGCGCCTCGACACCCATTCGCGTGTTGGGGTAGCGACGGTTCGGCCCGCGGTCGTTCGCCTGGCGCGGGTTCTCGCCGAGAGCGAACTTGATCCCCGCGGGCGCACCTGCGAATCGCATCTCGTCCGGGTGCCGGACTCCCCAACGCAGCTTCACCGTGCAGCTCTGTCCGCCGATCGCGTTGGCGGAGCCGTGCAGCTGGTTCACCGCGGTGACGCCGCCGGCGAGTTCGCGGTACCAGTTGACGTCGTCCGGGTCGATGACGTCCTCGACGCGCACTTCGGCCGTGACGGCTTCACCGCCTTCGTTGACGCCGCGCGAGATACCGGTGTGCGAGTGGCAGTCGATGATGCCCGGCGTCACGTGCTTGCCGGCCGCGTCGATGATCTGCGCCCCGATCGGCGGTTCCCCCATGTCGGCGCGCGAGCCCGCGAACACGATGCGGCCGTCGCGAGCGTGCACCGCGCCGTCGCGCAGGACACCGCGCCCGTCGCATGGCCAGAGCGTCGCACCGACGATCACGAACTCGGTCTGCGCCGGCAACTCGAGGAAGCCGTAGCCGCCGAGCGGTGTCGGCAGCGGCCCGACCCCCGGCGGCGCAGGACGCGCGTCGTCACCGCCCTTCTTCTCGTCGGCCTTGCCCTTCGCGTCGTCGCTCGACCGTTCGGCGCGCACTGCGCTCGACGTGCCGTCGGACACGGCGCACGTGCCGACCAGCGCGCCGCCGTCCTGGTGCAGACGCAGCCAGAACACGCGCTCCGCGTCGAGGGCGTCGCCGGCCACGCGGCACGACAGGCGGTCGGCCTCGCGCACGACGTCGGCGAACTTCAGGTCCGAGCCACCGGCCTTGCCCTTCACGGAGTCGCCGTCGATCGTCAGCGCCGGTGCGACCTTCGGGTCCTTGCCGGGCCAGCCCGTCGTCCAGGACCACGAGCCGTCCACGCCGGAGTCCTTCGCTCCCTGGATCGGGTGGCGCACACCGCCGACCCAGACGTCGCGGATCCTCGCCTTCGGATCGAAGAGGTCGCCCTCGACGACGACGAGGTTCGCGAGTTTGCCCCGGGTGATGGTGCCCGTCTGGTCGGCGATGCCGAGCAGCGCGGCGGGCTTCGTGGTCAGCAAGGCGAGCGCCTGTTGTGTCGACACGCCGCACGCGATCGCCTCGGCGACGCGTTCGCGGAAGTCCTTCTTGTCGCGCATGCGGGCCGTCGTCCACGAGACGTCGACCCCCGCATCGAGCAGCCTCTTCGTGTTGGTCGGCGCCTGCTCCCACGACTGCAGCTGGCGCAGGGACACCCGCTCGGCTGCGCTCGCCGAAGCGACGTCCGGCGCGTCGGGGAACTGCAGCGGTGCGACGACCGGCACCTTCGCCGCGGCGATCGCGGCGAGGCGGCGGAACTCCATGCCGCTTCCGACGAGCACGAGCGTGCGCCCGGCTTCGTTCGCGATTCGCACCGCGCGCAGGGCCTGCAGTTCGTCGCGGGCGTCGAACCACAGCGGCAGGTCCGTGCGTTCGGCAAGTGCGGCGAACGCGGATGACGGCCGCGGCGCGCCGGCCGGCAGCGCGCCGCCGGCAGGAATCGCGGCGCCGCAGCGCCGGTACCACGCGCCGTCCAAGAGGGCCTGTCGCAGCACCGCGATCGCACCCATCTCGCTGTTCGGGTACCCATCGCGCGTCTGCAGGCTCGTCACCAGGGCGACGACATCGCGCACGATCGTGGTCGGTGCCGTGGGCGTCGGTTCGTCGAGCTGCACGACGGTGCTCGTGCCCTTCACGATGCCGCCCGTCGGCACGCACGCGACCGTGGTGAAGCCGAGTCGGCGGAGCGCCGTTCGTTCGGCGGCAGGCACGAGGGCGCCGTCGCGTGCACTGCGCTGCGGCTGGACCATCGGGTTCCAGTGCTGGTCGTCGGCCGCTGCGTCGAGCGCGGGCACGTCGGTCGCGACGAACGGGTCGACGAGGCCCGGATAGATCGTGAGGCCGCTGCAGTCGACCGCGGTCGCGCCGACGGGCGGAGCGGCGTCGACTGCGACGATGCGACCGTCCCGCAGCACGACGTTCGCGCGTTCGAGCGAGGTCGCCGGATCGACGACGACGCGTGCTCCGGTCAGCACGAACCAGCCCGGATCGACCGCGCGCGGTCCTTCGGCCGGCGGACCCTGGGCGGCGAGTGCGGCGGTCGCGACGGCGAAGACGAACGCGGCGAAGCGGCTCATCGCCGCAGCATCGCACGGCGCCGCGCCGGCCGCGAGCGTTCCCCCGCCGGTGTGTGGTCAGGGCGCGGGCGGGGCTCGCCGGGCAGCGACGTCCGCGAGCACGGCGCGCAGCTTCGGCACGGAGACCGGTTTCGAAAGCACTTCGTCCATGCCGGCCTCGAGGCACGCGGTCCGATCCTCGATGGTCGTGTTCGCAGTGAGAGCGACGATCGGGACCCGCGGAGTGTCGGTCGCGGCCGTGGTCCGGATCTGCGCGGCGGCTTCGAGCCCGCTCATCTCGGGCATCTGCATGTCCATCAGGACGATGTCGAACGGCTCGCGCGCGAACGTCTCGCAGCAGACCTTGCCGTTCTCCGCGAGGGTCACCTGGTGGCCGTCGCGCTGCAGGATGCGCTCGATCAGGCGCTGGTTCACCGGGTTGTCCTCGGCGACCAGGATCCGCAGCGATGTCGCCGGCGCCGCCGCAGCCGGGCGCACGCTCGCGACCGGGTTCTCCGCCGGGTTCTCCGTCGTGCTCGCCCCGGGGCTCGCCGCGGACTCGCTCGACGACGACTGCAGCGTGGCGATTCGCCCGGCGAGTTCGCGGGCCGACACCGGCTTCGTCAAGTAGCCGGCGAAGTCGCAGCGGCGGCAGCGGGCAGAGGCATTCGCGAGGTCCTGGAAGGACGTGATCAGGAGCACCGGACGGACGCCGCGCGGGCCGGACGGCAGCCATTCGCACAGTTCCGCGTCGCGCTCCGCGTCGCGTTCGTCGACGAGAACGACGTCCCCAGGGCCGATGGCGCCGAACGATCGCAGTGCGGTGCCGCCGTCGAGCGTGACGAGGGACACGCCGAGGCGTCGCGCGGTCGACTCGAGCGCGCGCAGCGTCGGGGCGGAGCGGCCGATCGCGAACAGCCTCGTGGTCGAGGCGAGTTGCGGCAACGGCGGCAGCGGGCTCGCGCAGGTCGTGAGCGGCAGCCGGATGCGGAACGTCGAGCCCTTGCCCACCGTGCTGTCGACGGTGATCGTCCCGCCCATCAAGCGGACGAGCCGATCCGTGATCGAGAGCCCGAGCCCCGTGCCGGCGAACCGACGCGTGATCGTGCTGTCGGCCTGCGTGAACGGCGTGAAGATCGCGGTGAGGCGGTCCTTCGGGATCCCGGTGCCGGTGTCCTCGACCACGAGCGCCACGTCGTGCACGTCACCCCGCCGTTCCTCGACCGCGAGCGTGACACGCACGACGCCGTTCGCGGTGAACTTGATCGCGTTGCTGACGAGGTTGGTGAGGATCTGGCGGACGCGCACGTCGTCGAGCCGGTACGCGTCGGCGAGTGCCGGGTCGACTTCGAGCGTGAGCTCCAGGTCCTTGTCCTGGATGCGCGAGGTGAGCGGACGCAGCGCTTCGAGCGCGAGCGCCTCGAGGTCGGTGGGGACCGGCGACAGCTCGAGCTTGTCCGACTCGATCTTCGAGAGGTCGAGAACGTCGCACAGCACACCGAGCAGGTTCGATCCCGCGTTGCGGATCACGCCCAGGTACTCGCGGAGTTCGCGCGGGTCCTCGCTCTCCATCGCGAGGTCCGACATGCCGAGGATCGCGTTGAGCGGCGTGCGGATCTCGTGGCTCATGTTCGCGAGGAACGTCGACTTCACGCGCGTCGCGGTCTCGGCGACCTCGACGGCGTGTCGCAGCTCCGCGGTACGCTCGCGCACCTGCTGTTCGAGGTGCTCGGCCAGTCGCGCGAGGTTGTTGTCGCGGCCCTGGATCGCTTCGAGCATCGCGTTGAACGCTCGCACGAGCGCACCGATCTCGTCGTCGGCGGAGCCGGCGGCGCGCAACGAATAGTCCTCGGTCTGGCGCACCCGCACCGTGGTGTCGAGCAGGCCCTGCACGGGCGCGAGCAGGCGCGTCAGGAGCCAGTGTGCCGCGAACGCCAGCAGGAGCAGCGCGAGCACCATCGTGGCGAGCAGGCCCTCGAGGTATTCCTGCAGACGCAGCCGCATGGGCTGGCCCGAGGTCCGGACGATCACGACCGCACGCCGTCTCACCTTCGACTTGTCGACGTAGTCGAGGTTGACCGAACTGACCCAGTCCGGACCGACCTGTCGTGTGCCGGGCAGCAGCTCGGGCAGCAGGTCGGAGTCGCCCGAGATCGAGAACCAGGCACCGTCGGCGGACACGACCGCCGCGAGCTGCAGGTCCATCGTGTCGGCGACCGTCGTGAGAAACTCCGTCACCGCCGCCGGCGACTGCTCCGCGACGCTGCTGCGCACGTTGACCGCGACCATCTGCGCCAGCGTCTCGAGGCTGCGGCGCGTGCTGTGCTCGAGCATCGCGCGTTCACGCCGGTACGAGTCGAGCCCGATCACGGCGATCGCGACGATCGTCAGCAGCGAGCACAGGGCCGTGAGCCGGCGACGCAGGGACGTCCTGGGTCTCTTCATCTGCGGGCTCGGCGGGGGCGCGACATCGATGCCCGTGCATCGGCGCGTCGCGGAGCACGCCTTGACTGCGGTCGGAAAGGACCTTCGGCCGCCTGTCGAGGATCGCGACACCGTGGCGTCGCGCGGCAGCCGTCATGCCGCGCGGGCCGGATACACGAAGTGCCAGCAGCGAACGATCGTACGTCGCACGTCGTCGAGCGCGAGGTAGAGCGACGGCACGAGCAGCAGGCTGATCAGCGTCGCGAACATGACGCCGAAGCCGAGCGAAATCGCCATCGGGACGAGGAAGCGCGCCTGCACACTCTTCTCCAGCAGGAGGGGCGTGAGGCCGCCGAACGTCGTCAGCGAGGTCAGCATGATCGGGCGGAAGCGGGCTGCGCCGGCGGTGCGGACGGCGTCCACGAGGGACGAGTGCGCATCCCGGCGCTGGTTCACCCAGTCGACGAGCACGATGTTGTCGTTGACCACCACGCCGGCGAGCGCCACGACGCCGAACATGGACAGGATGCTGAGGTCGAACCCGCACAGCATGTGGCCCGCGATCGCGCCGCCGACGCCGAACGGGATCGCGGTCATGATGAGCACCGGCTGCAGGAACGACTTCAGCGGGATCGCCATCAGCGCGTAGATCAGGAAGAGCGCGATCGCGAAGCCGCCGGCCAGCGACGTGAGCAGTTCGGTCTTCTTCTTCTGGTCGCCCTCGAACGCGGCGGACAGGCCCGGGTGACGATCGATCAGCGCCGGCAGCACTTCGAGGCGCAGCCGCGCGTTGATCGCCTCGGCCGAAGCGTTCGGGTCGTTCTCGTCGATCTCACCGCTGACGCGCAGCGCGCGCTTCCGATTGACGCGCTGGATCGTCGAGAACGACCGGCCGCTCGTGGCCTCGGCCACCTCGCGCAGCGGCACCTCGTCGCCGGCCGGCGTCCGGATGCGCAGGGCATCGAGGTCGTCGAGCGAACGGCGACCGTCCTCCGGGTAGCGCACCATCACCTTCACGTCGTCACGGCCGCGCTGCACGCGCTGCGCTTCCTCGCCGTAGAACGCCTGCCGCACCTGCTGCGCCAGGTCCTGCTGGCTGAGACCGAGCGGCTCGGCGGATGGGCGGATGCGCAGTTCGACCTCCGGCTTGCCGAGGCGGAACGAGTTGCTGATGTCCTTCACCTCCGGCATCGAGCGCAGCTCGTGTTCGAGGTCGGCGACGGCGGCGCGCAGAGCGTCGATGTCGGCATGGTAGAGCTCGACGTCGACGTCCTTGCCGGTCGAGAAGAACGATGTCGTGAACTGGAGGTCGATCGCGTCGGGGACCGCGCCGACCCGGTCGCGGATCCGGCTCAGGACGACGTTCGACGACACCTCGCGTTTCTCCGACGGCAGCAGCTGCACGTTGAGCTCGGCCAGGTGCGAGCCGGACTGGAACTGCGCATCGCGCTGACCGCCGTTGCGAGCCTGCTCGACGGCGAACGGCTGCGAGCCGACGCTCGCCAGCATGTGTTCGAGCACCGAGGGGCCGCCGCCCGTCTCGCGGTCGACTTCGCTGCAGACGTCGCGCGCGGCGGTCTCGATCCGCGCGAGAACGCCGGCGGTCGTCGCGGCGGGGGTGCCCTGGGGCATCGTCAGCGACACGACGATGTTGTCGCCGTCGACGGTGGGGAAGAAGATGAACCGCGGGAAGCCCGCCGCCGTGCTCGCGAACAGGACGAGCAGCACCGCGATCGCGCTCGCGATCGTGACGTACCGCCAGCGCAGGCTGGCTTCGAGCACGGGCTGGTAGACACGCCGCACGAAGGCCTCCAGCACGAACGTGAATGCGCGCTGCAGCGCGCCCAGCGCCCGTGCTCCGAGCCACGGCCGGCGCGAAGGGTCGTCGCGGCGCAGGAGCGACAAGTGCGCGGGCAGGCAGAGCTGCGATTCGACGAGGCTGATCGCGAGCACCGGGATCACGATCAGCGGGATCACGCGCCACACCTGCGCGTCGCTGCCCGGGACGGACAGCAGCATCGGCAGGAACGCGGCGATCGTCGTCGTGACCGACGCGAACACCGGCACGCGCACCTCCCGGCTGCCGCGCAGCGCGGCGAGCATCGGGGACGCACCGTTCGCGCGGTGCAGCACGACGTTCTCGCCGACCACGATCGCATCGTCGACGACGATGCCGAGCACGAGCAGGAACGCGAACAGCGAGATCATGTTGATGGAGACGTCGAACGTCGGCATCAACGCGACCGCACCGAGGAACGCGACGGGAATGCCGATCGCGACCCAGATCGCGACCCGGAGCTGCAGGAAGAGCGCGAGGATCACGAAGACCAGCACGAGCCCCTGCATCGCGTTGCCGAACAGCAGGTCGATGCGCCCCTTCAGCAGGATCGACTCGTCGCGCCAGGTGGCGATCTGCACACCCGGCGGCAGCATGAGCGTGCCGGGACCGGCGACCCACTCGCGCACCGCGGCGGTCACCGCGAGGGCGTCCTGCGATCCGACGCGGAACACCTTCACCAGCGCCGCCGGCTTGCCGTCGAAGCGGGCCGAGAGGTCGTCGTCGGCGAAGCCGTCGACGACGCGGGCGACGTCGCCGAGCTGCACGCGCGTGCCGTCGGGCTTCGTCAGCAGCACGAGCTTCTCGAAATCCTCGCCGCGGTAGGCCTGGCCCTCGACCCGGAGCAGGGTGTGGCCCTCGTCGGCCTTGATGACGCCCGCCGGCAGGTCGAGGCTGCCCCGCCGCACCGCGGCGGCCACGGCGCCGAACGACAGCGAGTGGCGGCGCAGCGCCTCCTCGCTGATCTCGATCGCGATCTCGTAGGGGCGCACCGCGCCGAGTTCGACCTGGGACACCTGCGGCAGTGCGGCGAGATCCTCGCGGGCGCGCTCCGCGAGTCGCTTCAGCGTGCGTTCGTCGGCGTCGCCGTAGATCGACACGTTGATGACCTCCTTGCGGACCACGAGGCGCGACACGATCGGCTCCTCGATCTCCGCGGGGAAGTTCGTGATCGATTCGACCCGGTTCTTCACGTCGTCGAGGACCCGGTCGATGTCCGCGTCCTGCAGTGTCTCGATGACGACGAGGCCCACGCCTTCGTTCGCGCTCGACGTGACCTTGTCGACGCCGGTGACGCCTTCGACCGCCTCCTCCACGCGGAGGCACACGCCCTGCTCGACTTCCGCCGGCGCCGCGCCGGGATACGTCACTTGCACGGTGACGATGTTGGGCGCGATCTCGGGGAAGACCTCGCGCCGCACGCGGCCCGTGAACAGCGCCGACAGCCCCGCCACCAGGAAGGTCGCCGCGACGAGGGTGGCGGCGACGTGGTTCTGCACGAACCAGGCGAAGAAGCCGCGCTTCTCGTCGGTCGGGATCGTCGGATCGTCGGCACTCATCGTGCCTCCGCGGCGGGCTGTGTCGCGCCGCCGGTCGCCGGTGCCGGCTTCGGATCGTCGGCGAGGCGCACGATCATCCCGTCGGATGCGCCCTCGACGTCCGTGATGCAGACGAGTTCGCCCGCTTCGACGCCCTCCACGAGCAGCGCGCGCGTCGCTTCGGTCCGCAGCACACGAACGGGGCGCCGGCGCAGGCGGCGCTCGGCGTCGATGACCTGGACCTCGTTGCCGTTGCGCAACGCCGCGCGGGGAACGACCAGCACGCCGGGGAACGTGCGGCCCCGGATCGTCGCGTGCACGAACGTGCCGACGAGCAGCGGCGGCTTGCCGTCGCGCGGCTCGTACGGCGCCTCGATCCGCGCGATGGCGGTGAGCTGGCGGCTGCGCCGGTCGATCTCGCCGTCCGTGCGCACGACGTGACCGTGCCACTCGTGGCGATGGCCCGCGAACTCCGCCGCGAACGTCACCGGTGTCGCCGAGGCATCGCTCGACGCGTTACCCGCGAACGGCAGGTCGACGTATGCGGCGTCCGACACCGGCAGCGGCAGACGCACTTCCGCCGCCTCGACGTCGAACACGACGGCGATCGCCTGGCCGGCCTGCACGCGGCTGCCGATGTCGGCTTGCACGCTGCGCACGCGGCCGGCGAACGGCGCCCGCACCTCCGTGCGCGCGCGGTCGAGGCGCGCCCGTTCGAGTGCTGCGCGCGCTGCCGCGAGCGATCGTTCGGCATCGGCGATCTGCGGTCCGCGCGTCACCAGCGCGTCGGCCTGCCGATCGCCTTCGAGCTGCTTCCACGCGCGCACCGCCGCGTCCGCTTCGGCGCGTTCCTGGAGCAGGTGGAGTTCGGCACGCGCCACCGCGGCCTCCTGCTGCACGATCGCGAGGTCGAAGTCGGTGGCGTCGATCGTCGCCAGCACTTCGTCGCGCGCGAACGCGCCGCCGGCGCGCAGCGACGGGCTCGTCGAGACGATGCGGCCCGCGACCTCCGCGCCGAGTTCGACGATGCGGAACGGCTCGACCGTGCCCTGGGTCTCGACGTCGAGCCTCAGATCCGCGCGCTCGACGACCGCCGCGCGCACCAGCGGACCGCGAGCGACAGGCGGCGTGACGACGGGTTTCGCGGCCCTGGCCGCGATGAAGCGCGCGGCCCGGTACCCGCCGAAGAGCACGAGCAGCGGGAGCAGGACTTGCAGGGCGATGCGGACGGCTTTCACGGGTTCGCTCCGGTTGCCTCGGGGACCGGCGCGAAGCCGCCGCCGAGGGCGAGGAAGAGGTCGATGCGGTTGTCGAGTCGCTGCCGGTCGAGTGCGATCAGCGTCGACGTCGCGAGGTACGCCTGGCGCTGGCCATCGGCGACGGCGAGGAAGTCGGCGAGGCCGAGTTGCCATCGTTCGCGCGCGAGATCGCGGGCCTGTGTGGCGTGTTCGGCGGCGCGGGCGAGCGCTGTCCGTCGTTCGCCGAAGTGCGTTTCGCTCGCGAGCGCCGACTCGACCTCGCCGAACGCGCGCAGCACCGTGCCGGCGTACGTCGCGAGCGACTCGGCGCGCAGGGCCTCGCGGCGCGCGACGTCGGCGCGAAGCGCTCCGCCGCGGAAGATCGGCTGCAGGAGGTTCGCGCCGAGACTCCACACCCGGAAGTCCTGGTCGACGAGGTCCTCGAGTTCTTCGCTCGTCGTGCCGCCGCTGGCGGTCAGCGAGAGACGCGGGTAGAGCGCCGCGCGCGCGGAGTCGACGCGGCAGCCGGATGCGGCGAGGCGGCGTTCGGCGGCGACGAGGTCCGGCCGTCGGTGCAGCAGGTCCCCGGGAAGGCAGGCGGGAACGGCCGGCAGCGCGGAGGGCAGGTTCTGCGGCGTCGCGGTGTCGCCGAGCGGATAACGGCCCGCGAGGACGTCGAGCGCGCGCAGGGCGCGCTGCAGCGTGTCGCGGCGCTGGGACACGACGGCCTCCGCGTTCGCCACGTTGTTCGCCGCCAGATGGACGTCGAGCGCGGGCCGGAGACCGCGGCGGTGGCGGTCCCGCACGTCCTCTTCGGTCCGTGCGAACGCGTCCACGGTCGCGATCGCGAGGTCGAGCTGCTGGCGTGCTTCGACCACCGCGAACCACGCCTTGCAGACCTGCGCGACGAGGCTCGTGCGTGCCGCGGCGTGGTCCGCCGCGACGGCCTGCAGGTCGGCGAGCGCGGCGGACTCGGCGGCGGCCACGCGGCCCCACACGTCGAGTTCCCATCGCACGTTCAGCGAGATGCCGAACGTCGTCGTCGTGCTGCTCGGCACGCCGCCGCTGCCGAACGGGAACCCGACGAACACGCGCCGCGAGCGCTGCGGATCGAAGGACGCGTCGACCTGGGGCAGGCTCGCGGCGCCGGCCGCGACCCGGTCCTGCAGCGCGGCCTCGAGGCGGGCGGCCGCGGCGCGCAGATCGCGGTTGTGTTCGAGTGCGGCAGCGATCGCCTCGTCGAGACGTGCGTCGCCGAAGCCGCGCCACCACGAGTCGACGGTCGCAGTCGAGGTCGCCCCCGCATCCGGACCCGACCAGTGGTCGGGCACGTGGATGCCGGCTTCGGCCACGGCGGCGGGCGCCGGTGCACCGGCGCAACCGGCGAGCGCGACCGCGGCGGCTGCGGCGAGCGTTGCTTCGCGACGTGGGCTCATGCGGGAATCTCCTTCGAGCGTGCGACGCCGCGCCGCGGGGCGGCGGATCGGCGCGTTCTGGCCGGAAGCGGCGCCTGCGCCGCGAAGCCGCCGACGGCGAACGACACGACGTGCTCGAGCAGCGCGTCGATGTCCGAGGGGTCGCAGCGGCCGTCGGTCAGGGCCGCGAGAGTCCGTCCGTTGCGCAGCGTGTGTGCCATCGCGCCGACCAGGAAGTGGAGCCGCCACCAGATGGTGGTGGCGGAGAGGCGCGGCAGGGCCGCTGCCAGAGCCGCCTCGAAACGACCCCCGACCTCGCGGAATTGCTGGCGGAGGAACGTCTCCAGGAACGGCGGCTGTTCGACGCTGATGCGCCCGAAGACGCGGCAGACCCGTTCGGCCGAGCAGTTGCCCTCGGGATCGACGCCCCGCAGCGGCGGCTCGACGAAGGCTCGCACGATGGATCGCACGTCGGCGCGCACCGGCAGCGCGTCGAGGCGGCGCAGGCGTTCTTCGTTGATCGGGGCGATGGCGCGGGCCAGCACAGCCTTCGCGAGCGCCGCCTTCGAGCCGAAGTGGTAGTTGACCGCCGCGAGGTTGACCTTCGCGCGCGAGGTCAGCTGGCGCATCGACGTCGCGGCGTAGCCGATGTCGCCGAACAGGCGCTCCGCGGCGTCGAGGATGGCGGTACGGGTGGAAGGACTCGACACGGGCGGGGGACGGTAGCGATTCGAACGGGCGATTCAAACGGGCGTTCGAACCGGGGCGCGGCGCCCGGCTGGAAGAACCGGATCAGCGGAGGAGCGTCGTCAGCACCGCGGCGAGGTGCTCGAACTGCGCGGGCGTGTTGTAGACCTGCGGCGCGACGCGCAGGAGCCGCCGCGCGCCGAGCTGCATCACGGGGACCTCGATGCGATGGCGTTCCCAGAGCGCCGAATGCAGGTCCGCCGGGCCGCCGTGGACATCGACGGCCGCCAGCGAGCCGATCATCTCGTCGGGGCACAGCGGAGTGGTGCGGAGCGCAGCCACGAGGAGTTCGCGGGCGCGGACGGCGAGCGATCGGTTGTGGTGCTGCAGCGCGGGCAGCCCGCCCGGGAGCAGCGACTCGAGGAAGCGCAGCGCCGCCGGCACGCAGAGGTACGGAGTCGGGTCGTCCGTGCCGGTGAAGTCGAACTCCAGGCGGAAGCGGGTTCGGTCGGTGCGTGCGGAGTTGGCGCCGTGGCTGATCGAGAGCGGCCGGATCGCGCGCTGGCGGTCGGCTCGCACGTGCAGCAGGGCCGCGCCCTTCGGCGAGCAGAGCCACTTGTGGCAGTTGCCCGTGTAGTACGCCGCGCCGAGCGCCCGCAGGTCGAGCGGCAGCATGCCGGGCGCATGGGCGCCGTCGACGAGCGTGTCGATGCCGCGTTCGACGAGAGCGCGCACGATCGGTTCGACCGGCATCACGACGCCGCTCTGGCTCGTCACGTGGTCGATGAGCAGCAGCTTCGTCCGCGGCGTCGTGTGCGCGAGCACGGTGTCGACCACGTCGCGCGGCGCCAGGATCGGCAGCACGATCGGGGCGACGACGACCCGGGCGCCGCTGCGTTCCGCGACGAAGTCGAGCGCGTTGCGGCACGCGTTGTACTCCTGGTCGGTGACGAGCAGTTCGTCGCCCGGCGCGAACGAGAGCGAACGCAGCACCGTGTTGACGCCTGCTGTCGCGTTCGGCACGAACGCGAGGTCGTCCGGGTCGCAACGCACGAGAAGCGCGAGTTCGTGGCGGGCTTCGTCGAGCAGTCCCTCGAGCTGGCGGTGCAGGAACAACACCGGTTCCCGCTCGAGGCGCGCGCGCAGTTCGGTCTGATGCGCCAGAACGACGCGCGGACACGCGCCGAAGCTGCCGTGGTTGAGGAAGACGACGTCGGGGTCGAGGTCCCAGTGGGCCGCGTGCGGAGAGGGCGCGACGGCGGTCACGAACGCGCTCCGGCGGTCCCGGCGAGCACGTTCGCTTCGTGTTGGAGCAGCCGGCGCTTGCAGTCGAGACCTCCGCCGAAGCCGACGAGCGAGCCGTCCTTGCCGATCACGCGGTGGCACGGCACCACGATCGGCAGCGGGTTCCTGCCGTTCGCGCCGCCGATGGCCCGCACGGCGCTCGGCTGTCCGATTGCCGCCGCCTGTTGCTGGTAGCTCCGTGTCTCGCCGAAGGGGATGTCCTGCAGTGCGCGCCAGGCGCGAAGCTGGAACGGCGTGCCGCGCGGCGCGAGCTGGAGATCGAACACGCGGCGCCGCCCCGCGAAGTACTCGCGCAGCTGGTCCACGACCCGGGCGCAGCGACGACCTTCGGGGTCGGGCTCGACGGCACCGAGCACCGGCGCGGCGCCGGGCAGGTCGATGCACATGAGCCGCCCGCTGTCGTCGACGACGACGCGAAGGTCGCCGAGCGGCGACGCGAACGTGTGCGCGTGTCCCGTCATCGCGGCGAACATAGCCGACGGCGTCACCGCACCGGAACCGCGACGCGGACGACGGGCGCCTCGAGCTTTGCTGCGTCGGGAGCGCCTTCCTGGAGATGCAGGAACGGCTGCGAGGTGATCGGCCCGGTCGCGCGCAGGCCGAGTTCCGTGAGCCCGGCTTCGAGTGCGGCAGTGCCCGCGGCGATCTTCGCGTCGACGTCGCCGTTCGCCGGATACACGACGAGCCACTTGCCTTCGGGCACCGCCATCACGTTCCAGCCGTCCGGCCGGGCGAACTCCGGACCGTCGACGCGCCGGCGGAAGCAGAGACCGAGCCGGCGCCGGCCGTTCTCGGTCCACAGTTGCGGGAAGCCGGCGATCTGCTGGTCCTGCCGCTCGACCTCCGTGTGCAGCGGCGCATAGATCGCGGCGCGCTCGGACCACGTGCCCGGATCGTCGACGACGACCCGCTGCGCTGCCTTGAAGTCGACGAGCACCGGCACCGTCGAGCGGGGTTCGCCGCTGGCCAGCGGCATCTGCATGCGGGCGCGATCGGGCTTCGTCGCACGTTCGCGCGGCAGCGCGAAGAAGTCCGTGTCCCAGGCGAGGTCGGCGAACTCGAACTGCACGGCGCACGAACCGAGGCCGTCCAGTTCCGCGCGGGTCACGATCCACGTGTTCGCCGGCGTCCGGAAGTGTTCGCGGAGGTTCACGATGCCGCGCGCGTTCGCGAACGACTGCGGCAGCAGCGTGCCGGCGCGCAGTTCGAGCCGCGTGGTGGAGCCGTCCGGCTGCTCGACGTCGAAGGTCGCGGGACCGACGCGCCGACAGGCCGTCGCGCGGTGCAGCGGTCCGAGCGTCGCGGCGTCGAGAAGCGAGCGGAGGCGGAGCACCCGGGCCGCGTCGTCGGCGTTCGCGTCGCCGGCATCGCCTTCCGCGAGGCGCACGACGCGGTCGCCGATCGCGAGGAACGGTTCGCGCCCGACGATCGCGCGCAGTTTGTCCGGGAGCTGCGCGAACAGGCGCGCCTCCGTGCCGTCGGGCAGGCGGATCGTCGCGGCGATGCGATCGAGACCGCCGCGCAGCGGGCGGTGGCATTCGTCGAGCACGGCATCGACCACCGCCGCGTCGGCCAGCGCGGCAGTGTCGACCGCGCGCGGATCGGGTGGGCGCGGTCCCTGTTCGTTGCCGCACGCCGCGAGCAGGACGAGAACTGCCGCGCGCGGGCCGGCTACTGACCTCGGTCGAAGACCTTGCGCCACGCCGCGACGTCGTAGCCGACATCCCGGCCACCGGCAAGGTCGGCCAGGGCCTTGCGCGCGTGCAGCCGAACGTTCTGCACCGTCTCCGCCGGGCCGAGCAGTTCGATCAGGTCGTCGGCGTGCGACTGCGCGTTCATCCGCGCCAGCGCCACCGCGGCGGCCATCCGTACCCGCGGCGTCGAGTGCTTCAAGAACGACACGACGAGCTCGGCGTTCGCGGCGTCGCGCGCGAGGCCGAGGCCGCGAACGGCGCTCACGATCACACCGGCCGGCAGCGTGTCGCGGCCGGCGGTCAGGAAGCGGCGCCAGATCTCGACGATCTCGGGCACGCGGTTGCTGCGCGCCTGGATCTCGTAGAGCGCCCAGGCCGCCTGCACGCGTCCGTCCTCCGGATGGGTGGGGCGCTCGACGATCGCGGCGAGCACGCCGGGCGGCGTGTCGGGCGCCTTCAGCACGGCGAGGCCGAGCACGGCGCGGTCGATCAGGAGCGGGTCATCCGACAGCGCGCCCTGGAGGATCAGGTCCAGCATGCTCGTCTGCCCGGAGAAGCCGAGCGCGGCAACCGCGATGGCCTGCTGGTGCTTCTCCTTCCCGTTCGCGGCGGCCGCCTGCAAGCGACCGAAGTTCTCGCCTGGCGCCGGTCCCGCTCCACGGTTCGACACCGGACCGATGTCCAGCACCGTTTCGCGGAGGGTGCGTTCGAGGCGCTCCGCCTGCTGGTCGGCGCGCACCTGGCCGCGGTTCGCGAGAGCCTGCACGTAGCTGTCCATCGCCTGGTCGAGCCGCACGAGCACGGCCTGGAAGTCGCGGCGCCTCGCTTCGCCGTCGCGCATCTCCTGTTCGTGCTTCGCCACTTCCGGGACTGCTTCCCCCTTCGTGTCCTCCGGGGCGGCGGCGCAGGCGGCGAACAGGAACAGGACGGCGAACTCGGGGCGGACCATGGGCGGCCTTGGAAGGGAACTGCGCCGTATCCTTCCCGCGAGTCCGGGCCGGCGCCAGCGTCGGGTGGATCGCGCGCTTGCCGCGCAGTCCCGTGCCGGTGACCATGGCGGGGATGACGGACTTCCCGGACCCGCCGCATCGCGTTCGTGTGCGCTACTGCGAGACGGACCGGATGGCGGTCGCGCACCACGGCAGCTACGTCGCCTGGTTCGAAGAAGCGCGGACGGAGTGGATGCGGGCCCGCGGCAAAACCTACCGGCAGATGGAGGACGAGGGCAACCTGCTCCAGGTGGTCGAGTTCGTCTGCCGGTACCACAAGCCGGTCGACTACGACGAGGTCGTGGCGATCCGGTTGCGCGTGGCCGAGGCGGGTCGGGTCGCGGTCGTGCTCGACTACGAGGCCAGGCGCGAGAAGGACGGCGCGGTCTGCGCGACGGGGAGCACGAAGCTCGCGTGCGTCGGGCGCGACGGCAAGCTGCGGCGTTTGCCGCCCGAACTCGGCGGCGCGTGAACACGCGGTGGCATCGGCGGGGGTGCCGCACTCGCGGGATGCTGCGCCGCCGCGTAAGGTCTGCACCCTGGCGTCGGAATCCTGGATTCCTCGTCCCGTAGCCGCCCGCCTCCATGACCCTCTCCCCGGAAGTCGCGTTCGAACAGCACCGCGAGCGCCTGCTGTCCGTGATCTACCTGCGGATGGGGCCGAACCTGCGCGTCCGCATGGATCCCGAGGACGTGTTGCAGGAAGTCGCGATCGAGGCGGTCAACTCGTGGAGGACGCTGTCGGACGAGCAGAACGCCGGTGCGTGGCTCGTGACCCTCGCGCGGCGCAAGGTGGCGCGCATCCTGCGCGACCAGCTCGGCGTCGCGGCGCGCGATCCGCGGCGTGAGCACGCGATCAAGACCGACCTGCCGGTGGCGGATCGCCGGTCGGGCCCCGTCACGCACGCCGACCGCAAGGACCGACTCGAACTGCTCGGTCAGGCGCTCGAGCGTCTGTCCGACGACCATCGTGAAGTGATCCTCTCGATGAAGATCGAAGGACTCTCGGCGAAGGAGACCGCCGAGCGGATGGAGCGCAGCGAGAACGCGATCCACCTGCTGCTGAGTCGCGCGTTGAAGCGTCTCGCCGAAGAGCTGAAGCTGTGACGGGACTCGAGTCGTCGTCCCCGGGAGAGGAGCGGGAGCGCGACCAGGACGCGGGGCCGGAATCGGCCGACCTGCGCATGGCCGACATGCTGCGCGCGACGACGCCGGGGCCCGACCTTCGCCGCGAGCTGCAGGCCGAAGGCACCGACGAGGCGTCGGACCTGATCTCGCGTCTCAACGCGCTCGAGTTCGTCCAGGACGTCATCGGCAGCGCGAACGACGTGCCGACGCGCCTCGGCGACTACCAGATCCGTGGCCTGCTCGGCCGCGGCGGCATGGGCACCGTCTACCTCGGCTGGCAGGAAGAGCTCGAACGCGAAGTCGCGTTGAAGGTGCTGTCGCCGAACTACTCGGCCGATCCGACGATGCGCAAGCGCTTCCGCGCCGAGGCGCGCGCGACGGCGGCGTTGCACCACCGCCACATCGTGCCGATCTACGACTACGGCGAAGCGCAGGGCATGCTGTTCTTCGCGATGGAGCGCGTCGAGGGCATGAGCCTCGACAAACACATCGCCGCGGCGCGCCGTGCGGAGAAGGCGCCGCTCGATCCGCTGCTCGCGTGTGCCCGTTTCGCCGGTGTCGCCGATGCGCTCGGTCTCGCGCACCGGCGGCGTCTGCTGCATCGCGACGTGAAGCCCGGCAACATCCTGGTCGCCGGCGACGGCACCATGGCGCTCACCGACTTCGGTCTGGCGAAGGCGCTGGACCAGGCTTCCGCGCGGCTCACGAGCAAGGGCGGCGGCTTTCTCGGCACGCTGCACTACGCGTCGCCCGAGCAGGCGCTCGGCCGCGAACTCACTCCGGCGAGCGACCTGTATTCGCTGGGCGTCACGATCTTCGAGGCGGTGACCGGCGAGCTCCCGCTGTCCGGCAAGACGACGGAGGCGATGCTGCAGTCGATCCTGCACGGCACGCCGCGCCGCCTTCGCGACTTCCTGCCGAAGCCGCCGCGCGACCTCGAGGTCGTGCTGGAGAAACTGCTGAGTCGCGAACCCGGCGATCGGTACCAGGACGGCGAAGGGCTCTCCCGCGATCTGCAGCGCATCGCCGACGGCGAGCCGGTGCACGTCCGCCGTCTGCCGCTGCACGTGCGCGTGTGGCGGCGCGCACGCAAGAACCCGGTCCTCGCCGGCGCCATCGCGGCAGCTGCGCTCCTGCTGCTGGTCACGGTCACGCTGTTCACAGTGCTGCGGCGCGAAACGGGCCGCAGCCTGATGTCGCGTCACCAGAACAACCTCGTCGCGATCGCGAACGACATCGGCAGCGAAGCCGGCGCGCCGTGGGGACCTTCGCCTCTCCTGTTCGCCCTGTGCGGTGCGAGCGAGACGGATGTGCCGCCGACCGGGTCGATCCTCGCTGCGCTCGATCGGGCGCACCGCGAGCTGCCGGACGATTCCGAGGTCGAGGCGATGCGCACGGCGTACGTCGGCGATCCGCAACCGCAGGCCAGCGATCTCCTGCGGCAGGGGCGCGGCTACGAAGCGTTGCGCATCTACGACCAGGCGATCGCCGACGCGATCGCGGCGCGGGCGGGCGGCGATCTCGCGGTCGAGCTCCGTCTGTACCGTCTCTACCTCGCGCGCGCCGTCGCGAATCTCACGGCGACCGTCGCGCGGTCGAACGAAGCCCGCACCGACCTCGCGCTCGCGTCCTACCTGCGGCTCGGCGCGGTCTTCCCGCGCACGCTGCTCGACGTGCTCGACGTCGTGCAGAGCGCCGACATCACGTCGGCGGTCGCCCGGCTCGAACGCGACTACGCGAACGCGTCGGCCGAGCGTGTGCGCACCGCCGGGCGGTTGTTCTGGTCGGTGGCCGGTCTCCGGCCGTTCCGCGACGCCAACGTCATGGACTTTCCGCTCGGCCACCAGAAACGCCGCGTCCTGCACGAACTCGCGCTGCGGCTGCTCGGTGCCGAACCGGACCGGCTCGAGCCGAGCGGGCAGCTCACCGGCTACCACGCCGCGCTGGCCAAGCCCGTCCGCGAAGCGCTGTCTCGCCTCGGCGAGCCTGCGGCGCTCCGGGCGATCGCCGAGAGTGCGCGGCAGGCGATCGATCGTTCGGTCCATCCCGAGTCGCCGTTGCAGGGCTGGCGTTCCGTGTTGCAACTGCTCGAACAGCCGACGCAGCGCGGGCCGCTGCTCGATCGCGAGGGGCGACCCTTGGCGCCCTTCCTCCAGCTCGCGGCGTGGGACGACCTGCTGCGCTTGTCGCCGCGGCGCGAGACCGTGGTCGCGTGGTTGCCGCGTTTCGAGGAGCTGCGGCGCAACCAGCCCAATCTGCCCGGCATGCAGCGCGCCGCCGCGATGATGCACTTCGCCGCGGGTTCCGCCGAGGCGGCGGTGCTGGCGCAGGTCTGGCTACTCGACGCCGAAGGCGATCCGGCGGCGACGATGATGCGCATGCGCTGCCACCTCCGGGCGGGCGCCGTCGAGGACGCGCGCGACGACGCGATGGTCGCGGTGCAGGACGCCGCGTCGCGTGAGGACGCGATCGCCGAGGTCGTGCGGGCCTGCCAGGAAGCGGCGGCGACCCTCGACGGCGGTGCGGTCGAAGGAGTGCGGCTCATGGCCCGCCAGTTCGCGGCGCTCGTGCGCGGCGGCGCCGGGCCGGAGCACGGAGGTCCGCGATGACGAGCGGATGGAACCCGGCTCGGCGCCGCCTTGGCCGCGGGTGGTCGTGGGTCGTCGGCGTGGCCGTGCTCGCGGCAATCGGCGCGGCGTGGTGGGCGTTGTCGCAGCAGCGGTCCCTGCCGCCGCAGAAGGAGACTCCGGCGATCTCCGCCGCGCCGGCCGGTTCGCCCGAGGACGGCGTGCCGAGGGTGGCGCCGGGAGCGACCGTCGCGGCCGACGAGACGGTCGAGGGCGTCGTCGTGGGGCCGGACGGCCGCCCGGCGGCCGGCGCCACCGTCGCCGTGCATCGCATGCTCACCGCCTGGCCCGAGTGGCGCAGCGAACGCATCGAACAGGCGCTCGCGATCACCGGCGCCGACGGTCGCTTCGCGATCCGCGTCGCGCGTCGGCAAGGGCTGCTCGTCGTGTTCGGCCACGCGACGCTGGCGGGCGGCATCGAGCAGGTGCCGGCGCAGGCGATGCCGATGCGGCTCCAGCTCCAGCAGGGTTTCGAGCTCTTCGGCGAGGTGCAGAACACGTCCGGCGGCGGCGTCGCGAACGCGCGCGTCGTTCTCGAGTCGGTGCTCAGCGACCAGCGGCGTGTGGCCGCGGTGACCACCGGGCCGAACGGCGCGTACCGGTTCACGAATCTGCCCGCGGGTCCCGTTCGCATCGTCGCGCGCCACGACAGCTGGCAGCCCGTCGCCGTGCCGGTGCACGTGATCGGCGACGTGCAGCGACGCAACCTGGTCTTCGAGCGCAGTGCCGTCGCCTCGGTGCGTGGCCGCGTGCTCGGTGCGAGTTCGCAGGCGCCGATCGCCGACGCACTCGTCGAGGCCCTGCCGGTCAGCGGGCGCCCTGGTCTGACCGATCCGGCGACGGCGCGCACGGGCCCCGACGGCACGTTCGTGCTCGACGGACTCGCGCGCGGCAGCCTGCGTGTGCTCGTGCGTCACCCGGAGTACGGCGCCGTCACGCGCAACGTGACCGTCGGCCCGAGCACCGGCGACATCGCCTTCGAGATGCCGGGTCGGTCCCGGGTTTCCGGGCGCCTCGCGCTCGCCGACGACGGCGTTCGTGCGACCTGGAGCGGCGAAGTGCTCGAGATCCGCGACTCGGCGGGCCAGGTCGACTACGCGACCGTCGCGGCGGACGGGAGCTTCCTCTTCGCGTCGCCGCTGTCGCCGGGCGCGGCGACGATCACCGTCGCGAGCGGCGCGTTCGCGTTCGAGCGAACGGGCTCGCGCGACGCCTCGGTGCGCATCGACTCCGGGGACACGACCGAACTCCGACTCGAGACCGTGGCGCCGACGGTCGTCCGTGGTCGCATCGTCGACGAAAGCGGCCGGCCGCTCGCGGGCGCGTCCGTGTCACAGACGAAGGTGCTCGCCGAGAGCGCGCGCTCGATCGGGACCGCCATCACCAACCTGGACATCGGCGTGTTCAGCCGCGTCGTCCAGTTGTTCGGCGGCGATCGCGACGAACTGCTCGCGGTGTCCGGCGCCGACGGCCGTTTCGAGATCCGCGGTCAGAAGCCCGGGCTCCTGACCGTGCGGCTCGAACTCGCCGGCCGCGGCACGCGCTGGCTGTCGCTGACGGTGGCTGCCGGCGGGACTCCGCTCGTGATCGACGACGTGGCGCTGCGGCCGGGCTGTCGCATCCAGGGGCGCGTGCACCGCAATCGCCGAGGTCTCGCCGGTGCGTCGGTCACGGCTGTTGGCGCCGACTCGCAGGCCGTCACGATGACGCGCCGCGACGGAACGTTCGTGTTCGAGGATCTGATGCCCGGCGAATACGGCGTTCGCGCGAGGCTGCCCTCGATGCCGACGGGCAGCGCCGAGCAGCGTGTCGTGGCGCGCACGGACGGCGTGCCGCCCGACGCCGTCTTCGAGATCGACAGCGGCCGCGTCGTCCGTGGCGCCGTGAGCGGCAGTGACGGCCAGCCCGTGCCCGGTGCGCTCGTCACCGTCCGCGGTGCCGTGGGGCAGACGACGATGACGGACACCGGCGGCGACTTCCTGCTCGAACTGCCGGCGCGCGCGATCGACCTGCAGGTGTCGCTCGGGGATCGCACCCGCCCGAAGGTCGTGTCCCTCGGTGCGAGCGAAGAGATCGTCTCCATTCGCCTCGACACGCCGCCGGTCACGTCGGTGTCGGCGCTCGTCTCGGGACTGCCGAGCCGCAAGCGCATGTCGTCGGCGCTGGTGCGATTCGCCCGGCTCGACGACGCGGCCGACGTGTCGCCGCGTTCGGCGTGGTTCGAGCTGCCGAACGGCGAGCTCTCGTGGACGGCCTGTCCGGTCGGCCGCGTGCGGGTCGAGGTCTGGTGCGAAGGCTTCGTGCCGTTCGTCGTGGAACGGGAGTTCGTCGCGGGCGCGCCGAACAACCTCGGCGACGTCGTTCTCGAGCCGGGTGCCCGGCTCGCGGGTCGTGTGCTCGGCCCGGACGGTTCGGCCATCCCCAACGCGGTCGTGTGGCTCGGCGAAGAGGCCGACGCCGATCTCTACGAGCCGCGCGTGCGGACCGCAGCGGACGGCGCATTCCGGCTGGGCGGCGTGTCGAGTCGTTCGTCGCGACTCGTCGTACGAGCGCCGGGATACGCGCCGCGCATCGCCGACCTCGTGCTGCCCCAGGACGTTCTCGCCGACGAGCCGTTCGACGTCGTGCTCGAACGCGGCGCGGTGATCGAGGTCGTCGTCGCGCGCGACGTCGCGATGGGCAACGCGGGAGTGGAGTTGCGGCAAGGTGGCCACCTCGTGGCGACCTCCGACCTGGACGATGCCGGTCGCGCCTGGTTTCCCAACCGCGCTGCGGGCACCTACACGGTCGGGCTGTTCGGCGGCGAAGTCGCGCCGAAGCCGGTCGTCGTCGAGCCGGGTGCCACGACCGTCCGCGTGCAACTGCCCTGAGAGGGAGTTCTCCGGCGGGCGATTCTCGTGATGAACCGATCGCGCGGCGGCGCCGTTCCACGGCCGGCAGCGGTGAGTCCGCCGTGCGCACCCGCGAGGTTGCGGTCGCCCCGGCGCGGGAAGAGCCGCCCTCTCCGTCAGGTCTGCGCGAGGCGCAGCACGGCTTCGACGAGCAGCGCCACGCCGAAGCCCGTCCCGCGGTCGCCGCGGAACGCCGGTGCGGCGAGGTCGACGTGGCCCCAGCGCGCCTTCGTGCCCTCGAGGTGCCAGTGCACGAACTCGGCGGCGCAGCTCGCCTGCGCGTTGTTGCGGTTCTTCACCGAGTTGCGCATGTCGGCGATCGGGCTCGCGAACTCGGCGCGATAGAACTCCGGCGCGAACGGCAGCGGCCACGTGAGGTCGCCCGACGCGCGGCCGGCGTCGAGCAACGCGCGTTCGACGTCGGCGTCGTTGCTGACGACGGCCGCGTGCAGGTCGCCGGTCGCGACGGCCTGGGCCCCGGTCAGCGTGGCAGCGTCGAGGATCGTGTCGGCGCCGAGCACGCGCGCGGCGTAGCTGCAGCCGTCGGCGAGCAGGAGTCGGCCCTCGGCGTCGGTGTTGTTGATCTCGACCGTCTTGCCCGAGTGCATGACGAGCACGTCGTCGGGCTTGTAGGCGGCCGGGCCGATCGCGTTCTCCGCCAGGCACAGCAGCAGCGACAGTCGGCACCGCGGTCGGCGCGCGACGAGTGCCGCGAACGCTCCGAGCGTCGCGGCGGCGCCGCCCATGTCCGCCTTCATCGTCTCCATGTTGCCGCGCGCCTTCAGGTGCAGGCCGCCGGTGTCGTAGGTGACACCTTTGCCGACCAGCGCCACGTGACGGCGGGCGCCGCGCGGGCCGCAGGTCGCGACGACGAGGCGCGGGGCCGAGCGGGCGCAACGGCCGACGGCGTGGATGCCGCCGAGCTTCTGCTTCAGCAGCGCCGGCCCCGTGAATTCGCGTGTCGTCACCCCCCTCAGTGACCGCAGCACTGCCTTCGCGCGGCGGGCGAGTTCGTCCGGGTCGAGCTCGGTGGGCGGTGTGTCGACGAGCTCTGCCGCTTCGCGCGCGCGGCGCACGACGTCGATCGTCGCCGCGTCCACACGGACCGTCGTGCCGTTGCGGAGTGCACACAGGATGGTGAGCGAGCCCGCCGCCTTCGCACCGGTCTTGCGCGTGAACGTCGGCAACGCCCGCGCGACGGCGTTCACCGCGGGCAGGACGTGTTCGCGCTCGTCTAGCACGAGCAGCACCGCGTTGTCGCCATCGTGCTTCCAGCTCGTCGCGGCAACGACGCGGCGGATCGCTTCGGCGCGGGCCGGCGTCGTGTGCCGAGACGTGGCATCGGCGAGGGCTGCGGTCGTGACGCGGTGGCCGTGCGTCGTGCGCGACGTCGCTATGCCGCCGAGCAGGCCGGGCGCCGCTTCGGTGCCCAGCGCCTTCGCGAGATCCGCGAGTTCCGCCGGCAGGTGCTTCTCGATCGCCGCGGCGCCACGACCCCGCGGGCCGAAGCAGGCCTTCGGCGCGATCACGAGCAGGTGGTCCTTCCGGGGGAACGTGCGGCCGTCGGTCGCGAACGCGAAGTGCATCCGCGGATGCTACGGTCAGCGTCCTGTCGGGGCGAACGCGGCGCGGATGCGCACGGCGCGCGCCAGGCCGTCGCGCGACTGGAGCAGCTTCTTCCGCACGTCGGCGTCGAGCTCCGTGGTCGCGAGGAAGTCGTCGACGATCGCGAGCGCCTCCGGTGAGCTGTGGCCGTTCACGAAGGCGTCGAGCCACGCGGGCATGAAGAAGATGCGGCGGTTCATCTTGACCCACGCGACCTGTTCGAGCGCGGGGCGCAGGAAGGGCATCGTCAGCGCATCCTGACCGCGCCAGTGGAACCACGACAGACTGTCCTGGGTCCACTGCTCCGGCGGCGAGTCGGGCTGCAGGTACTGGCGGAAGTAGTCCGCCTTGTTCTCGGCGGTCGGGATCGCCGCGCGCGCGAGGAACAGCTCCTTGCCGATGTCCTCCTTCGGGAAGCGCCGTTGCACTTCCTCGACGATGTCGCCCGCTTCGTTCGCCGCGAGGAGGGCCGCCGCCGCGAGGAACGCGTCCTGCTTGCCGACGGTGGGAGAACGGGCCATCGCGCGGCAGACGTCGAACACGAGCGGCGAGCGCGCATGGCGCGCGAGGAACCGGAAGATCGGCGTCTGTCGCGCCGGATCGGCTTCGCGGCCGAGCTGCGAGAGCAGCACTCCGGTCGCGCGCTCGAGCAACGGTGCGGCGCGTTCCTCCGGCAGCCAGCGCGACAGGCACTCGCCGAGCTTGTCGAGCAGCCACTCGTGCGAGTCGGGGTCGCGTTCGTTCGCGAGCAGTTCGATGAGCGCTCCGGCGAGGATCGCGGGGTCGAGTTCGGCCTCGCGCGCGGACTGCACGAGTGCGTCGGTGCCGACGGCGCGGACCAACGGGTCCGGTTCGCCGGGCAGCCTGCGCAGGAGGAACTCGCGGCTCCGCGGATCCGGCACGAACTGCCCGTAGGCCACGTCGTGCGGATTGGCGAGGATCGCGCGCGGCGGGGCCCGGCCGACGAGGTCGTCGAGTCGTGTCGTCGGCGCGTCGCTTCGCACGGTGATCGTGCGCTGCCCGCCGGCGAGGTCGAACACCAGCAGTTCGAGGTCGAGCGGCCACGTCCCGTCGCCGCCGATCGCACGCTGCGTCAGCTCGGCGCGGTCCACGATGCCGTTCTCGTCGACCGCCCAGTCGACCCGCACCTGCGGCATCGACGGCGCGAGCAGCCAGCGCTCCGACCAGCGGCCGAGGTCGCGCCGCGCGGCGCCTTCCAGGGCGCGCGCGAGGTCGCGCCAATCGGCGTTGTCGAAGGAGTGTTCTTCGAGGAAGCGCTTCAGCCCGGCCCGGAACGCGTCGGCGCCGAGGCGCTCGTGCAGTTCGCGCAGCACGGCGGGCGCCTTGTTGTAGACGATCGGACCGTACGCCGACTTCGCGTCGGCGAGGTTCTGCAGCTCCTGGAAGACCGGCGTCGTGCCCGGCGTGCCGTCGACTTCGTATGCGCGAGGCTTCGTGCGCTGCAGGAAGCGGAGCCACGCCTTCTGCTCCGGTTCGAGCTCTTCGAGCGCCTGGTAGGCGATGAAGGTCGCGAAGCCCTCCTTCAGCCAGAGGTCGTCGAACCACTTCATCGTGACGAGGTTGCCGAACCACTGATGGCTGAGTTCGTGGTAGACGAGCGTGCTGCGACGCACGACCTCCCCGGCGGTCGGGGCGTGGTCGAAGAGGAGCGCGGTCTCGCGGTAGAAGATCGCACCGGCGTGTTCCATGCCGCCGTAGGGGAACCCTGGCAGCAGCACGAGGTCGAGCTTGTCGAACGGGTACGGAACCCCGAACCGGCTCGCCAGCCACCGAAGTCCGCGCGTGTGCAGGTCGACGATCGTGTCGCGGTCGAGCCAGCGCAGCTGCGAACCGCGCAGGAAGACGCGCATCGGCATCGCGGGGTCCACGCCGGGGGCGTCCGGGGGCGGGGCTTCGATCGCGTGGAACGGGCCGCACGCGAACGCCATCAGGTACGTCGGGAGCGGCTTCGTCGGTCGGAAGCACCACACGTCGCCGCGGCCGGGCCGCGTCGTCTTGTCAGGCTCCACGCGCACGGTGTTCGCGATCCCGGTCCAGCCGGGCGGCAGGTCGAGTTCGATCCGGAAGCGCGCGCGCAGGTCCGGCTGGTCGAAACACGGGTACAGGCTGTGCGCGTCGGCGGGCACGACGAGCGTGTAGAGGTACTCGCGACCGTCGGCCGGATCCCGATAGACGGTGAGCGGCGTGCCCGAAGGCGCGACCGGCGCACGGAACGTCGCCGTGATCTCGTTGCGGTCGCGCACGAGCAGATCGGACGGGACGAGCACGTGGTCGTGCACCGCGCGCAGGGTCGCGTCCTTCGTGTTCACGCGCACGTCGGTCAGCGACGATCCGGCGAAGTCGAGCACGAGAGGCGTGCTCGGATCCGCGTCGTCGGGCAGCCGGAAACGGATCCACGAGCTGCCCTCGACGGAGTCGCCGCCCGCCGTGATCTGGAAGCGCAGGTCGTATTCGACGTCGCGCACGAGCGCCTTGCGGGCGCGCGCGAGTTCGCGGTCGATTCCCGCGGCGGGGTCCTGCGGCACGGCGGCGACAGCTGCGAGAGTGGCGAAAGCGACGGCGGCGATCATCCGCCGTCCAGGGTAACGGTTCGGTGCGCAGAGTCAGCAGCGGGGCGCCCAGGCCGCGCGCAGCGACTCGCACGTGATCGCGTCGTGGGACGCGTGCCAGACGGCGCGTCCGTTCTCGAACAGGATCGCCTGCGGCGATTCGTGGCGCACGCCACAGCGCTCGGCGATGCCGCGTGCGGTGGGCCGGTCGGCGATCACGTCGACGAACATCGTCGGGACGTCGGGCAGGTCGCGACGGAAGGCCTCGTACTCGTCGCGGGCCGCCGCGCTCACGGGGCACACTGGGCTGTGTTTGAACAGCAGGATGCGAGGTGCCGCCATCGCCGTGTCGAACTCGGCGAGGGAATGGAGAACCCGTTCGCTCATCACGACATCATGCCGTGTGCGGATGGCCGGGGAACGCCGCGGTCCGCTACGCTCCGCGGCCCCGGAGGTCCCACGTCCCGATGCGCCGATCCTCGTTCGCGATCCTCGTCTGTGTTCTCTTCGCCGCGTGTGCTCAGCAGCTGGACTGCACGCTCGTGTACCTGAAGACCGGGCCGCGGCGCACCGAGGTCCAGGGCGCCGATCTGCAGAAGGTGATGGGCGGGCACCTCGGCAACATCCAGCGCCTGTTCCGTGAGAAGCGGTTGCTCGTGGCCGGGCCGTTCGGCCGGCAGAAGAGCGACGCGGCGCTGCGCGGCATCTTCGTGCTCGACACGGACGACCGCGAAGTGGCGCGTTCCCTCGCCGAGTCGGACCCGGGCGTCGCTGCCGGCGTGTTCGCGCTCGAGTACCACGCGATCTCGACGACGGCGCCGCTGCGCGAGTGTGCCGCGGCAGAACTCGCCGCGGACGAAGCCGCGACGAAGGCGGGCACGCCGCGGGCGATGGGGGAAGGCATGCGCGGCTACGTGCTCCTCACGGCCGAGAGCGGCGACGCCGCCGCGGCGGAGCTGGCCGCCGATCCCGCGGTGCTCTGGTTCGCGACTCTCGACGACGACCAGGCGTTCGTGCTGCTCGACGCCCGCGACCAGGCCGGCGCGAAGTCCGTGCTCGGTGAGCGCATGGCGCGGCTCGGCGCGGTGCGCCTCGACGAGTGGATGGCGACGGATCGCCTCGCCGAGCTGCCGAAGATGGCGCGCTGAGCGGTGGCCGGTCACACGCTCGAGAACGACGCGTTCGACGCGGACTACCTCGCGCTGCTGCGCGAGAAGATCCGCCGGTGCCCGTGGTTCACGACGAACAACCTGAATCGCGACTTCGTCGGCACGCAGGGCTTCTCGGTCGTCTTCCACCGCGCGCAGCTCGCACGCACGGTCGCCGAGTTCCCGTGGGCGGCGCCGTTCCTCGAACGCGCGCTCCGTGCGGACTGCAATGCCTTCTACCTGAACCCGCTGCAGATGACGTCCGGTTCCGTCGTGGCGCCGCACGTCGACCGCAGCTTGCACGCCTACCTGCTCGAGGTCGACCCGCCGCGAGCGGTCAGCGTGTTGTACGTCGACGTGCCGAAGGACCTGCGCGGCGGCGACCTCGTGCTGCGCCGCGGCAAGCGACTTCTCGGTCGTGTCACGCCGCGCGAAGGCACGCTCGTCGAGTTCGAAGGCGACCTCGAGCACGCCGTCGAGCGGATCGAGACGAGCGGCAAGCGACTCAGTCTCGTCTGCGAGCAGTACGACCTCACCGACGACGAACTCGCGCAAGTGCCCGAGTGGCGCATCGAGAGCCGCGCGAAGCGGTACTGAGGCACGCGCGAACCACGGGCTTCTCCCGCCCGGTTGGAGCCGACGCCCGCAACGGACGCGGCTCGACGGCGACAGGCTGGGTCGAGCTGCCGTTCCATCCCTCGGTGACGGCCACAGGCCGATCAGGTGATCACACGCACGGCACCGCGCGCGTCGCCGACGATCACCCGGCCGGCCATGCCGACGAACAGGCCGTGGTCGACGACGCCGACGGTGCCGTCGAGCGTCCGCGCGAGTGCGGCTGGGTCGGGAATGCCGTCGTACTTGCAGTCGAGCACCCAGTTGCCGTTGTCGGTGACGACGGTCGTACCGTTCTTCTGGCGCAGAGTCGGGCGGCAGCCCGTCGCGGCGACGCGGCGTTCGGTCTGTTTCCAGCCGAACGGGAGCACCTCGACCGGCAGCAGGAAGGCCTTGCCGAGCATGGGAACGAGCTTGCTGTCGTCGACGATCACCACGAGTTCCCTCGCGAGCACCGCGACCATGCGCTCGCGCGTGTGCGCCGCGCCGCCGCCCTTCACGAGGCACTTCTTCGGGTCCACTTCGTCGGCGCCGTCGATCGCGAGATCGAGGCCGGCGACGTCGTCGATCTCGCGCAGCGGGATCCCCGCCTTCACGGCGAGGTCGGCGGTGGCCTTGCTCGTCGGTACGCCCGCGACGCGCAGGCCTTCGTCGCGGATGCGCTCGGCGAGGCGTTCGATGACGAACGCGAACGTCGATCCGGTGCCGAGGCCGATCGTCGTGTTCGTGGGGACGAGGTCCGCGGCGGCCCGGGCGGCCGCGCGTTTGCCTGCGTTGGCGTCGCTCATGACCGCGGACGGTAGCGACCCGCGCCGTTGACGTCGCGGCTGACCGCACGACGCTGCCGGCGGACCCGACCGCGGGAAAGGGGGCGGCGCGGATCCCGCCCGAGGATCGCCGCAGAACCGGTCCGTGCATTGCGTGCGACCGAGCGCTTCGCCCGTATCTCCGTTCGTTCCGGCCGGTCGCGGCGGTTGCGCGGCGCAGCGGAAAGTCGGGGAACGAGACGCCGCGGCAGAACGGTCGCGGCCGAGGCCGCCGTCGTGCGACGGGGCGCTGCGATGGGCGATTCGGCGCATGGGCCGCGCCCGGCAGGTGGGTGCTCTCGCGCGGACCGCGCAACGGCGAACGCTCTCGTTCGTTGCTGCGCGCCCCGACGCGCTATGTTCGGCAAGTCGAGGACGACGCCCGTTCCTCCCGCCGTTTCGCGCCGCTCCCCGGAGCCCCATGCTGAAAGACGCTCGTTCCGCGCTGCTCTTCGCCCTGCTCGCTCCCGTCGCCGTTGCCCAACAGCCCGTCTACCACGCCGTGCGCGAGCCGGTGGTCGATCCGGCGCTCGCGACCGGGGCCGGCGGTTTCATGATGGCGATCGACGGACTGCTCGTCGACTTCCTGATCGCCGGCGGCGGTCAGTTCGTCCAGTTGCCCGACGGCACCGCGCGGATCACCGGCCGCATGTTCAGCCAGTCGAGCGTCTACTGGGCGTTCGCCTTCGACATCCATCTGACGGGCCGCGTCGACCCCGGCAACCCCGGGTACCCGCCGATCGGTGCCCCCGACCTCGAGCTGCAGTCGAACTCGTACGCGCCGATCGGTCCGGTCGACCCGAGCGCCTTCGTCTACTACACGGGGGCGACCGGTCGCCTGGTCGGCAGTCGGTGGTACGACGGCCTCGTGCTCGACGTGACGAGCAACGGTCCGATCCAGGTCGGTCTCGGTGCGAACAACCAGAACGGCAACCTCGGCCTGGAGGCGCGCTTCCAGGTCTCCGTCGTGCAGCAGCTCCCGTTCCCCGTGTCGCCCAGCGGTACGGCGACGATGACGCTCGACCTGCCGGACCACAAGACGTTCTTCGCGACGCACCCGTTGCCCGACTCGCTCCGGTCGGACCTGGTCGACGGTCGCGCGATGGTGATGCCCGGGCTCGGTGACGACTACTTGTTCGTTCCGGCCGGTTCGTTCACCGAGTACTCCGACGGCCACGCGGAGGTTCGTGGCACGCTCGCGCGCATCTCGCACCTCGAAGACGCGTGGGACGTCGCGCTCGACTTCACCAGCCGTCTCGATCCCGGCGAAGCGAACTACCCGCCGGCGGGCAGCCCCGTGCTGCAGCTGCTGCCCTCTGCCTACGTTTCCGGCGGCGGCTACGTCGATCCGACGCACTGGCGCTACTACCGCGTCGCGACCGGCACGCTGACCGGCAGGAAGCTGAACGAAGGCGGCATCGTCACGCTCACGAACAACATCGCGGTGCAGGTCGGTGACGGGGTGAACCAGGCCAACGCGTACGTCGGCTACTACGGCACCTTCAGCACGAACGTCGTTTCGCAGCCGACCGCGCGCACGATCGCGGTCACCGGACCGATCGAGGTCTTCTCGACGACCGCCGTGTTCCCCGTGCTGCCGTTCCCGGAGCTCGTGACTCCTGCGGTGAACCCGACGCTGTCGACACTCACCGACCAGGGCTTCGTCGTCGAAGGCGATCACCTGGCGTGGGCGGAACAGATCGCGATCGGGTGGGACATCGTGGGCTTCAAGAGCCCCGAGTTCTGGTACCAGGGCTACTTCAAGGTGCTGGACGATCAGCACGTCGAGGTCCACCCGCGGCCAGGCGCCGTGCCAGGCACCTACCCGCTCGCCGTCGTCAACCCGGTGATCCCGAGCAACTCGATCCAGATCGACCTGACTGCGCCGACTTCGCCGAAGCTCTACAGCGAGGCGAACGTGCCCGAGTGGTGGCCGCAGCACGTGCTCACGCACTCGGGACCGGTCGTCGGTCCGGCGTTCTCGATCAACATGATCAGCACGTCGCTCACGCCGAGCCTTGCGCCCGGTTTCCTGTCGCTCGACATCGGCAACGCGTTCTCCGAACTGATCATCGACTTCACGCTGCGGCCCAACGATCCCGTCACCGGCATCGCGGTGGCGAACTACACGAACGTGCCGTCCGACTTCGGCGGCCTCCTGTGGCACTTCCAGGGCATCGTGCTCGACTTCGGCGATCCCTCCTGGCTCTGGGGCGTCACCAACCCCTTCAGCGTCCAGTACTGAATCGCCACGGAGCCGTCCCGACGAGGAGCAGCGTTCGGGCGGGGCAGGCGCTCGCCCCCGCGGCGACGGGTCGGCGTCAGGCCGTCACGTGCGGACGGTGACGCGGCCGATCCGGAAGATCACGTCCTGGCGCAGCACCGAAGCGACGGCGCCTCCGCCTGACCGCGCGGGCAGGAACTTCCAGGTCGCCAGGCGATCCAGTGCGGCCCGATCGAGGTCCGTGTTGCCGGACGAAGCCGCGATGGAGGCAGCGGTGACGCAGCCGGTCGCATCGATGTGCAGTTCGATCGCCACCGTGCCCTCGATGCCGCGCCGCCAGGGCACCCACGGGTAGTTCGGCGGTTCGTTCGCGTCGGCCATCGGTGTGGCCTCGACCGAGGCCGAGTTCGTCGCGTCGGTGCGTGGCGCGTGCTTCACCACGGGAGTGAGCCACGCGATGGCGGCTTCGGGCTCGGGCGCGACGACGTCCTGGGGTGCCTCGCACGCGATCGGCGTGGCCGCTTCGGCCTCTGGACACAGCACGTCGTCGCGCGGCGGCTCGACCGGCTCGGGGAGCACGCGAGGGACCGGCAGCGGAGGTGCGCCGGCGCCGTCGGGTTCTTCGTCGGCGTCGAGCACGTGCGACGTGACCGTCGCGGCGGTCGTCGCGCGCCAGGTCGCCGAGGCCCGCCGCGCGAGCCACGGTGCGAACGCGACGGCGAGGATCGTCGCGTGCACCGTGACGGACAGCGACAGTGCGGTCAGCTTTGGCGCAGCCATGGCGGGGCGGGTCGGGCCGACAGGGTAGCGGCTTTTCCGACCCGCGCGGTTCGGGATCAGAATTCCCAGCCGAAGAGGATCGTGACCTTCGTGTCCGGGGAGTCGTCCGTGCAGCCGAACAGCGGCGCAAGGTCGAAGTGCGAGTTCGGGGTCGGGCGGAACTGGAAGCTCGGGCCGAGCAGCACTTCGTTGTCGTAGTGGCCGCGCGAACCGGCCTCGTCGATCCACGCGGCCTTCACTTCGGCGCCGACCGAGAAGCGCTGGTCGACCAGCGTCTTGCTGAGGCCGGCCGTGATCTCGTAGCCCGATTCGCGGGCGCCACCGGTCTCCTGTTCCCACACGAAGTTCGTGCCCCAGTGCCAGCTGCTCGCCACCTCGCCGCCGAGCAGGAGCTTCGTCTCGACGTGGTCCGGGGCCTCGTTGATGGCCGCCCATTCGAAGTAGAGAGTCGGGTTGCCCCAGATCTCGTCCCAGTCCGCGAGCGCGTGGCGCACTTCGAACTTCTGTTCGTCGAAGCTCATCGTGCCTTCGTTGCCGTCCTGGTGCGACACGAGGTAGAAGTCGAGCTGGAAGCGGTAAGGCAGGCCGAACTCGAACTCGTACTGCGTCTTCGTTTCCGTCGGGCCGCCGCCGTTCGGCGTCTCCGGGACGATCCAGAGCTCGAACTCGGCGGTGCCCTCCGGTCGCACGTAGATGCGCGTCTCGGCGAAGCGCCGGTGCGACGTCCACTCCGGCTGGCGATAGCTGCCGATGCGATCCTCTTCGCGGAGATCGGAGACGCGCTGCGTCTCGACGACGACCGGCGCTTCCTGCGGCTTCTTGTTCGGGTCCTGCATCTTGTCGGCAGGATTGACCATGTTCTGCGCCATCGCCGGCAGGGAGAGCAGGGCGAGGCCGATCGGAGCAAGGACGGGGTTCGTCTTCATGAGGTTCTGTGAGAGAAACGGGATCGATCCGCTCAGCGGATCGGCGCGGCATGTTCCGCGCAGCGGCCGACGATGCAACGGCCTCGATCCGGGCATGGACGGGCTTTGTCCACGCTGTTTCACGAGTGGACGTTTCGTGCTCTCCCGCGCAGGGTCTCGCGCGACGACATCAGCGGGCCGTGCTGCGCCCGCGCACACTCCGTGCTTCCTTCAACGCACGCGGTAGACGAAGCGCCGCTCGCTCGCGCGCAGATCGAACATGCCCTCGAACCGCCGCTCGGTGTCCCACACGATCCCCGGCGCGAGCGCCGGCAGGTCGAGCGGATTGCGTGGGGAGACGACGATGTCCCCGGTGCGCGGCGGGTGCTTCGCGAAGTGTGCGGCCAGGTTGTCCTGCGCGACGGGAACGACCCGATCAGCCTCGGGGCGAAGGTAGAAGAAGCCGCCCATCGAAGTCCCATCGCCGTCGACGACGACGATCGTGCCGTTGTTCGCGCCGTGTTCGCGGAGCCAGCACGCCATGCGTACTCCGCCCGCGTTGCCGAACCAGAACGACGCGTGGACGAACAGGACCCCGTGCACGACGAGCAACGCGCGCCGGTGCCAGATCGCCTTTCGCGGCGCCCGCGTCGTTGCCAGCCCGACCGCGATCACCGCGAGCAGCATCGTGAAGGCGCCGAGTTCGAAGCGCAGGGACTTGCGCGCGATGCAGCTGTGCACGGCGATGTGCAG